>WTJS01000138.1 GCA_011524735.1 Alphaproteobacteria bacterium
GTTTTGCGCATAAATCGGTGCAAACCACGGCTTGTTCATTCTGACGTGCGTGGCTATAGTCTCGGTGTCTTATTCATGCGTCGGCCCAGTCTTCGGTCGGCGCTTCATAATCCAGAGGGGATATTATGGGCGCGTTTAGCATCTGGCACTGGCTCGTCGTTCTTGCAGTGGTACTGCTGCTTTTTGGTGGCCGTGGCAAAGTTTCAGCGATCATGGGCGATTTTGGCAAAGGCCTTCGTAATTTCAAGACAGGCCTGAAGGGCGAGGAAGAGGCCGCTGCTGCTGATGAGGCCGAAGAGGTTGAAGTCATCGAAGAGGCACCAGTTGCCCCGAAAAAGGCGGCGCCAAAGAAAAAAGCCGCTGCCAAGAAAAAGGCACCTGCAAAGAAGGCTGCAGCCAAAAAGGGTGCTGCCAAGAAAAAAGCAGCGAAAAAGTCCTAAGTTAGGAAACTGGCATGCTTGACATTGGTGGCTGGGAGTTTCTGGTCGTGGCCTTCGTGTTAATCATGGTGGTCGGACCTAAGGAGCTTCCCAGGATGCTTCGTAGCTTTACAAGATTTACGAAGCAGATGCGCAAAATGGCACGGGAATTTACGGACGGCATGCATCAGCTTGCCGCCGACGCCGATGTTGCGGATCTGAAAGCAACAATGGACAAGGCTAAAGGTGGCAATCTAGACGAACTTGCCAATGCAATCGACCCTGGCGGCTCAGTTTCTGATCAGGTTCGGGAGCTTGGTGATTCCGTCAAGGCCGCGGCTGACGATGATGATGTGAATATGATTGGCGACATGGCTAGCGAGGCTGGGGAAGCGATTGCCGCCGAATCTCGTGATACTGGCGAAAAGCCTGCATCCAAGAAAAAGAGCTAACGTGTAATGGCTGAAGACAAAGAACTCGAGGGCGAAGGCGCTCAGATGTCTCTGATCGGTCATCTGACCGAGCTTCGCAACAGGCTTGGTATTGCCATGGTTGCATTCGTGGTGTTGCTACTGATCTGTGTCGCGCCAATGCCGGGTGGCGGGATGAATAACAGCATCGCCAGCCACGTCTTCATGTTCTTGCAGGCGCCGCTTGCCGCCATCCTTGAGGAAAAAGGTGGCGGGAGGATGATCTTCACCGCGTTGCATGAGGGATTCTTTACCCAGATCAAGGTTGGGCTATTCACGGCGCTTTGTATCTCTTTCCCGATTTTTAGCATCCAGATCTGGAAATTCATTGCACCGGCACTTTACAAAAATGAGAAAGCAGCATTTCTGCCGTTTCTAATTGCGACGCCAGTTCTGTTTTTACTGGGTGCGGCGATGGTCTATTACATAGTGACTCCGCTGGCCTTTTCGTTTTTCGTAGGTTTCGAAATGGCGGGAAGTGCCGGTTCGCTGGCCATCGAAATCGAACCGCGGATTTCAGAATATCTGTCGCTGATGATGCGTCTGATTTTTGCATTCGGACTTGCGTTTGAATTACCCGTCATTCTGCTTTTGCTGGTCCGTGCGGGGCTGGTGTCTCCTGAAGGATTGGCTGAAAAGCGTAAATTTGCCATTGTTATCGCGTTCGTCGCGGCGGCCATTCTCACGCCACCAGATGTTGTTTCACAGCTTCTTCTGGCAGCGCCAATCATTGCTCTGTATGAAATTTCCATCATCGGAGCCCGGATGATTGCACCAAAATCTTACGATGAAGCGGCAGACACTTAAGTATTTTGTCGTCGTCCCTTTGATGTGAACTGAGGCATACCCATGCATGACATTCGCTTTATCCGCGAGAATCCCGACGCATTTGATGCGGCTCTAGGTCGTCGCGGGATTGACCGGCTGGCCGCTACAATTCTCGATATCGACACTCGGCGGCGGGCAGTGCAGGGGCAGCTTCAGGATCTCCAGTCTCGTCGTAATGTGGCATCCAAAGAAATTGGAGCTCGTAAAGGGCGCGGCGAAGATGCTGACGACTTGATCCAGGAAGTCGCTACGATCAAGTCAGACATGCCTAAACTGGAGGCAGAAGAGGGTGAACTTGCTTCAACCCTTGATGCCCATCTTATGGAACTTCCAAATTTACTTGATGCTGATGTTCCTGATGGTGCCAATGAGGACGAGAACAAACTACTGCGTTCCATAGGTGATATACCTTCATTCTCCTTCACCCCCAAAGACCATGTCGCGCTCGGCGAGGGTCTGGGTCAGATGGACTTTGCCTTGGGTGCAAAGCTTGCGGGTGCTCGTTTTGTAGTGCTGAGCGGACAGCTTGCGCGGCTCGAGAGGGCTCTTGCGGCGTTCATGCTGGATACGCACACGGCAGAATTTGGCTATCAGGAAACGCTGCCGCCCTATCTTGTGAATAGTACTGCCATGACGGGGACGGGCCAACTTCCAAAATTTGGCGAAGACCTGTTTCGTGCAGACGACAAGTGGCTCATTCCGACGGCTGAAGTGCCGCTGACAAATATTGTGGCCAACGAAATTGTCGATGCTACCGCCTTGCCAATGCGCTTTACGGCACACACGCCTTGCTTTCGGTCTGAAGCCGGCGCGGCTGGGCGCGACACACGTGGCATGATACGCCAGCACCAGTTCTCCAAAGTTGAGCTGGTTAGTATCACCCATCCTGATCATTCAGCCGAGGAACATGAGCGCATGACAGCATGTGCAGAGACCATTCTGCAGCGTTTGGGCCTGGCATATCGGGTGATGATGCTGTGCAGTGGCGACACTGGATTTGGGGCTCAGAAAACGTACGATATTGAAGTTTGGCTGCCAGGCCAGGACGAAGGTCGCGGGATGTACCGGGAAATTTCATCCTGTTCGAACTGTGGCCCATTTCAGGCGCGTCGGATGAAGGCACGTTTCCGGGACGAAGATGGCAACACACAGTTTGTGCATACTCTGAATGGATCAGGGCTTGCTGTCGGCCGTACGATGATTGCCGTGTTGGAAAATGGGCAGCAAGAGGACGGAACTATCCTTCTTCCAGAGGTGCTGCATGGTTACATGGGTTGTGACAGGCTTATGGCCATCTGACAGGTTGGCCATGCCGATCCACTGGTGTGACCAACCAATGAGTGCCCATTGGTACAGTGTTTTTTTCTGCAGTTTATATGTGATGAAGGTGGCGTAGGTGAACAAGCCTGTTGGACGAATTCTTGTCAGTAATGATGATGGGCTTGACGCCATTGGGATTGAAATACTCGAGGCAGTTGCCGATCAACTTAGCGACGATGTGTGGGTAATAGCGCCAGCACAGAACAGATCTGGTGCGTCTCGTTCAATCACCCTGCACAGGGATGTGATGATTGAACCACAGGGCAATAACCGCTTTACCTGTTCGGGTATGCCAAGTGACTGCGTGATTTTTGGAATGTCAAAAGTGCTGGACCGCAAACCCGATCTGGTCCTTTCTGGAATAAATGCAGGAATGAATGTCGCTGATGATGTTCTGTATTCCGGCACAATCGCAGCCGCCATGGAAGCGTCGCTTATGGGTGTGCCGGCCATCGCACTGTCACAGCGTAACGGACGAACAGAAAGGTCGCAATTCGCGGCAGCACAGGCTCACGCTGAAACAGTTATCAGGCATCTTCTTGAGGCCGGTATTCCTGAGCGGACAGTCATGAACGTGAACTTTCCACCAGTTGCGCCTGATGATGTAAAGGGCATTATGCCGGCGTCGCTTGATCGTCATAAATTTGGAGATCAGGTCATTGATGGTGCGGTGCCGAATAGCTACCGCCTTGGCCCGTTGATGGCGCGCGAGGAAACCATCCCCGGGAGTGATCGTGCCGTGATGGATGATGGCTGGATATCACTAACGGCTTTGGGTATGGATATCACAGCAGCCGCTGCGCAAGCCAATCTGGCAAAAGTGGGCTTTTAATTGCGCCATCGGCTGCCTTTATACACCTTAGAAATCAGGTAAAGTATTCGCCGGCAAATGTCTGATTTTACCTATGAAAAAGCTCAGCTCACGATGACGCTGCGTGGCATGGGGATTACGGATTCTCACGTGCTTTCGGCTTTGGAGCAGATTCCGCGCGATCTTTTTGTGCCGCCAGCGTTGCGTGATCACGCCTATGAAAATGCTTCCTTACCAATCGCGCTTGAGCAGACCATTAGCCAGCCTTACATCGTGGCGATTATGACTGCGGCATTGCAGTTAACTGGTCGCGAGCGTGTCCTTGAGATCGGTACGGGCAGTGGCTATCAGGCGGCTATCCTATCGCTGCTCAGCCGTCGTGTATATTCGATCGAGCGGCTTAGGCCGCTGTTGGTTGAAGCTGAGAACCGCTTCCGGAAGCTCAAAATTACCAATGTGACAACAAAGCTTGGCGATGGATCGGTTGGGTGGCCTGAAGGCGCGCCATTTGATCGGATCATCCTGACTTGTGCGCCTGCAGCGATTCCCGTTGCGCTGTTGAATCAATTGAAAACTGACGGCATCATGGTGGCACCCGAGGGGCGGGGGCGTGATCAGTCCCTGGTTTTAATCCGCAGGACTGAGGACGGATTTGAAAAGCAGGAAGTCCTGCCGGTAAAGTTCGTACCTCTCATAGAAGGATAGGGCATGACATTAGGCACAAATCCAATCCGCCATACTTTAATCCTTGTCATGGCTGGTAGTGCAGTGGTCCTTACAGGGTGCAAAACGCCTGACCTTTCCATGACCCGTTCAACGCTTGCTCCAGTTGTCGTTGCCCCTTTGCGTCAACCGCTGGAAGCCATTCCTGTGGACGGCAAAGTTACCGTTCGTGAAGGCGACAATCTCTACTCCATCGCAGCGCGATACAGAATACCGCCAACTTCCATTATTCGTGATAATGAGCTCGGCCCGCCTTACATGGTTGTGGTGGGGCAGGTACTTACCCTGTCACCGCGCCGCACCCACACAGTTGGCCCAGAAGACAGTGTGCACACCATTTCTCAACGTTATGCGGTCAGTCAGTACCAGCTAGCGGAGGCAAATGAACTTGAAACACCGTTTGAGCTGTCCGTTGGACAGAAACTGATTCTGCCGGATTCCCAAGACTTCTCTGTGCTCGACTCACAACCGGATGCCCGTTCAATTCAGGTGGCAGCTCTCACAACGCCATCTGCGCCAGCAAGCCCGTCTGTACCAGCAGCGCCGCGAAAGAACTTTGTCGCACCGTCCGGTGTTGGTGATTTTCGCTGGCCTGTAAAAGGCAAAATCATTACTGAGTTCGGCCCCGCAGCCCGCGGTGTTCATAATGATGGTGTCAATATTGCCGCCGCCGAAGGTACGTCTGTTCTGTCCGCAGCGCGTGGGACCGTCGCATTTGTTGGGGAGGGCATCAAATCATTCGGGACACTAATCCTGATCAAGCATGATGGTGGCATCATCACTGCCTATGCCCATCTCGGCGAAGTCCTTGTCAGTGAGGGGGATGTGATCGAGGCCGGACAACAAATCGCAACAGTCGGGTCAACCGGCAAGGTTGACAGCCCGCAGCTGCATTTTGAAATTCGTCAGGCACGCCAGCCCGTCGACCCTCGCACGGTTATCGCCTGATCAGATTGATCTTTGCGGTTCAACCTTTGCCAGTGAGGCTGGTCTCGGTGCGAGCCGCAAGATCGATGATAAATTGCCAGGCTACCCGGCCAGACCTAGCTCCACGTTCCATCGACCAGGCCAAAGCCTCGCGCCGCACGTCAACCTTGCTGGTGTTGATATTGAAGTGGGCGATGTAGCCTTCAATAATATCGAAGTAAGTCTCCTGATCGATTGAATGGAAACCAATCCACAGGCCGAATCTATCGGACAGGGATACACTTTCCTCAACGCCTTCGGAAGGATTGATGGCTGTTGATCGTTCGTTTTCAATCATCTGGCGCGGCATGAGATGCCTGCGGTTCGATGTGGCGTAGAAAATCACATTATCTGGCCGGCCTTCGACGCCGCCGTCCAAAGCAGCTTTCAGGGATTTGTAGCTGTTATCTCCTTGATCAAAGGTCAGGTCATCTGTGTAGACGATAAAGCGCCTGTCAATCTGTGAAAGATAGCTCATCAAAAAGGGTAGGTCGTTGATGTCTTCACGGTGTATTTCAACAAGTGCACAATCCATTCCACGACTGGTCACCGTTCCATGGATTGCTTTTACGAGCGATGATTTTCCGGTTCCCCTTGCCCCCCACAAAAGCGCGTTGTTAGCAGCAAAACCTCGAACAAAGGCTATGGTGTTTGAAAGCAGCATGTCGCGCTGTTGGTCGACACCACACAGCAGTCGCAAATCGATGCGATTGACCTTGTTGACGGGCATCATCCGTCGGCGTGCATGGTTCCATACATAGGCATCCGCATCCGGAAGGTCGGCGGGAACAGGATCGGTCGGGCTGAATTTTTCAAGCGCGTCTGCAATACGTGCCAGATGGCGCAGGAACTCGGTATCAGAATCAGTATTTGTCATGCCGGAAACCTAGCAGGGCACTGCCAGTCCGACAACAGCTTGTCGCGTCTTGTTGCTGACCGACTGGTATGGGAAAACATGACATGTGATGTGCGTTGGTGATTGCCCCTGAGCGGCACTGTGTTTATGGTGCCAACGCAGTTTACCCATATGATCTGGAGTTCAGAAAAATGCTGATTACACCTGCATTCGCACAGTCAGGCGGCTTCGCCGAAGGCGGTCTTGGCCTGATGCCGATCCTGCTTGTCATGGTCATTTTTTACTTTCTGCTCATCCGCCCGCAGCAGAAGCGTGCCAAACAGCATCGTGAAATGCTGAACGCCCTGAAACGTGGTGACAAGATCATCACTAATGGTGGCATCACAGGCACAATTGTTCGCGTCGTCGAAGACAGTGAAACTGTTGAAGTGGAAATCGCCAAAGACGTTAAAGTCGACGTTGTGCGTGCGATGATTGCTGACATTCGTGGCAAGACTGATGCCAGTTCTTGATCTGCGTTGGCGGCTCTTTGCCGTCAGTTATCCCCTGCTATAGGCTGAAGAAAGCAAACCAAAATGCTGCAGTTTGAAGGCTGGAAAAAGCTTCTTGTCATTCTTGTGACTTTGTTTGGCGTTGTCTATGCAGCGCCAAATCTGATGCCGGGAGACGATCTTGATGGTGGATCATTCCTTCCAGGTCAGAAAATCAACCTTGGCCTTGATTTGCAGGGGGGATCACATCTGCTGCTGAAGGTCGATATAGACGTGGTATCGGCTGAGCGTCTCGAGAGTTTTGCAGAAATCATCCGTCAGGAATTTCGGCAACAGAAGATTCGGTTCAGCAATCTGGATGTGGAAAACGATGAAGTCAGGGTCCGCCTTCGCAATGCGGATGATGCTGCGTCAGCAACAGAAATTTTCAACGATCTTGGCGATGGATTGAATGTTGCCGCAGATGGGACATCCTACCGGATTTCCTACACCGAACTTGGCATGCAGACTTTGCAGACAGCCACGCTCGAACAGTCGATGGAAATCATTCGTCGCAGGATTGATCCTGACGGAACCAAGGAACCGATCATCCAACGTCAGGGCGCAGATCGGATCCTTGTGCAGCTACCAGGGGTCGATGATCCAGAAGAGGTTAAGCGGCTTCTTGGTCGGACAGCTAAGCTGACCTTCCAACTTGTCGACACCAGCATCACACCGCAGGAAGCGATGGATCGTGGTCGTGTGCCGCCGGGTAGTGTTCTTCTGCCTGGTGATAAGGATAATGGCGAATTCTACGTCATTGAAAAGCGCGTGATGGTTAGTGGTGAACTTCTTGAAAATGCACAGGCAAGTTTCGATCAGAACAACCGACCGTCTGTAAGCTTTACGTTAAACGCTACCGGGGCTAAACGGTTTGGCCGCGTGACCGGATCTAACATCGGCCGGCCCTTTGCCATTATTCTTGATGGCAAGGTCGTTTCCGCGCCCACTATCCAGTCGCAGATTTTTGGCAGTGGGCAGATCACCGGTTCCTTCACGGTTGCAGAGACCAACGAACTTGCCCTGATACTGCGGGCAGGGGCTTTGCCAGCACCGCTGATTGTCATGGAAGAACGCTCAATCGGCCCTGGGCTTGGCGCTGACTCTGTGGCAGCTGGTCAGATCGCGGCCATGGTCGGGCTTGCACTTGTCATCGTCTATATGGTCCTGAGCTATGGGCTTTTTGGTGCTTTGGCGGACGTCGCACTGCTGGTCAATGTGATTTTGATCCTCGGGGCGCTTTCCTTCATTCAGGCAACCCTAACTCTGCCTGGCATCGCTGGGATCGTCCTGACAATGGGTATGGCCGTTGATGCCAATGTTCTGGTTTTTGAGCGGATACGCGAGGAATTACGGCGAGGGCGTAATGTTATGGCTGCTATTGAAGGTGGCTATAAGCGCGCCATTTCGACAATCGTCGACTCCAACCTGACCACGCTCTTTGCGGCACTGTTTCTGTATGTGTTCGGGTCCGGCCCGATCAAGGGCTTTGCGGTTACGCTCGCCATTGGGATTGCGACGTCGCTATTCACGGCCGTCATGGTCACACGGATGCTGATCATTATATGGCTTGAGCGGAAACGTCCGCGCGAACTGGTGCTGTAAGGAGAGATGAGATGCGTTTGAAACTTGTTCCAAGTGAAACCAACATTGATTTTCTTCGCCTGCGCAAGCCGGCACTTGGTCTTTCCAGCATTCTTGTTCTGGCCTCGGTTCTTCTGTTTTCAATGGTTGGTTTGAACCTTGGTATCGATTTTCGTGGTGGCATTCTAATTGAAGCCCGCAACACGAATGGGCCTGCCGATATTGCAGACTTACGGTCTGATCTTGGCAAACTTGGTCTTGGTGACATCAGCCTTCAGGGTTTTGGCACTGACACAGACGTGCTTGTCCGTGTTCAACGTCAGGAAGGTGACGAAGCAGCTCAGATTGCTGCGATTAAGGCGATCACTGATACACTCGGTGGTGATTATGACATTCGCCGGACCGAATTTGTGGGACCAACTGTTGGTGCCGAGCTGGCTAGCAAGGGTATTCAGGCGGTGATCTGCGCGTTGCTGGCCATCATGGTCTATATCTGGTTCCGGTTTGAATGGCAGTTCTCCATCGCCGCGATCCTTGCTTTGGCGCATGATGTGATCACGACTATCGGCTTGTTTGCCCTGACGTCATTTGAGTTCAATCTGGCAACAGTGGCAGCGATTCTGACCATTGCCGGCTATTCAATCAACGATACTGTGGTGGTGTTTGACCGGGTTCGAGAAAATCTGCGTCGCTATAAATCCTATGAACAGCCGCGCATACTGAATCTGTCATTGAATGAAACCCTGTCTCGTACGGTCATGACTTCGGTCACCACATTGCTAGCACTACTTGCCATTGTGCTGTTTGGTGGAGCCGTCCTCCGTGACTTTGCCCTTGCGATGATCTGGGGTGTTCTGATTGGTACATATTCCTCTATTTTCGTGGCGGTCGGCATGTTGGCCTTCTTCGATCTGAAGAAACATTTGGATGAAGATGAAGATCCAGGTGCCATGGTGGAAGAGGGCTAAACAAGCTAATGGTGGACATCAAGACCTTTGGCGACGGTAGCGATCTGCAGCTCATCCATGGATATGGAGATGGTGGATTTCGGATAGCGCAGCAACGTTATGCTGGCGCCATGTTCCTGCTGCCGCGTGATGCGCTATCATGGTCTCCACCTGCTGACTTAGACTCGCTGTCTATCGACGATATTCGACCACTTCTTGGCGACGCACCGCCACCGCTGTTTCTTTTGGGCACCGGGGAAGCGCCAACGCATCCTTTTACAGATCTTGCCGCAGCGTTGCGGCAGATCGGTATCAATTTTGAGCTTCAGTCAACGGCGGCAGCCTGCCGCACCTGGAATGTTCTCATGAGCGAAGGTCGATCCGCTGCCGCCGGGCTGATCGCAATCTAATGGCTGGTGCCTGGCAGGCGCTTCGCGAGCTAGACCGAGAGCTTGCGCTGGCGTTGTTATTCGCGCCCTCTCAGCATCGAGAGACGCTTGCAAATCTAGCCACACTCGCATGCGAAGCTGAAAATGCTGTTGTCGCGGCCTCTGAACCAATGCTGGCAGCTATACGGCTGCAATGGTGGGTTGAGGCCTTGGAAAGCGGTAATTCTGAGGGCGTTCCGCTTGTGATGCGGTTGCTGGCCGAAATAGACAGCGCAACTGTCA
This sequence comes from Alphaproteobacteria bacterium, assembly GCA_011524735.1. Classification (GTDB taxonomy): domain Bacteria; phylum Pseudomonadota; class Alphaproteobacteria; order Puniceispirillales; family Puniceispirillaceae; genus UBA8309. The sequence continues at coordinate 10,126 of WTJS01000138.1, forward strand.
CAAAACAGGCTTTGATTGATCTTCTGGGTCTGTGGCAAGACAGCCTCACCTCAAATCCTGATGACAGGTTTTCTTGTTGGAATGGGTTATTTACCCTGATGACGTCGATCGTCGCCGATCAGGGTGATGATCCGCTACAGGATGTCATTACGCATATGACACATGCCCAGATTTCGGACCATTCGCACCTGACAGATGAAGACCTTATCCACCTCGATAGACACAGCTACCGATGGCTTATGATCCTTGCCTTGACGGCACTCCATCGGCAGCAGGGTGGCAATATGGCGTCACCAATGCTGATCTGGCGCATGCTGGGATGGCGGTATGGGATCGCGCGGCCTAAAGCCGTCTGAAACTATAGGGTGACGGAGTCCACCGCCATTTCTTTTGCCCATCCGCTGAAGGAAGTCAGCGCACGACTGGCATAGGCCATTTTGCGCTCACGTCCGCGAAGTTTGCGTTTCTTGCCATTTGGTGTGATCTCCAACTCGATAGGTGGGAAAAGACCAAAATTGACATTCATCGGCTGAAACGTGTCAGCGTCAGCACCGCCCGTAATATGGGCAAGCAAAGCACCGTGGGCAGTATCAACAGGCGGAGGCGTCCACTTGGAACCGATTGCTTCAGCGGCCGCCATAATGCCAGTCATCAATCCGATAGCGGCTGATTCGATATAGCCTTCGACACCTGTAATCTGACCCGCAAAGCGCAATTGCGGCCGAACCTTCATGCGGAGCTGTTCATCCAACAAACGCGGCGAATTGATGAAAGTATTCCGGTGAAGGCCACCAAGCCGGGCAAACTGAGCCTCTTCAAGACCGGGAATGGTCTGGAAAATTCTGACCTGTTCGGCGTATTTGAGCTTCGTCTGGAACCCCACCATGTTGTAGAGCGTTCCCAGTGCGTTGTCCTGGCGGAGTTGGATGACCGCATGCGGGCGGCTTCCATCATGAGCGTTGGTCAGGCCGACAGGTTTCATCGGGCCAAACCGCAGAGTTTCATGTCCACGCGATGCCATGACTTCAATGGGCATGCAGCCTTCGAAATAGGGGGTGTTTTCCTCCCACTCGCGAAAACTCATCTTTTCGCCAGTAAGCAGGGCATCAATAAAGGTCTCATACTGCGCCTGATCCATGGGACAGTTGATGTAGTCCTTGCCGTCACCGCCATCAGTTGATTTGTCGTAGCGTGACTGGAACCAAGCCTTGTCCATATTGATACTGTCAAAATGAACAATCGGCGCAATCGCATCGAAGAAAGCCAACTGTTCTTCACCGCCAGTGTCGCGCACCATGTTTGCCAGTGCGGGCGAGGTGAGGGGGCCTGTCGCAATAATCACGCTCGTCCAGTTGGACGGTATCTCGGTCACTTCCTCGCGCGAAATCGTGACCATGGGATGCTGTTCCAAAATTTGCTGTACACCAGCGGAAAATCCGTCCCGGTCTACGGCAAGCGCTCCACCCGCAGGAACCTTGTGCGCATCGGCGGCGGTCATGATGATGGATCCCATCATCCGCATTTCCTGATGCAACACGCCAACCGCATTCGATTCTGCGTCATCTGAACGAAAACTGTTTGAACAGACCAGCTCAGCAAGACCTTCGCTTTGATGCGCGTCGGTCATTCTGACTGGTCGCATTTCGTGTAGCACTACCGAAATACCACGTTGCGCAAGCTGAAAGGCGGCTTCACTTCCAGCAAGACCACCACCAATCACGTGGACGGTGCCTGAACCGGACTTCGTTACCATAGTCTGTTCATCCATGATGACACATATCTTTCTTTAAGAGTGAAATCAGGGCAGCATCCTGGCGAGGTATGTCCCAGTGTGAGATGCCGCGACCTTAGCAACATCTTCAGGGGTGCCTTCAGCCACGATAAGGCCGCCGCCGTCACCGCCTTCAGGCCCAAGATCAATAACCCAGTCAGCTGTTTTGATCACGTCCATATTATGTTCGATCACAATCACAGTGTTACCCTGATCAACAAGTTCCTGAAGCACATCTAGTAATTTTGCAATGTCGTGAAAATGTAGGCCTGTGGTTGGTTCATCAAGGATGTAAATCGTGCGACCAGTGGCGCGGCGTGAAAGCTCCTTTGAGAGTTTAACGCGCTGCGCTTCACCGCCAGAAAGAGTGGTTGCTTGCTGTCCAATACGAACATAACCAAGACCAACACGGTACATCGTCTCAAGCTTCTCGCGGATCGAGGGAACAGCCTTGAAAAATTCGACTCCTTCCTCAACCGTCATCTCAAGAACATCAGCTATCGACTTGCCACGAAACTTAATTTCTAGCGTTTCCCTGTTGTAACGTTTGCCCTTACAAGTATCGCATGTCACATACACGTCTGGCAGGAAGTGCATCTCAATCTTGATCAGCCCGTCGCCCTGGCAGGCTTCACAGCGACCACCTTTGACATTGAAGGAAAAGCGACCGGGCGCGTAACCGCGGGTTTTTGCTTCTGGGAGCCCCGCGAACCATTCCCGAATTGGGGTGAAGGCTCCGGTATATGTGGCCGGGTTAGACCTCGGGGTGCGGCCGATCGGCGACTGATCGATATCCACAACCTTGTCCAGAAGCTCTGAGCCATGTAGGCTTTTATGCGGCGCTGGCATTTCCCGCGCCTTATGAAGGCGACGTGCCAATCCTTTCCACAGCGTTTCAAGCACAAGCGTGGACTTGCCGCCGCCGGAAACGCCGGTCACACATGTCAGCACGCCAAGGGGGAAATCAACAGTCACATCATTCAGGTTGTTCCCACTTGCACCTTCAACACGGATATGGCGGCCTTTCTTGCCCTTCCGACGTTTGGCAGGCACCGGGATTTCTTTTGCCCCGGAAAGATATTGACCAGTCAGTGAGACGGGACTGTCGATGATCTGTTGCGGTGTTCCGGCAGCAACGACCTGGCCACCATGAACACCGGCGCCAGGTCCCATATCGACAACATAGTCTGCAAGGCGAATGGAGTCTTCATCATGCTCAACAACCAGCACAGTGTTGCCAAGGTCACGAAGACGAACCAGCGTGGCCAGCAACCGGTCATTATCCCTTTGATGAAGGCCGATTGACGGTTCATCAAGAACGTACAGGAC
>WTJS01000013.1 GCA_011524735.1 Alphaproteobacteria bacterium
TGATCATCAATATTGTGTATTTCCAGCAGGGGATCATGGGCTGGCTGCAGACCAAGTTCCCTGAAAGGTTTGGTATCGTCGTGGACAGTTCCAACGTTCAGGACGGCAGTGAGGAGGGGGCTCGCTGATGACCGACTCAATCATTCAAGTTGAGAATGTTTCCAAGTCCTATGGCGGGGTGAAGGCGAATGTCGACATCTCGATGACCGTCAAGAAAGGATCGATCACTGGCATTATTGGGCCGAACGGCTGTGGCAAGACCACGCTGTTCAACTCGATTGTTGGTTATCACCCGATTGACAGCGGCTCCATCAAGTTCGAGGGAAATGAAATCTCGCATCTTCTTGTCGGTGATATTGCCCGTTTGGGCATGCTGCGGACGTTCCAGCAGACGCGCATCTATTCGAAGATGAACTGCGTGGACAATATGCAGATTTCGGTGTCGCATCGGGCGGAGTCGAAGTCCTCGATGTTTGCCAGCCGGAAGGGTGAGATCAAGGATCGTGCCGAGCATCTGCTGGAGTTCGTTGGTCTGTATTCCAAGCGTAATCTGATCTCAGGAGATCTCTCCTTTGGTCAGCAGAAATTGCTGGAATTTGCCATGGCGTTGATGAATGAACCCAAGGTTCTGCTTCTTGATGAGCCGACCGCCGGGATCAACCCGACATTGATCAATGGTCTGATCGACCGTCTGCGCCGCGCCAATGAAGAGCTTGGCATCACACTGTGCGTGATCGAGCACAATATGCGGGTGATTATGAATCTGGCCTCGCATATCTATTGTCTTGCCAATGGCAAGATGCTTGCCGACGGCGTGCCAGCCGATCTTCAGAATGACCAGCGCGTGATTGACGCCTACCTTGGAGGACACTGATGGCTGAAGATGACAAGGTAAAAGCTGCAAAGAAAGCAGCGGCCAAGAAGGCATCTGCCAAGAAGACGGCTGCCAAGAAGGCGGCGACCAAGAAAGCTCCTGCGAAAAAAGCTGCTGCAAAAAAGGCGTCAGCGAAAAAGGCGGGTGTCAGCGGTTATGGTGGCGGCGGTGTTGATGTCGTCATGTCGGTTGATCAGGTGGCTAAGGAAGCTGCCTCGATTGCCGCAAACGCGCCGACGAAGTCAGAACTTGAAGCTCTTGCAGGAAATGATTCCTTCCTGACAATCAAGGATCTGCGGGCAGGATATGGCAAGATGGAAATCCTGCATGAGTTCAGCCTGAATGTTGGCAAGGGTCAGTCGCTCTGTCTGATTGGGCCGAATGGGGCTGGCAAGTCCACGGTTCTGCATTCGATCTTTGGCTTCACCAACATCTTCTCTGGAAGCATTGTGGTTGGGGGTAAGGATGTTACCGCTTTGACACCGTCCCAGAAGCTGGCTGAGGCTGGCATTGCCTATATTCTGCAGGACAAGTCTGTGTTCCCGCAGATGACAGTGGAAGAAAATCTGCTGATGGGCGGCTTTCTGAAGAACAAGCCTGCTGAGGCGAAGATCGCTGCTGAAGAGGTGTTCGACAAATACAGCCGTCTTGCAGACCGTCGTGACAAACCTGCCGGGGTGCTGTCAGGGGGTGAACGTCGCCTTCTGGAAATTTCGCGGGCACTTGTCATGCAGCCGCAGGTTCTGCTGGTTGACGAACCATCGATCGGTCTGGAGCCGCGCTTCATCGACATGGTGTTCGAAATTCTTGACGACCTTCAGCGCAAGGACGGCAAGACGATTGTCATGGTTGAGCAGAACGCCAAGAAGGGTCTGGCCTTTGCCGATATCGGCTATGTGCTGGTATCAGGCGAGACGGCCATTGCCGGTGCTGGTGATGAGCTTCTTGAAAATCCGGATGTGGGCCGTCTCTTCCTTGGCGGCTAGTCATCAGGATTACTGAACAGGGGCGGCGGCTGACGCAGGCCGCCGGGGCAGGTGTCATGTGATCAGGCAAGGGAATTCGACCTTCCTGATCACGATCACCTGTATTGCTTCGGTGATTTCCATGGCCAGTTTTGCTGTCTGGCCTGTATTCCTCACGCAACTTGGTGATGCCTGGGGACTCAGCAACACGGAAGTTGGCTGGGTCAATGGTGCCTATTTCGTCGGGTATGTTCTGGCGACCCCGGTGCTTGTTGGGCTGACCGATACGGTTGATGCCAAACGCATCTTCATTGGCGGTGCGCTGGCGACCTGTATCGGGTCCGCCGGGTTTGCGATGTTTGCCGAAGGATTCTGGAGTGCGTCTCTGACCTGGGGTTTGGTGGGGGCGGGTCTTGCCGGCACATATATGCCGGGGTTGCAGATCCTGAATGCCCGGCTGGATGGAGAGCAACGTATCAAGGCGGTGCCGTTTTACACATCCTGTTTTGGGTTTGGCACGGGCGGTTCCTTCTATCTGAATGGCCATCTTCTGGAATATTTTGATCATCATGTGGCGGCATGGGCCGGGGCGGTTGGATCGTTTCTGGCTGCGGCGGCCATTGCCCTGTTGGTGGCAGGTGTTACACCCGAGCGTGATCCGGCGGGACCTGCGCGGCGGCATCCTCTCGACCTTCGCCCGGCATTCCGCAAGCCACAGGCGATGAGTTACATCCTTGCCTATTTTGCCCATACCTTTGAGCTGTTTGCCTATCGGGGCTGGAGTTTTGCGCTGTTTGCCTTTCTAGGGGCAAGTGTCAGCATGTCCCTTTCGACGATCACAACGCTTGTCAGCCTTCTCACTGTGACCGGTATGGCAGCGTCCATCATTGGGGCCCGATATTGTCTGCGCTATGGCCGTCACCGGGTGATATCCCTTGTTGGCATGTCCTCAGCGGTCATGGCGCTGATCTGCGCCATGCTTCTTGAAGGGCCGGTATGGCTGGCGCTGGCCTTCCTGTGGATCTACAATATTTTCATCATGCTCGACTCAGGCGCGTTAACGGCAGGCACGGTTGCAGCTGCCGATCAGCATGACCGCGGTGCACTTCTGGCGGTTCATTCGATGGTCGGCTTTACGGGGGGCGCACTTGGTGGCCCGGCTGTCGGGTTGATGCTGGATATCGGTGGTGGTGCTGACAGCATGCATAGCTGGTTTTTGGCGCTGCTTGTCATGGGCGCAGGATCAGCGCTTGTTGGCATCATTCAGGCGGCATTCTGGTGGCGTCAGAGACAGAATGACAGGCTGGCAGGGCAGTCGGAATTATGAGTGACGCCTTAAAAGATCCTGTCACGGTCATCGGGGCCTGCCATGTTGACAGCACCCTGTCGTTTGACTCTGCCCCGCAATTGGGACGCACAAATCCTGCCAGGGTGCTGTCAACATGG
>WTJS01000265.1 GCA_011524735.1 Alphaproteobacteria bacterium
TATGGCCCTGTCCACACGATTTTCCATTTCAGTTCAGCCTCAGTTCAACCTTCTTCAGAAAACCATGATGATGGCGGAAGGTGTGGCACGGCAGCTCAATCCTGAGGCGGATATGTGGGGCCTTGCACGCCCGCTTGCCGGAGACTGGATGCAGGGCCAGGCCAACTTCTCTCGGCGCGCGGAGACATTTGCCGAAGAGGCTTTTGCGCTGATGTCGCGCCTTCCCCGCATTCTGGCACGTCTGGAAGCCGAGCCGCCAAAACCTGCCGAACCCCCCTCAACCAAACTTCCCCTGTTTCTGTCCTGTCTGGCTGTTGGCCTTGCGCTGATTGTGATCTTCACATAGACTTTTCATGAATTTTCACAGAATTTCAATTCTGGTGATAAAATGAATGAATATATGAAAAATTGTGATCTCGCAGCTATCATCACGGCTTTGGGAGGACGTCAGGCCCTACAGGACCTGCTGGATGTGGGACCAAGCGCCATCAGCAACTATCTGGCGCGCGGCGAACTACCTCAGAGGGCCCATGCCCCGGTTTGTGAGGCACTGCGCCTGCGTGGCTATCAGGTTCATCCGGGCAGTCTTGAAATTCTTGGTCAGACGCAGTTGGCCGGTGGCACAGGTCCCACCACCAATTTCCGCAGCGACAGACCGGCACAACGTGTATTGCTGATTGTTGGGGGCGGCATTGCCGCCTACAAGGCGCTGGAGGTGGCGCGCCGTCTGCAGGATCACAATGTTGAGGTGACAGGCGTCATGACCACAGGCGCTCAGCAGTTCATTACGCCGCTCAGCCTTGCCGCCCTGACCGCAAGCCAGGTCTATACTGACCTGTTTTCTCTCACTGACGAGGCCGAGATGGGCCATATCCGGCTTGCCCGTGAGGCTGATCTTGTGATTGTGGCTCCGGCCACCGCCAACCTCATGGCGCGGGCAGCTAACGGGCTTGCGGATGATCTGGCCACAACCATTCTTCTTGCGACAACGGCTCCGGTGCTTATGGCCCCGGCGATGAACCCGGCGATGTGGCAACATCCCGCCACTGCTGAAAATGTGGCACGGCTTGCCAACAGAGGCATTCAGTTTGTCGGGCCCACAGCCGGAGACATGGCCTGCGGCGAAGATGGTGTAGGCCGACTTGCAGAGCCGGCAGCCATCGTGCAGGCGGCATTGAACTGCCTTTCCGCTGACAGCCAACCTGATGATCTGAGCGGCCTGCATGCGATTGTCACGTCTGGCCCGACAGTTGAGCCCATCGATTCGGTACGTTTCATCGCCAACAGATCATCTGGCAAGCAGGGCCACGCCATTGCGTCAGCCTTGGCGGCCCGGGGTGCAGAGGTGACCCTGGTCAGTGGCCCGGTCTCTTTGCCCGCGCCAGCAAATGTCAGACTGGTCCAGGTTGAAAGCGCCACTGAAATGCTAGCCGCCTGTGAAGCGGCTCTACCTGCCGATATTGCGGTCTGCGCCGCTGCGGTGGCTGACTGGCGCGTGGAGAATGCCAGCAGCGGCAAACTCAAGAAGACTGGGAATGGCCAGCCACCATCCCTGACTCTTGTAGAAAATCCGGACATCCTGAACAGCCTGTCAACACATCAACTTCGGCCCGATCTGGTGATTGGATTCGCCGCCGAGGCCTCAGACCTTCAGGACAATGCCCGTGCCAAGCTTGCCCGCAAGGGATGCGACTGGATCGTCGCCAATGCGGTGACCCGCAGCGACGGTAGCAGCGTCTTCAATAGTGACATGAACAGCGCCAGTCTGATAACCGGCGAAACGGCAATCGATTGGCCGATGATGACCAAGGCCGAGCTGGCCGTCCGTCTTGTCAATCATATCACCGATCACATGGCCGACCGTTTGCAGGCTGCTACACTGCGGGATTTGGTCAGCCAATCCGCATCAAACAGGACCTAGAGAGCCCATCAGATGACAGCCCCGACAATCGAGATTTGTGCGCTTTCCCATTTTGAAGGTCTGGATCTGCCAGCCTATGCCACCGCTGGCGCTGCCGGCATGGATGTGCAGGCTGCCATCGAGACCGACATCATCCTCACACCTCGATCACGGGTTGCCGTGCCAACAGGCCTTACCATGGCCATTCCACAGGGGTTTGAAGTTCAGGTTCGCCCCAGATCGGGACTGGCCTTGCGGCACGGGGTCACAGTTGCCAACGCCCCCGGCACCATCGACAGTGATTACCGCGGTGAGGTGAAAATCATCCTGATCAATCTTGGCAGCGAGCCGGTCACCATCACGCGGGGAATGCGGATTGCGCAGCTAGTTGCCGCCCCGGTCAGTCAGGTTAAGCTGAAGCAGGTCGACACCCTGTCTGACACAGCGCGCGGCGCTGGTGGCTTCGGGTCAACGGGAAAGTGATGTCATGCTGAGTGATGAAAATCTTGAACGCTACGCCCGCCAGGTCATCATGCCTGATATTGGCGAAGATGGGCAGGAGCGCCTTCTCGCCGCCCGCGTTCTGGTGGTTGGTGCAGGCGGGCTTGGCACGCCGGTCATCATGTATCTGGCGGCTGCCGGGGTTGGCACCATCAGCCTGATCGACAGCGAATATGTCGAACTCAGCAATCTGAACAGACAGATCACCCACACCACAGCAAGCATTGGCAACCCAAAGGTTGATCAGGCAGCTGCAATGGCACGCGCGCTCAACCCGGCGATCACCGTCACCCCGATTCAAGGACGGCTTGAAGACGGCAATATGGCCACGCTACTGACAAGCCATGACCTTGTGATTGACTGCTCCGACAATGTCGATACGCGGTACCGCATAGGAGATGGCGCACACCATCATGGTATTCCGCTTGTCTTTGGAGGAGCTGTGCGCACCGAAGGCCAACTTGCGGTCTTTCAGTCGGGAGTGACCGGGCATCAAGACACGCCATGCTATCGCTGCGTATTTCCTGACATGCCCGATAGCCAGCAGGCACCAGGATGTTCAGAGGCTGGAATTCTGGGGCCGGTCACAGGTGTGATTGGCACAATGCAGGCACTGGAGGCAGTGAAGCTGATTCTTGGGCTGGGCAGCACGCTGACAAGCAGGCTGGTTCTGTTTGACGGCCGCAACAGTGGCTTTATGGAAATCTCGACAGCAGCCCGGCCAGACTGCCCGACCTGCGGTTCGGCTTCAGCCTAGAGCATCGCCTCAATCACACGATCACGCGGGGCATGGCCATCCCAGAATGTCTGGATGTTGATGATCACCTTGTCGCCCATTTCCAGACGACCTTCAATTGTCGCTGAGCCAATATGGGGCAGCAGCACGACATTTGGCAGATCCAGTAAGGCCGGGGTGATCGCTGGCTCTTCCGCATAAACATCAAGCCCGGCCCCAGCGATATGACGTGAGGCCAGAAGTTCAGCAAGTGCCTGCTCATCCACAACCTCACCGCGCGATGTGTTGACCAGATAGGCAGATGGCTGCATCAGCTCAAGTCTTTCCCGGGTCAGCAGACGATGGGTGGTAGGCGTGTGCGGGCAGTTGACCGAGACGATATCTACCCGGCTGAGCATCTCATCCAGCGATTCCCAATACGTCGCCTCAAGTTCAGCTTCTGCTTCAGGATGAATGGGTTTGCGATTATGGTAATGGATACTGAGGCCAAATCCGCGCGCGCGCTGAGCAACCGCAGAACCAATTCGACCCATGCCAATAATGCCCAGGCGTTTGCCATTGATGCGATGACCAAGCATGCCTGTTGGTGCCCAGCCGGTCCAAGTACCGGATCGTGTAACCTTGTCACCTTCTGCGATGCGCCGCGGCACTGCCAACATCAGGGCCATGGCAACATCAGCTGTATCTTCCGTCAGAACACCAGGGGTGTTTGTCACAGTGATGCCACGGGCCTTGGCCGCTGCAAGATCGATATGATCGACACCCGTTCCAAATGAGGCGATCAGCTTGAGCTGGTCGCCGGCTGCATTTATCAGGTCAGCATCGATCCTGTCCGTCACGGTTGGGACCAGCACGTCAGCTTCCTTGACCATGTCACGAAGCTCGTCCGCAGAGCAGGGATCGTCATTCACTTTCAACCGCGCGTCGAACAGCTCACGCATCCGTGTTTCCGTGGAATCAGGGAGCTTTCGGGTCAGGAAAACGACAGGTTTTTTCTGGTTCATTCTATCTGCTCATGCAAGGCACGGTTCATGCCTCTATGGCGCGACACGCCAAAACATAATATTGTGATGCTATGGCACCTTAACGGGCCACAAAAACATTTGTGTTGATCCATCAAATCTACCTTTGAGACTATCAGAACAAGAGCCTGATGAAAAAATATTTTAACAGCGCATGCCGTATGCTTGTTCTCGCCTCGACCTTGGCTGGCCTTGTGGGCATATCAGCTCTACAGCCTCACTCCGCCATTGCTGCGGAGGGCGGCGCGGCAGCGAAGCTCACAGTGCGCGGTAGCGGTTATCCCGTGCCACGATTTGTGACGCTGAAATCAAATAAGGTGAATATGCGTGCCGGTCCCGGCACCGAATATCCGGTTCTATGGCATTACCGAAAGCGTGGCCTGCCTTTGCGGGTTGAGGCTGAGTTTGGTGTCTGGCGCAAGGTCGTTGATCATGAAGGTACGACCGGCTGGATGCATCATTCCGTCGTCTCACTAAAGCGTCTGGCCCTTGTCACAGGAAGTTCGGCACGCATCTACGCCAAACCAGACGACAATTCCGCATTGATCGCCGTGGCGGAACGAAATGCCCTGCTTGAGCTGCAGTCCTGTCCCACACAATGGTGCAAGGTTGCTGCTGAAGATCACCGCGGCTGGGTTGCCCGTACCTCGCTCTGGGGTCTGATTGACGGCGAGGTCCTAAAGTAACCAGCATCATCGCTGCAGAAACGAAAACCGGCGCCCGTGATGATCACAGGCGCCGGCATTTGATTTCAATATGTCCGCTCTCGCTGACTTAGGCGAGATCAAACCGATCAAGGTTCATGACCTTAGTCCAGGCCGCCACAAAGTCATTCACGAACTTGGCTTCCGAACCTGCGCCAGCATAGACTTCGGCAATGGCACGCAGCTGGGAATTCGATCCAAAGACGAGATCGACACGTGTACCTGTCCACTTGACGTCACCTGACGCACGATCACGACCTTCAAACACATCCTCAGCAGCCGATACCGGCTTCCATTCCACGCCCATATCCAACAGATTGACGAAGAAGTCATTGCTGAGCGTTTCAGGACGGTCAGTAAAGACACCATGCTGTGCAGCATCAACATTCGCGTTCAGAACCCGCATGCCGCCGATCAGAGCTGTCATTTCGGGTGCTGACAGCGTCATCAGCTGTGCCTTGTCGAGAAGCAGCTCTTCGGCAGACACCGCAAAGTCAGCCTGCAGATAGTTCCGGAAACCGTCAGCAAGTGGCTCCAGCACAGCAAAGGAGTCAATATCAGTCTGATCCTGTGATGCATCTGTCCGACCAGCTGAGAACGGCACCTCGACCGCATGACCAGCGGCGGCTGCAGCCTTCTCAATGCCGGCAGACCCGGCAAGCACGATCAGATCAGCCATTGAGACTTTCTTGTTGTCCGATGCCGACGCATTGAAGGCAGTCTGAACGCCTTCAAGCGCTGCCAGAACCTTGGACAGCTGTGCCGGCTGGTTCACTTCCCAGTCACGCTGTGGGGTCAGACGAAGTCGCGCACCATTGGCACCGCCCCTCTTGTCCGATCCACGGAAGGTTGCTGCCGAGGCCCATGCAGCGCCAACAAGCTCAGCAACAGACAGGCCAGTCTCGAGAATCTGTGCCTTCAGCGCCTTTTCGTCAGCGGCATTGATCAGCTCATGGTCAACAGCTGGCACCGGGTCCTGCCAGATCAGATCTTCGGCTGGCACTTCGGCACCGACATAGCGCGATTTTGGTCCCATGTCGCGATGCGTTAGCTTAAACCATGCGCGGGCAAAGGCATCAGCGAACTCGTCAAGATTCGCATGGAACCGGCGCGAGATTTCCAGATAGGACGGATCGGTACGAAGCGCGATATCAGTCGTGGCCATCATCGGGGCATGACGACGATCCGGATCATGCGCGTCAGGCACCAGATCGCCAGCAGCGGCATCGGTTGGTGTCCACTGCCAGGCACCGGCCGGGCTCTTTGTCAGTTCCCATTCATAGCCAAACAGCATGTCGAAATAGCCATTGTCCCACTTGATTGGGTTTGGCGTCCAGGCGCCCTCAAGACCACTTGTTATGGTGTGGACACCCTTGCCGCTACCAAAGTCACTGTGCCAGCCAAGACCCTGTTCCTGAATGCTGGCACCTTCCGGCTCAGGCCCAACGAGACCGGCATCTCCAGCACCATGCGTCTTGCCGAAGGTGTGACCACCGGCAACCAGAGCGACGGTTTCTTCGTCATTCATCGCCATGCGGGCAAAGGTTTCGCGGATGTCATGTGCGGACGCCATCGGGTCCGGCTTGCCATTCGGGCCTTCCGGGTTGACGTAAATGAGGCCCATCTGCACAGCGGCTAGCGGGTTCTCAAGCTCGCGCTCACCCGTGTAGCGCTTATCGCCAAGCCATGTGTCCTCAGTACCCCAATAGATATCCTCCTCGGGCTCCCACATGTCTTCGCGGCCACCGGAGAAACCAAAGGTCTTAAAGCCCATCGATTCCAGCGCACAGTTGCCGGTGAAAATCATCAGATCGGCCCAGGACAGGCTGTCACCATATTTCTGCTTGATTGGCCACAGCAGACGGCGGGCCTTATCAAGGTTGGTGTTGTCCGGCCAGCTGTTCAGCGGCGCGAACCGAAGCGTGCCGGCACCGGCGCCACCACGGCCATCACCGGTGCGATATGTACCCGCACTGTGCCATGCCATGCGAATGAACAGAGGGCCATAATGACCATAATCAGCTGGCCACCATTCCTGCGAATCCGTCATCAGCGCAAAAAGATCCTTGCGGAGCTCGTCAAGATCGACCGACTTGAACGCCTCTGCATAATTGAACGATGTTCCCATCGGATTCGACAGCGATGAATTCTGATGCAGAATCTTCAGGTTCAGCTGATTTGGCCACCAGTCCCGGTTCGACCGGACCCCAAAGGTCGTGTGCTTGATGCCACCATGCATCACAGGGCATTTATTCTGATCGTTCATGCGTGTCTCCACTAGGTTTGACGCCCACCGCGCAAGGGTGGTGTTCGACTGATCGACGAAACCGAAAGAGGAACCAGGCGGTTCCTCACGAATTTCTTCTTATGACTGAGCAAATGATATGAAGGGCCACACGCAGGGTCAAGCTGTTTGGAATGATTTTAAACTGGTGCAGGATGTCACACCGGACATTGAAGACCCGCGCCCATGAACCACGCGGGTATTTCGCAAGCTGAAAAGGCGTTAGGCTCAGGACGAGGTCTTGGGGGCGATATTGATCAGGATATCTACGGACTGAATATCGTGTCCTTCCGGCGCGTCAGGGAGACAGGCCAGCAGAACCTCATCAGCTGGAATATCAACAAGCTGATCGCGCGCTGCATCATAGAAGTGATGATGATGGCTGGTGTTCGTATCAAACACTGTATGCTCGTTGCGCACCGTAACCCGCCGCAGCAGACCAGCTTCAGTGAACTGGTTCAATGTATTATAGACAGTACCACCAGCCATGTGCTGACCCGTTGCAGCAATCTCACGGGCAAGACCGTCTGCAGACACGTGGCGGTGGCGTCCATCGAGAAGCAATGATGCAATTGCAATTCGCTGACGTGTCGGGCGGAGCCCGGCGTCACGAAGAAGCTGCGTCAGAGCGCCCTCATCGGGCCGGTCAGTATCGGTCTTGGTAATCATCACCATAGCCCTCTGAAAATGCTGACTTGTTGGATCATTGTCAATAATCCCTTGGCCTTGAACCATATTTCGTGCTTTTTTGGGGACGGGGACAGCGCCAGATTTTCATGGCTCACGACGGTGTAAATCTGAACTGCAGACCTGTGGAATCGGCCATTGAACAGGCCCGCAAACGAGACCACAAACAAACCAGAGAATAGGGACATAGGACAAACCATATTCCGCCATATTGGTATGCTGATAAAGATTGGATGACGCAGCACAATTGCGCATATCCCTGCCAACAGGTACTTTCCAGCCAACAGACATTCCGCAAGATTTTTAAGGACCATATCATGCCGCAAATGCAGCAATCCGCCTTCAGCTACGATGATCTTATTTCCTGCGCAAAGGGCGAGATGTTTGGCCCGGGCAACCCGCAGCTGCCCATGCCGCCAATGCTGATGTGCGACCGTATCACTGAAATCACCAGTGATGGCGGGCCACATGGCAAAGGTAACATCGTCTCAGAATTCGATATCAAACCGGATCTATGGTTCTTCCCTTGCCATTTTGAAGGCGATCCGGTCATGCCGGGATGCCTTGGAATGGACGCGCTGTGGCAGCTTGTCGGGTTCTTTCTTGGCTGGTCCGGCGGCGAAGGCCGTGGCCGCGCCCTGTCGGTTGGTGAAGTGAAATTCACCGGTCAGATTCTGCCAACCAACAAGCTGGTTCGCTACGAGATTGAAATGAAACGCGTAATCATGCGTCGGTTGGTGATGGGCATCGCGGACGGGCGTGTCATCTGTGACGGCGAGACCGTATTTGAGGCCAACGACATCCGCGTCGGCCTGTTCAAGCCTGAGGAGGCCTAAGCCCATGCGCCGCGTCGCCATCACTGGAATTGGTATTGTATCTTCGATTGGCAACAATGTGGCCGAAGTGACGGACTCGCTCCGTCACGGAAAGTCCGGCATTGTGCCTGCCCCGGAATATGCTGAACTTGGCTTCCGCAGCCAAATCCACGGCACCGTGAAGATGGATGTGTCCGAACATATTGACCGCAAGCAGCTTCGCTTCATGGGCGAGGGCGCAGCCTATGCTGTGCTGGCCATGGAACAGGCAATTGCCGATTCAGGCCTGTCTGAAGATCAGGTGTCAAACCCGCGCACGGGTCTTATTGCTGGGTCCGGTGGGCCGTCGACAGCGAACATGCTGCAGGCCTTTGACACCACCCGTGAGAAAGGCCCCAAGCGGGTTGGCCCCTACATGGTGCCACGCTGCATGTCGTCCACTGTTTCGGCCTGTATCGCGACATTCTTCAAGATCAAAGGCGTGAACTATTCGATTACCTCGGCCTGCTCGACCTCGGCACACTGCATTTCATCGGCTGTCGATGCCATTCGGGCCGGCAGTCAGGATATCGTGTTTGCCGGTGGCGGTGAGGAACTTCACTGGACACTGTCCGTGCTGTTTGACGCGATGGGTGCGATGTCGTCGAAATATAACGACACACCGGAAAAAGCATCGCGCGCCTATGATGCCGATCGTGACGGTTTTGTCATTGCTGGTGGTGGCGGCATGGTTGTCGTTGAAGATATGGATCATGCCATTGCCCGCGGCGCAAAAATCTACGCCGAAATCGTGGGCTATGGCGCCAATTCGGACGGCCATGACATGGTCGCCCCGTCCGGCGAGGGCGCGGTCCGCTGCATGGAGCTGGCGCTTGCCGGGTTCGACGGCAACGCCCTGACAGATCAGGTGGATTACATCAACGCCCATGGCACCTCGACACCTGTCGGTGATGTCAAGGAACTGGAAGCCGTCCGTGAGGTCTTCGGCCCACGTGGCTACCTGCCGACTGTGACCTCAACCAAGTCACTGACTGGCCATTCTCTGGGGGCGACCGGTGTCCAGGAAGCCATTTACACCATGATCATGATGCAAGAAGGCTTCATCGCCGGATCGGCAAATATCGAAAACCCGGATCCAGCCATTGGCGACATTCCAGTGCCAAGCGAACGCGTCGACGGTGTCGACATCAAGCTGGCCCTGTCTAATTCCTTCGGCTTTGGTGGCACCAACGCCACCTTGGCTCTACGGAAGGTCTAGGTCATGACGTCGGGACTTCTTGCCGGCAAGCGGGGCCTGATCATGGGCGTCGCGAATGAACGCTCAAGCGCCTGGGGTATTGCCAGAGCAGCGGCAGAAGCTGGCGCTGAGCTTGCCTTCACCTATCAGATGGAAGGGTTTGGCAAAAGGCTTCGTCCGCTTGCAGAGTCAGTTGGATCAGACCTGATGGTGGAGTGCGATGTGGCGCATGAAGGTGCGGTGGCCAGTGCTTTTGACTGGCTTTCCGGTCACTGGTCTTCGGTCGATTTCGTTGTTCATGCGCTGGCCTTTTCAGACAAGAATGAGCTGAAAGGCGGCTATCTGAATACGACCCGCCAGAATTTCAACGAGACCATGATGATCTCGGCCTTTTCCTTTACAGAAGTGGCACAGGCCGCACGCCAGATGATGCCAGATGGGGGGTCACTGGTGACCCTCAGCTATATCGGGGCGCAGCGGATATCGCCGAACTATAATGTCATGGGTGTGGCCAAGGCGGCGCTGGAATCCTCTGTTCGCTATCTGGCAGTTGACCTTGGTGGTCAGAACATCC
The DNA here is from genome assembly GCA_011524735.1 of Alphaproteobacteria bacterium. Classification (GTDB taxonomy): domain Bacteria; phylum Pseudomonadota; class Alphaproteobacteria; order Puniceispirillales; family Puniceispirillaceae; genus UBA8309. The sequence goes on from WTJS01000265.1 coordinate 10,461, forward strand.
GGGTCAATGCACTGTCGGCAGGCCCGATGAAGACACTGGCTGGCGCTGCCATTACCGGAGCTCGTCACATCTACCGTTATGCTGAGACCGCTGCCCCCCTCGGGCGCAATCCGGATATTGACGAGGTTGGACGCTCTGGCCTCTATCTTGTTTCTGATCTGTCATCCGGCGTGACTGGTGAAGTGCATTTCGTCGATGGTGGTTTCAACACCATCGCCACCCCGCCAGAGGCAGAGGGCTAATCCGCCGGTAAAGACGTCAAATGTGAATCCAAAAACAAACGCGCGCCCTGCTACCAGAGCGCGCGTTTTTTATTTCAAAGATGAAGCTGACGCTTATTCAGCGTCACCCTCGGCAGCCTCAGCTTCTAGATCCGCACCGGTTTCCTGATCAACACGCTTCATCGACAGCTTGACCTTGCCACGGTCGTCAAAGCCGATGACCTTGACCTTGACCATGTCACCTTCTTTGCAGATATCGGTGGTCTTTTCAGTCCGGCCGTTCTGCAGCTCGGAGATGTGAACAAGACCATCCTTCGCGCCAAGGAAGTTCACGAAGGCGCCAAAATCGACGGTCTTCACAACCTTGCCGTTATAGATCACGCCAAGCTCTGGCTCAGCCACGATGTCACGGATACGGGCCACCGCAGCCTCACCGGACGCGCCGGTTACAGCAGCCACTTTGACAGTACCATCATCATCAATGTCGATCTTCGCACCGGTGGTCTCACAGATTTCGCGAATGATCTTGCCGCCTGGGCCGATGATATCACGGATTTTGTCGACCGGAATCGACAGGGTGGTGATCTTCGGTGCACTGTCAGCAAGACCGTCACGTGCGGATGTCAGCGCCTTGGCCATTTCACCAAGAATGTGCAGACGCCCACCCTTAGCCTGATCCAGAGCAATCTGCATGATTTCTGGCGTGATCGATGTGATCTTGATGTCCATTTGCAGCGACGTAATACCAGCTTCAGAACCGGCAACCTTGAAGTCCATGTCACCAAGGTGGTCTTCATCGCCAAGGATGTCGGACAGGACAGCGAACTCGTCACCTTCCTTGATCAGACCCATAGCGATGCCAGCAACCGGACGATCAAGCGGCACACCCGCATCCATCAGCGCCAGCGATCCGCCACAGACAGTCGCCATTGAGGACGACCCGTTGGATTCGGTGATCTCGGAGACCAGACGAATGGTGTAAGGGAAGTCTTCCTTTGATGGCAGCAGCGGGCGAATGGCGCGCCACGCCAGCTTGCCATGGCCAATCTCGCGACGGCCTGGCGAGCCTACACGACCAGCCTCACCAACCGAATAGGGCGGGAAGTTGTAGTGCAGCATAAAGTTCGAACGGCTTTCACCGACAAGGGCGTCGATGATCTGTTCGTCCTGACCAGTACCAAGAGTGGCAACAACCATAGCCTGCGTTTCACCACGGGTGAACAGCGCCGAGCCATGTGCGCGTGGCAGGAAACCTGCCTCAGACACAATCTGGCGAACCGTCTTAGTGTCGCGACCGTCAATCCGCTGACCCGTCTTCAGAATCGATCCCCGAACAACATCAGCTTCTTTGGCCTTGATCAGGCTACCAACCAGTACGCCGTCATATTCGTCGCCAAGCTCTTCTTTCACTGCGGTGCGAACTTCACCAAGAGCCGCCTGACGCTCAGTCTTGTCGGCAATGGTGTAGGCAGCGGCAAACTTGTCATCAAACCCGCTGATCACAGCTTCAATGGCACCCTTCTCAGCTGGCTCCTCTGGCAGAGCACGTGGCTCCTTGGCGCAGGATTCGGCAAGATCGATGATTGCGTCGATCACAGGCTTTACCGAATCATGACCAAAGTTCACGGCCCCAAGCATGACTTCTTCCGACAGCTCCTGAGCTTCGGATTCAACCATCAGCACGCCCTCATGCGTACCAGCCATGACCAGATCAAGCTGAGTGTCTTCCATCTGTGCAACAGTTGGGTTCAGCACATATTCGCCATCGATGTACCCAACGCGGGCAGCACCGATCGGGCCAAAGAAGGGCACACCTGACAAGGTCAGGGCTGCCGAGGCACCAATCATCGCAGCGATGTCAGGGTTGTTTTCCATGTCATGTGCCAGAACGGTACAGATGACCTGGGTCTCACACTTGAAGGAGGATGGGAACAGCGGGCGGATCGGGCGGTCGATCAGACGGCTGACCAGGGTTTCATTTTCGGATGGGCGACCTTCACGCTTGAAGAAGCCACCTGGAATCTTACCGGCAGCAAACGCCTTTTCCTGATAATTCACAGTCAGCGGGAAGAAGTCTTGACCAGGCTTCGGGCTCTGTGCAGCAACTGCTGTACAAAGGACCGTCGTCTCGCCAAGGCTGACCATGACAGCGCCATCAGCCTGACGGGCAATCTTGCCAGTTTCCAGAACAAGCGGGGTGCCGTTCCAGTCAAGCTCTTTGCGGAAAATTTTGAACATAGATTATATCTCTCTCGTCATCATGATGCCGAACCAGACTATGCCAGCACACAACTACGTGTATGACCGGCCTCGCAGGCAACATGCCGTGCGGCGGAAACAAGAGGATATCGGGATGATTCTGGGG
>WTJS01000116.1 GCA_011524735.1 Alphaproteobacteria bacterium
CAATTGTATCACCTTTGGAAACGCTGATTGCCGTTGGCCATACGGCAGCAGGCGGACGCCCCCATGCCGAGACTGAAGCGCTTGCAATGGCGGGTGCGGCAGCACGTGGTGCGACAGCCTATGTTACGCTGGAGCCCTGTGCACATACTGGTCAGACTGGCCCTTGTGTGGACGCCTTGATCGCAGCTGGCATCTCGCGGGTGGTGATTGCTGCGCGTGACCCGGATGACCGTGTGAATGGTCGCGGGATTGAACGCCTTGCTGAAGCAGGCATCATTTTGAAAATTGGCGTTGAAGCTGAGGCCGCACGCCGGGTTATGGCTGGCTTTCTAGCCCGCGCGTCAACTGATCGGCCTTTGGTCACTCTGAAAACAGCGACGTCACTTGATGGTATGATCGCGCTGTCGGACGGTCAAAAGCGCTGGATTACAGGCCCACAGATGAGACGTTATGTTCATCTGCTGCGCAGTCGCTCAGACGGGATTCTTTCCGCCATCGGAACCGTGCTGGCTGATGATCCTGAACTGACATGCAGATTGCCGGGATGCCGGGCTGACAGCCCCCATCGGTTTATCCTTGATGGTGATCTGCGAATATCTGCTGATGCACGGCTCTTCCGCGATGTGATGGATGTGGGGCTGACCATTTTCTGTCGTGAGAATGTGGATGCAGAGCGGGCCATGGCACTTCGGGCGGCTGGTGCTGATGTGCAGCCAGTAGATCTCGATGAGAACGGGAAACTGTCTCTTTCAACTGTCCTTGCGACGATTGCCGAAATGGGGTGCAGCAGCCTTATGGTTGAGGCAGGTGGAAAACTTGCGGCCAGTCTGTTGCGAAATGATCTTGTCGATCGCATCTTATGGACACAGGGGCAGCAAATCATAGGCAGTGACGGCGTTCCTGTCTTTGCTGCCCTGGGGCGATCGGATCTAACCTCATCAAAGGCATTTACGATCGCCACCGAAGGTAGTTTTGACGCAGACAGATTCATAATGCTGGAACGACCCGTTGAGATAGCCTAGAACGTCGCTAGGTGTGAGGTTGCCACGCTCTTGAAAGGCACAAATTCCATGTTCACCGGCATTGTAACTGCCATAGGTACCGTTCAAACGGTTTTGGATCAGGGCGACCGCATTCTGCGGATTGCAGTGGACTGGGACTGCAAGGACATTCCAATTGGCGCGTCCATTTCTCATTCGGGCATTTGCCTTACGGTAACATCTACCTCCGATCACAGTTTTGATGTGGCCGCGTCAGCTGAAACCATGCGTGTGACAACGCTTGGGAAATGGGACGTAGGCGACGCGGTCAACCTGGAGCGCGCTCTTTGCGTTGGGGATGAGCTTGGAGGGCATATTGTATCTGGCCATGTAGATGGGCTTGCAACCGTGCAATCCATCCAGCCGGTAGGCGACAGTCACTGTGTCTGGCTTCGTGCACCTGAGACACTTGCACGTTTTGTAGCGCCCAAGGGCTCGGTGGCGTTGGATGGGGTATCCTTGACGGTGAATGAGGTTAACGGGTCTGATTTCAGCATCAACGTCATTGACCACACCTGGACAGTGACAACATTTGGCCGACTTGAGGTTGGCCAAGAAATGAACATGGAAATTGATATGCTGGCGCGGTATGTTGCGCGCCTTGCAGAAAGTGGATCCTATGAAGTCTGAGACCAGAGAAGGTAGCGTTGGCCTGTCACCTATCGAAGAGGTGATTGCAGATGCGCGCGCCGGTAAGCTCTTCATTCTTGTTGATGATGAAGATCGAGAAAATGAGGGTGATCTCTGTGTAATTGGCGAGTGGGCTGATGCATCCGCAATCAATTTCATGGCAAAGCATGGGCGTGGACTGATCTGTCTGGCGATAACCCGTGATCGAACTGAAGCGCTTGGACTATCGCTTATGGAACGCCGGAACGAAAGCCGGCATCAGACAGCCTTCACCGTGTCCATTGAAGCGCGCGAGGGCGTGACCACCGGTATTTCGGCTGCTGACCGAGCGCAAACGATCCGCACGGCGATTAATCCGCAGTGCACGGAAAAGGATATCACCACACCAGGTCATATCTTCCCGCTTGTGGCGCGGGACGGCGGCACTCTTGTGAGAGCAGGCCACACCGAGGCAGTCGTTGATATTGCACGGCTTGCCGGTAACCCACAGCCGTCTGGCGTGATATGTGAGATCATGAAGGATGACGGTGAGATGGCACGTCTTCCGGATCTGATCGGATTTGCGGAGGAACATGGTTTGAAGATCGGGTCGATCGCCGATCTGATTGCCTATCGCCGCAGCAGTGAAACGCTTGTGCTACGCACTGTCGAGACCATTATGAACAGCCGTGTGGGCGGTGAATGGCGCCTTATGGTGTTTGAGAACACCATTTCTGGTGTCGAGCATATTGCCCTGATCAAAGGGGATATTTCGACATCTGATCCCGTTATGGTGCGCATGCATCGCCTGGACATGATGTCAGATGTGCTGGGAGAAATTTCTGACAGGCGAAGTGGTCATGAGCTGGAAACGGCGATGCAGACGATTGCTGACGAAAAGCGGGGCATCATCGTGCTGCTGCGCGAATCATCCAATGCCAGCCTTTCTGACACGATCAGCGCTGCTTTGAGTGGTGTTTCTGAACATGACCCGGCGCATGGGCTGCGTGAATATGGTGTCGGGGCACAGATTCTTAACGAACTGGGGGTCAAGCGCATGGTGTTGTTGTCTGATCGCCCGTCAAATGTGATCAGCCTGGAGGGCTATGATCTCGAAATCGTCGATTGGCGCCGCTTGAATGGTGAAGCGTTGGAGATGAAGTGATGAGTGGTCATTTTCTGATTGTTGAAGCTCGTTTCTATGAGGCGTTGGCGGATGCCCAGGCCGCAGGCGCAGAACGCGCACTGACGGCGGCTGGTGCCACCTTTGACCGCATCAGTGTGCCTGGGGCACTCGAAATTCCTGCCGCCATTGCCTTTGCCCATATGGGACAGACACATTATGACGGCTATGTCGCGCTTGGATGCGTTATCCGTGGTGAGACAACGCATTATGACACGGTCTGTAATGAGTCGGCGCGGGCGATCATGGATCTTGCGCTGGCCGAAAATCTTGCCATCGGCAATGGTATTCTGACCGTGGAAAACGAGGAGCAGGCATGGGCGCGCGCTGACCATAACCGTAAGGACAAAGGCGGTGGCGCAGCAGAGGCGGCTCTTGCCATGGCATCATTAAAGCGGGATATGGGCGTCGATGTCTGAGGACAGAAATACGTTGAAGCCCGTGCCGGTGCGCCGTCGGTCGGCTGCAAGGCTTGCGGCCATACAGTTGGCTTATCAAAGCCATATGTCCGGACAATCTGTGACGGCCTTCATGCCAGATTTTTTGCAGCATTATTCTGACGATATTCGGAAATCCTTTCGCGTGAAAGATCTGGACAATGCCCATCTGACAGCGCTTGCCACGTCGGTAGAGGCATCGCGTGATAATCTTGACGAGACGGTGGGCGAGTGTCTGGCGGATGGCTGGACAACTGACCGGCTGACAGTACTTGATCTGGCAGTGTTGCGGGCAGGTGCCTGTGAGCTAGTCAGCATGCCGCACCTGCCGGCACGCGCCGTGGTCAGCGAATATGCCGCGCTCGCAGATGTGTGTGGGTGTGATGTTGGGTTCGTTAACGCCGTGTTGGATCGCGTTGCAAGGTCGTCTCGTGTTGTCGAGATGCAGTCAAGGAAAGCTGGCGATTAATCGACTGCCTTCCTGTGCGATATGGCGCCTAGTTTGGGCGGCGGCGCAATGTTGAGAAAAGCTGGTCCGCAATGCCGAACGTGTCACCAGGCGTTGGTGTCTTGTCGTCAAGATGCGCAATCCTATTCCCGCTTGTCTCGTCACGCACTTCAATTTCGCGAACAATATCGTCACCATCGAGTGTGAAGACAAACATCGTGCGAGAGGCGTTGCGCTTTTTCCCAGCCGCAGGTTCGATCATCACATCACTGATGTAATAGACCTTGCCAGAATCAAAGGCGCCTTCAATGCTTGGTCGCCCAAGAATGCTTTCCAGATCAAAGCGGGTTGTTTCGCCTGGGATAATCTGATCGATTTCACTGACATCGATGGTCTGACCATGAGATGATATCCGGGCTTCGCACCCTGCAAGTCCAAGACCCAGCAAAGTGATAAGGAGGCAGCGGCGAAGCGTGGCTATGGGGGACAATGCGTCAAACAAGCCTCTGGTCATTGTTGGTGTCCTGCATTATCAAGTGGCGATATAAAGCGGTGGTTCTCCGCCCGCGGCGTTACCTTAATGGGATGTACTGTTGATGAAAAGCCAAGAAACCGGATGGCTTAAAAATATGCTTGGCTGGGGTCGTCGTCGTCAGTCGCGGACCTGCGAAGTGTTGTATGCACATGCAGTTGAATTGGCGCGCGATCCAGAATTTTTTGCCACACATGGCGTTCCTGACAATGTCGATGGTCGTTTTGACGCTTTGGCGCTTGTCGTGTCCATGGTGATGCGCCGGCTGAAGCCGCTTGACGCCGAAGGTGCCGAGCTCAGCCAGGAGCTGTTCGATACAATGTTCGCAGACATGGATCTCTCGCTTCGTGAAATGGGAGCGGGGGACATCGGCGTATCAAAGCGTGTTCGGGTCATGGCCGAAGCCTTTATGGGCCGTCTTGACGCCTATGCAACAGCCCTCGATGAAAGTGACCGTGTGGCTTTGGCCGCCGCGCTTGAACGCAATTTACTTCGTGGTGATGGTAAGGCCGATAATTCGCTCGTGGATTTTGTGTTTGCTCTGGATCAACGGATCGCATCTGTAGATGACGGTGTCATTCTAGCTGGGCGGCTGGATTAATCGTCACGTCATACTACGTCTTCGCTGTCTGGTGAACGTAGATTTCGCCGGGATAAGATATATATTGTGACGTTGATTGCATTGCCATTGGTGCATCGACCAGAAATGGTAAATCTGTAGATGGCATGAATTGGTCAGGATGTGATGCAAATATTCTCTCTCGACACCGTTATCGACGTTCTCACTTTGCCCCCAAGTGGACCTTTTGTCTGTGCGGTGCAGGTTGATGGGGCGGGGTGCCGTGAACTGGCCGACAGATTCGGATTCCTTAGCCTGACAGACGTCACCGCTGACCTGAAGATTCGAAAGTCAGGGCCGGGGATTTGGGATGTTAAAGGCAGGCTGACTGCACATGTCGGACAGGCCTGTATTGTGACCGGATCTGAAGTGGCGGAAGAAGTGGATTTTGAAATCGAAGAGCGTTATGTTCGAGTGTCCGAAAACGCGGAAGAGGTCGTCGTAACCCTTGATGATGCCGAGCCCTTGGTCAATGGTGGAATTGATCTGGGTGAAATGGTGGCGCAGTCACTTGCCCTTGCTGTCAACGCCTGGCCACGGTCAGACGGTGCACCAGACAGCTTTCAGGCTGGCGAGGAAGGACCAACCCATCCGTTTGCGGGGCTGGCCGCGTTGAAATCTTCAGACAAATAACGTGACGGCCTGGCCGTTCAATTTTTTCCGGCGTGACAGCGACGTGCCGCGTATGTGAGTTTCAGAAATACAGTGATGACCCAGACCAAAAAGCTACGCCTTGCATTGGATGCGATGGGCGGAGATGACGCCCCGGCTTGCGTGATTCAGGGGGCAGATATCGCGCGTGGTGAGAACCAGCATTTCGACATGGTTTTCTATGGTGACAGGTCTCGTATCGAACCGTTGCTGAAGCGCACCCGCTACCTCGGAAATGCTGAGATCGTTCACACCTCTGACGCCGTGTCTCCTGACGACACAGCGTCACAGGCTGTCCGCCGCGGTAAAGAAACATCGATGTGGCTATCCATTGCCAGTGTTGCAAATGGTGAGGCTGATGCCGTTGTCTCGGCGGGTAACACCGGTGCACTGATGGCAATGTCAAAGCTTCAGTTCCGCACCATGGAAGGGGTTACACGACCGGCTATTGCCGCATTCTTCCCCACAATTGGCGAATCCATGTGTATGCTCGATCTTGGTGCCAACCTCGAATGCGACGCAGAAAATCTGGTGCAGTTTGCAATTTTGGGCCAAGCGTTTCACCGTAGCCTGACAGGCAAGAAAGATCCCTGCCTTGGGCTGCTGAACGTCGGTGAGGAGGAGCAGAAGGGACATGAATATCTTCGTGTTGCATCACGCCAGCTCGCTGATCCGGATCTAGGGCTGAATTATCAGGGGTTTGTTGAGGGAATCGACATCACCAACGGCAAGCTTGATGTTGTTGTGACCGATGGCTTCTCCGGCAATATTGCGCTGAAGACTGCGGAAGGTATTTCGAAGATGTTTACGCATCTTTTGCGCCGCAGTCTGAATAAATCCTTAATTTCAAAGATTGGATATTTCCTTGCGCGCAGCGCTCTCAAAGATATGCGGAACCATATTGACCCCCGGCGATATAATGGCGCTGTTTTCTTGGGGCTGAACGGGATTGCTGTTAAGTCACATGGTGGAACCGACAAGCTTGGGTTTGCCAATGCCATCAAGGTTGCTACTGAGCTTGTGGAGCATGGTTTTCTGCCAGATGTGAGCGCGGCCATTGCCCATGCCAACACTATTCTGGAACGGAAGAAAGAAGATGCCTGAAGCATCCAAATCTGGCGCGGCCAACCTGATGATTTCAGTTGGCAGCTACCTGCCGCAGCGAATTGTGACCAACGACGAATTGGCCATGAGTGTAGATACGAGTGATGAATGGATCAGACAGCGCACTGGCATCGCGCAGCGCCATATCGTGGCAGAAGGGGAAAAAACGTCCGATCTTGCGCGCAACGCGGCCGAGGAAGCCCTGTCACGAGTCGGCCTTTCCGGCGCAGACATTGATCTGATTATTGTAGCGACCAGTACCCCCGACGATACTTTTCCGTCTACAGCGACAAAAATCCAGCACCAGCTTGGTGCGCACAATGCTATTGCCTTTGACGTCCAGGCAGTTTGCGCAGGGTTCGTCTATGCGCTCGACGTGGCAGACGCCATGCTGACTGCTGGGCGGGGCCAGAGAGCGCTGGTCATCGGGGCAGAAAGCTTTTCAAAGATTCTCGACTGGCAGGATCGTTCCACCTGTGTCCTGTTTGGTGACGGAGCAGGGGCCGTTCTTCTGGAGCGGTGCGAGACAGAGACCGATTACGGCATCCTGGCTACAAAGCTCCATGCGGATGGGGCGCATCGCGATATTCTGTATGTCGATGGTGGGCCGTCAAGCAATGGCAATGTCGGGCATGTCAGAATGGAAGGGAATAAGGTCTTTCGCCATGCGGTCGAAAAATTGTCGAGCGTTATGGATGAAGTTCTGGACGCTGCTGCCATGCGCGTGGAAGAGGTCGATTGGCTGGTGCCGCATCAAGCCAATATTCGTATCATCGAAGGCATGCAGAAGAAGATGGGGCTTGGCGAGGATCGCGTTGTAAAGACCGTGCATGAGCATGCCAATACATCAGCCGCCTCCATCCCGCTTGCCCTGTCAGCAGCGGTAAATGACGGGCGCATCCACGATGGTCAGGTCCTGGCATTCGAAGCCATCGGCGGCGGACTTGTCTGGGGTGCTGCGTTGGTCAGATACGGCCGTCCATAGCGACGAGTGACCAAATACATTAGCTCTATCTGCTAACTACCTGTCACATGAAACTTTTTTTGCGATTAACGTGGCAGAGAATTGACTCGCCTGACAAACAGCATTAGCGTTAACTTATGACTAGGACATTGACACGTGCCGATCTGACTGAAGCGGTTTATAGGAATATCGGGCTTTCCCGAAATGAGTCGGCCGATCTGGTTGAGACATTTCTTGAGGAAGTGTGCGTATGTCTCGAAAAAGGCGAGGAAGTAAAGCTTTCGTCTTTTGGTACTTTTTCGGTTCAATCCAAGCGCGAACGTGTTGGCAGAAACCCTAAAACCGGTGTCGAGGCAACCATCACGCCCCGCCGGGTACTGTCGTTCCGCCCTTCCCATATCCTGAAGGAAAGGGTCGATGGCGGGTCATGACACAGAAGTCATCAGACGCGTTTCGTACCATTTCAGAAGTTGCCGAACATCTTGATATCCCGCCGCATGTTCTGCGGTTCTGGGAAACCAAGTTTAGCACCCTGCGTCCTTTGAAACGCAGTGGGGGCCGCCGCTATTATCGTCCTGATGATGTGGCCTTGCTGGAGCGTATTCGCGATCTTCTCTACAAAGAAGGGTTCACGATCAAGGGTGCGCAGAAACACCTTTCTGGTCGTTCTGGTGTTGCGGAATCACTTGAGGCTAACGTCCGCGGATCTGACAGTCTGTCTGAGGCGATCTCGACCATTGAGCGTGCACGTGGCGCGCTGAGTGCGCTTCGCAAGAGCCTTGGCAAACCCGAGCAAGCCTAAGCATAACCAGAGCCATCATTCTGTCATTTTGCTCCCGTTCTCTGCGTCTTTTCCTGAATAGCTTCTACCGTACCTAAACCAGTTGGGTTAGACTTGCTGCGTTAATGCTTGGCAATCGTGACGCCTTGGGGTGGGTCTGATGGCCAATATTCAGCAGAGATTTGATCGGCTCTTGGCTTGTTGCCGTGATTTGTATGAGGCCACTCCCGATCTTCGTGATTTTGCATCCTGGCCGGGCGAGTTGCAATTTGCCGTGCCTGAAGCGGTAATTGTTCCTGCCATTGACTTGGTAAAGGGCTGGAAAAACCATCATCCTGTCCATCTTGCCCTCCAGGACGTCGCTGATATTGCGGCATGGCAAAGGTCATATACCGAAAATCAGGTTGGGCAGCAGTTTATGAAGTCCTACGGTTTTATCGAGCTGTTTGGACCAACAGGCCACTATCTCACAGCTGATGTCCGTGCCTTCATCGGCTATTGGGGGGCAGGGTTGGCTTACGACTGGCATCAGCATGAAGCTGAGGAAATCTATTTTGTAGTCAGCGGAGGTGCTCTGTTTCGCGCTCAGGGTGAGGCCGACAGATATCTTGGCCCGGGCGAGACACGTCAGCATAAAAGTAACCAGCCGCATGCTATCACCATGACCGACGAACCGCTTCTGGCCTTTGCCATGTGGCGTGGCCCCGGCATGGCTGATCCCACGTCACAGGCAAACAGGTTTTCAGATTGGTCTGCTGGTTCGCAGCCTGAGATAGGTTAAAGAGCCATGCCCCTCAGGATTTCGCTTGGAGAGCTGTTTCATGATTGTGCGACACGGTTCGCCGATCGGCCCTGTGTAACCATCGCGCCCTGCGGCACATCCATGACCTATGGGGAGTTGGAGCGCCATGTAAACAGGCTGGCGCATGGGATTGATGACAGGTTGCCAACGGGATCCGGCCATGTCGCGATCATGCTGGAAAATGGCATTCCTTACTTGGCGATGTCTTATGCCTTGAAAAAACTTGGCCGGATCGAAGTGTCTATCAACCGGGCTTTCCGGGGGGCGGCACTGGCGCGTATGGTCAATCTCACAGAATGTGAGTGTTTGCTGACCTCTCCTGCGCATTTTGATGCACTTTCAAGCCTGTTTGAGGCCCCTGAGACCGATCTTCCCCTTTTGACCACGCTTATCGTGACTGCGGGTGCAGATGACGCGCGGCAGCGTTTTTCAGACCTGCAGGTTTTGGAATTTGATCATCTTCTTTCATCTTGTGACACACATATTGCCAATGACGCGCCCGATACAGATGTTGCAGTTGTGATGTTCACCTCTGGAACAACAGGTGTTTCGAAGGGGTGCCTGCTGTCGCATCGCTACGCGGTGCGGACGGCGGAAAACATGATTGGGCCATTCCGCATTACAAGTGAAGACGTGGCCTATACACCCTATCCTCTGTCGCATATCGGCCCGGCGTTTTACGACATCCTGCCAACATTTATGACAGGGGGCCATGTCATCCTGCGCGATGGTTTCAGCCTGTCGAATTTCTGGCCCGAGCTGGTTCGTTTCGGCGTGACCTGGTTCATGTGTCTGGGGTCGGTGCAACAACTGCTTTATTCTGCACCAGCGTGTAAGGAAGAGCGCATGCATCGGGTGACCCGTTGCTGGTCAACACCGGCCCCTGTGCCAAAAGCAGATTTTGACGCCCGATTTGGCCTGCATCTCATACCTGGTGGGGGGTATGGGTCCACTGATGCCGGTTGGGTGGTGGTACCGCAATGGGACCACCCTGGGGGCATTGTGCTGCCACATTATGAAGTCGCAATTGTTGATGATAATGACGATGTTCTACCACCAGACACCGATGGTGAGATGGTAATCCGGCCACGGGAGCCGGGCGTTATGTCTGACGGCTATTTCGGGATGCCAGACAAGACTCTGGAGACGCGTCGCAACCTTTGGTTCCACACCGGCGATATCGGACGGTTGGATGAAGCGGGGCGGTTTTATTTTCGGTACCGCAAAGCAGAACGCATACGGGTGCGGGGCGAGATGGTGTCTGGATTTGAAGTTGAGGAAGGTGCCCTGCAGCATCCTGGCATTGAAGATGCGGCCGCGATTGGTGTGCCTGCAACGCTAGGGGAAGAGGATATCCACCTGTTCGTAACGTTGCGGCAGGATATTGTTCTAACAGCCGAACAAATCCGCGATCACTGTCGTGGTGTCATGGCAAAATTCATGGTGCCAGCGGTGGTTACGATTTTGGATGAAATGCCACGCACGCCAACAGGAAAACCCGAAAAGGGCAAGCTGGCAGCCATGGCGAACCAGTCCTAACCGAATTCGTCGGCGGTCTCACTTTCGCTTTGCTGATGAGTGCCAGTTGTTGGATAGGCGGCAAGATGCCGGACAATGGTCAGGGTCTTCTTGATTTCGGCAAGTCTCTGATGAAGTTCAACGACAACCGGATCACGACTATCGAGCAGATCGCTCAGTTGACCTAGAAGTCTTGATATCGTGTCCAGTTCCAGTCCCAAGGCATTGCTTTGCCGGTTACTGTCAATCAAGCGATACTGCGTCTTGCGCATCAGTGCTGCAGCGACTTTGTCGCGGTTGGACAAATCGGAAAAATACTGTCTTGGTATCCGCTTGGCTTTTGCACCAACGGCCGATGCAGCTGCTGTCACTGTGCGGTTTGTACCCAGCAGGATGGATGTTTCTCCAAGGATCTCATTAACCCCAATCTGGTTGAGACGAAGCCCATCATCAGTAAAAAGTTCAGCTGATCCTTCAACGATCAGATAAGCCTCTTCAGATTTGTCTCCAACCCGATAGATGATTTCACCTGCGTCCCACACGATGATTTCGTTCTTTTCAAACATCTTCTGGAACCCTGCTGCCGTATTGCGACATCAGCATAGCCTTTGAACGACATCGCTGTCTTGTCTGAAAGAAGCGGTGAAAAAGTGAATTGCACCGGGCACGGCGTGGGCGTATAACCCTGACAGTCGGAGCGTAGCGCAGCCTGGTAGCGCACTTTACTGGGGGTGAAGGGGTCGTGGGTTCGAATCCCGCCGCTCCGACCATTTTCAATTTTCTCTGTTGTTGTTTGAACGGTGAAAGCGCTGTCTTTCACTTTTTCCCTGTCTTGGCCAGCCTGTTACTGTGATGATCTGGTTTGGAGGGAATGGGAATGAGTCTGTGCTATATCCACTGCAAAATTGATTGTGAACCAAAGTCATGGCTTGAGGTTTCAAATAAAATCAGATCAATAAAATCTTTTTTTAATGCTGAAAGTGATGTTCGCCTGTACGGGGTCTGGCGAAGCCAGATAGGCCTGCCACGAGATGTTCTGACCGTCATTTTGACAGGTGATGCAGCTGGGGTAGATGCAGCTCAGGCTGAGCGGCTATTTGATTCGATCAGCACCATTCGTCAAGTGTCTGCAACGGTCATGACGCCAACTCTGCGGCCGCAGAGCCCAGAACCACCAACGCGCCAGGGCAATTATGCCTTCAGATGGTTTGAAACACCGTCAGAACATTATCCGGAATTTCTCGCGCTGTGTGAGTCTGCCTGGCCGTCTTTTGAAAGCAGTTTTGATTCTCAGGTTCTTGGTTTGTGGCGGATGCCGGAGGATGAGGCGGGCCAGATCACATCACTATTGCTGACGCGCCGTCCTGACCTGTCAGTGTGGGAAAAATCCAAGAAACCAACGACAGCTGAAGAGATTGAAACACGAAAGAAGCTGAGCCGCCGCTACGATCTGTGTGACTGGACAGTTGTTTACACAACAACGCTACTGACGGCTATCGATGGAGATGACACGACAAGATGGGCCTAGAAAAATTTGAAGCCCGACCGTGAAGGTCTGAGCCATCGTGCGTCAGTGTACCTGTGTGTGTTTGTGACGTTGATCTCTGGGCAGCCTGTCAAAGTTGTGCCATGGTTTTGCAGAAGGGTGGGGTTTCTGCCTTCGGTCTGGTAACGAGGTCTCATAAAAATGTCCTTTAATCCCGCAATCCCAGATGGCACCAATGAAACGCTCGCCACGGCGATTTCTGCTGATGGTTCGCCGCTTCTTGACACGCTGTATCGTGTGCCTGCCCGTAATGGTGTGGCGGTCCGTCTTTCCGCTGGTCAGATTTTGGAGGTGCAGAATACCAAGGGCACACAAGTCTGTGACTTCTGGGCATTTTGTGAACCCGACCACACAGAATTTCTGTCTATGGCGCATAGCCGTACCGCTCTTCTTCGGATTTTCCCAAAGGTTGGGGATAGCTTGGTGTCCAACAGACGGACTCCGATGCTGACCATGGTTGAGGACAGCTCGCCAGGGGTGCATGACACGCTGATGTCATGCTGTGATCTTCACCGTTACCGGCTACTTGGATGTGAAGGATATCATGACAACTGTACTGACAATCTGCGGATGGCATTCATGGCGATCGGGTTGCAGGCACCGGCCGTGCCCGATCCTTTCAATCTTTGGATGAATATACCGGTGACGCCGCAGGGTCAGGTGTCCTTTGAGCCAACCGTCAGCCGCGAGATGGACGTGGTTAGGCTTCTTGCTCTGACAGATGTCATCGCGGTGATGTCGGCCTGTCCGCAGGATATGAACCCGATCAAT
>WTJS01000079.1 GCA_011524735.1 Alphaproteobacteria bacterium
CCACGAACCGGGTAACCAGATCAATTGGATGGGCAAGGGCGGGTTCGGACTGAACAATGCTGGGCGCCATGAAATGACATCTTTCTGTTGGAATTCTTCCCATGAAAATGCCGGAAGGCCTGTTGGCTTTCAACACAATATTTAGTGGTCGAAAGACACCAAAACCACATCTGCTTGTGGATAACTTGAGGAAATGTTGTCAAAACAATAGCTTCCCGAACGCCGTTGGCGTACGGGGTCATCTATGTCTTTTCAAAACTGAATGGGATTCGCTCCCCACAAGGAGACTATTTCTTAGGGGCGGCCTTTTTAGCTGCCTTCTGGCGCGGTTTTGAAGCCGCTTTAGGGCGTTTCGATTCGGCCTTCGATTCGCCAGATGGCACGTCAACCTTGCTGACAGCAAGCGCGGCTTCGAGAGCCGCAAGGCGCGCCGCCAGGGCTTCATGGCGGGTTCTCAATGCATCGAACTCCTCGCGGGTTACAAGCCCGCGGGAATTTAAGCTGCGTTCCGTGCGCTGCTTGACAATATTGTCGATCTCTTCGCGCAAACCACCAAGCGCAGATGCAGCACCATTGGCCATTTGTGCCATATCGGAAATAAACCTCGAACGATCCCGCATCTCTTGTCCCCTCTAAATGTCCTTAGCTATATCTAGGTCGTAACGGCGATCTTTCCAATACCACCTGACAGCTGATTAAGATATTGTGGCGCATCCGATCACACACGACAAAGAATGACCAACAGGACAAATCATGACCGGGCCCATCATCCTTCCCGAATTCAATGAATTCCTGATTGAATTCAGCGATGGCTTCGGAATCAGATGGTATGCGCTGGCCTATATTGGTGGCCTGCTGATCGGTTACTGGATCCTCCGCCGCGAAGCGAGACAGCCTAACGCACCTCTGACTGTCGAAGCTGTGGACAGCCTCCTGAACCATGTTCTTCTCGGCGTCATCCTTGGCGGCAGATTTGGCTACGTGTTGTTCTACGATCCGGCATTTTTTCTGGCACACCCGATCGAGATTTTCAAAGTCTGGCAAGGCGGGATGGCCTTTCATGGAGGGCTTCTCGGCGTCACCATTGCGATGTGGCTGTTTGCCCGCAAGCACAAGATACCCATCCTGGCGGTTAGTGACAGAGTGGCCATGGTCACGCCCATAGGCCTTTGTCTTGGCCGCATTTCAAACTTCATCAATGCTGAATTGCAGGGCCGCGTGACCGACCTGCCATGGGCAGTGGTTTTTGCCGAAGGGGACGGACTTGCCCGCCATCCTAGCCAACTCTACGAGGCCGGGCTGGAAGGTCTCGTTCTGGGTCTCGTCATGGTCTATGGCTACCACCGGTCTTGGCTTGCACGGAATGGACGGATGACGGCCATTCTCCTTGCAGGATATGGGTTGGCCCGTTTCATGATTGAATTTGTGCGGGAACCAGATGCCCAGCTCGGGATATTGTTTGGGTTCATCACCATGGGCCAGATTTTGTGTCTGCCAATGCTTGCCGCTGGCGCTTACCTCCTGTGGCGGCGCGTGTGACCGGTCCACATAGATCGACGCTGGAAGAGCGTCTGCGTGCCGACATAGCCAAATCAGGTCCGATGACCGTAGAGGCCTATATGGCCGCCTGCCTTGGGGACAAGCAGGACGGCTATTACCTCACACGCGATCCGTTTGGCGAGGCTGGTGATTTTGTCACGGCCCCAGAAATATCTGGCCTCTTTGGTGAAATGTGCGGTCTTTACCTTGCCCACATGTACGAACTATCCGGCAAACCAGACAATACCACCATTCTTGAGCTTGGCCCTGGCAGAGGCAGCCTGATGCGGGATATGGTGCATGCCTGGAGCCAGCTCATGCCGCCCCTGGCCTCTGCGCCAATACACCTCCTGGAGACAAGTCCTCACCTTCGCAAGGTTCAGGCCAGCCTTCTGCCCGACAGTCAGCTTACATGGCATGACACAGTAAACAGCCTAACCGAAGGCATTGATGGTCCCGTCTTTGGTATCGCAAATGAATTCTTTGACGCCCTTCCCGTCCATCAGGCCCAATTCGTGAGTGGACAGTGGAGGCAACGTCTCGTTGCCGTGGTTGACGACCGTATGGAGTTTGTGACTGGCGAGCCGCTCGTGGACGACATTGACTTCTTTCCTAAAAAACCAAGTGAAGGCCAGATTGCCGAATTGTGCCCGGAGGCCGATCAGGTCATGGCTGCACTAGCGGCATCGGTGGCACAGCGGGGCGGGGCGGTTCTGATCATCGATTATGGACGTGACGGCAATCCAGGGGACAGTCTACAGGCTGTGGCAGCACATGCCCCGGTCGATCTTTTTTATGAACCTGGAACAGCAGATCTTTCACACTGGGTCGATTTTGCTGCACTGCGTCGCGTTGCATCCAATAATGGCGCACGTCTGATCGGCCCTGTGCCTCAAGGTCGTTTTTTGATGCGGATAGGGCTCGAAGCGCGTGCCGAGGCCGTTGCCAGACTGGCAACTCCTGAGGAACGCCGCAGTCATCTTGCCGCTATCGACAGGTTGACCAGCCCAGCGCAGATGGGGGAGGTTTTCAAGGTGGCGTTGCTTGTCCCCGCTGGCGAAGGAGTGCCACCTGGCTTTGAAGCCGATCAAACCACAGCCAAGGATGCAACAGATGAGCTTTGAGTCCAGCGATGGCGCTGTGCCTTTCCTGTTCCATACCGCGACATCGCTGCGGGCGCGCCATGGCTTTTTTGGCAGGGCTGGAGGTGTAAGTTCCGGCATTTATGACAGCCTGAATTGCGGCTTTGGCTCACAGGATGAAGCCGCATTTGTGGCGACAAACAGGGCCCGCGCTGCCACAGCTCTTGGGATTAAGTCTGAGAATCTGGCAGCCGCCTATCAAGTGCATGGCAAAACTGCGATTCTGGTGGATGCGGGCGCGCCTGCCAGACGCGAGGACCTGATCCGTGCCGATGCGCTGGTTACGGCTACCCCCGGCATTGGCCTATCGATTTTGACTGCCGACTGCCTGCCGGTTCTCATGGCGGATGAACATGGCAAGGTTGTCGGGGCAGCCCATGCCGGGTGGCGCGGCGCGGCAGATGGCGTTGTTGGCAGCACGGTTACCCTGATGCGTGAGATCGGAGCTGGCAGGATCACGGCGTTGATTGGCCCGACCATCCAGCAGACAAGTTATCAGGTTGGCAGCGATATGCGGGAA
>WTJS01000010.1 GCA_011524735.1 Alphaproteobacteria bacterium
TCATCAGCGATGCAGACTATGATGCACTGGTGGCGCGCAACCGGGCGCTGGAAGCTGCCTTCCCCGATCTGGTGAGACCCGACAGCCCAAGCCTTCGCGTTGGTGCCCCAGTGGCAGCCGGCTTTGGCAAGGTGCGGCATGCCAAGCCGATGCTCTCGCTCAATAATGGATTTTCTGACGAAGACATTGCCGACTTCGCCACTCGGATCAGGCGGTTTCTATCACTGGCCGACGCGGATGAGCTTAATTTTACTGCTGAGCCAAAGATCGACGGACTATCTCTGTCGCTTCGCTATGAAAAGGGAGCGCTGGTGCAGGCGGCAACGCGCGGTGACGGAGCCGAAGGTGAAGATGTCACCGCCAATGTCCGCGGCATCAGCGCTGTACCGGCGCAACTGACAGGCGACGTCCCCGATATTCTGGAAGTGCGCGGCGAGCTCTATATGGATCGCGGCGATTTCATCGCCCTGAACAAGGCGCAGGAAGCATCAGGCGGCAAGATTTTCGCCAACCCGCGCAATGCCGCCGCTGGATCGCTTCGACAGAAGGACGCGGCGGTAACAGCTTCCCGCAATCTGCAGTTCTTTGCCTATTCGCTTGGTGAAGTCAGCGCCCCATTGTCGGACACCCATACCGGCAGCCTTGCTTCCCTTGCCGCCATGGGCTTCAGCGTCAATCCACTGTCACGGCGCTGCGCGGATGTCAGAGGCCTTCTGGACGTCTATACCGAAATCGGCGCTGCGCGACCGGACCTTGGCTATGACATTGATGGGGTCGTCTACAAGGTGGATCGCCACGACTATCAGGACCGACTTGGTCAGGTGGCACGGGCCCCACGCTGGGCACTGGCCCATAAATTCCCGGCCGAACAGGCACAGACCATCCTGAACGCCATCGACATTCAGGTTGGCCGCACCGGCGCCCTGACGCCCGTTGCCCGCCTGGAACCCGTGACCGTCGGCGGCGTCGTGGTCTCAAACGCCACGCTTCATAATGAAGATGAAATCCGCCGCAAAGACATCCGTGTCGGCGATACAGTCGTGATCCAACGGGCCGGTGACGTGATCCCGCAAGTGGTGCGCGTGATTGCAGACCGGCGCATTGCAGGAACGGCTGAATTCCTCTTCCCTGATACCTGCCCGGAATGCGGCGCCCCGGCCCTGCGGCCAGAAGGTGAGGCCGTACGCCGCTGCACCGGTGCGCTTGACTGCCCAGCACAGAAGCTGGAATGGCTGAAACATTTCGTCTCGCGCGATGCCTTCGACATAGAAGGGCTTGGTGCGCGCCAGATCGACCAGTTTGTCACGCTGGGGTGGGTGTCGCGCCCGGCTGACATCTTCCGGCTTGCCGACCGCCGTGCAGCCATGGCCGATCTGGACGGATATGGTGAAATTTCGATCAACAAGCTTCTGGCCGCCATTGAGGACCGCCGCAATATTGCCTTTGAACGGTTCATCTTTGCGCTTGGCATCCGCCAGGTGGGACAGGCGACTGCGCGCCTTCTGGCGTTGCATTTTGAGACCCCGGACGAGATGCTCGCGGCTCTTGGCCCTGATGCAGACGCTGCAATCACCGAGGCCGAGCTGATTGCCATCGACCAAATTGGCGACTCCATGGTTGCCGATCTGACGGGCTTCTTTGGCAATGAGAGCAACCGCGCCGCAGTTGAGGATCTCGTAACACAGCTGAATGTCATCCCACCAGACAAGCCGCTTGATGACAGCCCGATCAGCGGCAAGACCATTGTCTTCACCGGCACGCTTGCCGGCATGTCGCGGGCCGAAGCCAAGGCGCGGGCCGAGGCATTGGGTGCCAAGGTGGCGGGTTCTGTGTCTGCCAAGACAAGCTATCTTGTGGCCGGGGCCGATGCCGGATCAAAGGCCCGCAAGGCCGCTAAGATTGGCGTCACTGTCCTGAGTGAAGAGGAATGGCTGGCCCTGATTGAAGGCTAGGCCCCAGAATAGTGGGACAGTCTAGATCGCAGCACAGGCCGCCGCCAGCCAGTCACAGCAGTCTGGATCATCAGACAGCTCAGGGGTCAGCACCGCCTGAACCCGCGCATGGTAGTCGTTCAGCCACTTGCGTTCTGATTGCGATAGCATGTCACCATTAATCAGACGCCGATCAAACGGACACAGGGTTACCGTCTCAAACGCCATGAAGCCGGCATCATCAGGCTGCGTTACCGCCACCAACGTTTCACTGCGGATACCCCAGGCTTCGGTGCGGTAATAGCCAGGCTCATTCGACAGCAGCATGCCAGGCTCCAACGCCCCGCTGCCCCGCTTGGACAGGCTGACCGGTCCTTCATGCACCTGCAGCACATGGCCAACCCCATGCCCGGTGCCATGTGCGTAATCATAGCCATGCTGCCACATTGGCGCCCGCGCCAGCGCATCAATTTGCTGGCCTGAGGTTCCGGCCGGGAACCGGGCCGTCGCCACCGCGATATGCCCCCGCAACACGGCGGTAAAGGCACGAATCATCTCGGCATCAACCTCACCAATCGCCAAGGTGCGGGTGATGTCGGTGGTGCCGTCATTGTAATGTGCGCCTGAATCTACCAATAGCAGGCTGTCCTGAACCAGCACGCTGTCGGCCCCCGGCATCGCCCGGTAATGCACGATAGCGCCATTCGGGCCACTGCCACAGATGGTATCAAAGCTGGATGTCAGAAACCTGGGGCTGGCCGATCTGATCGCTAGAAGATGGTCAGCAATGGCACTCTCATGCATGCCATCCGCACCGCCCTGATCCAGCCAGTGCAGAAACCGCACCATCGCTGCGCCATCCTCAATATGGGCGCGGCGGGTTCCAGCGAGCTCGACCTCATTCTTGCGCGCTTTCATCGCGGTAACAGGACAGGCCGCTGCCACCAACTCGATAGTGGCATCTTCAAGCGTTCCATGAAGCGCCTTTGGCAGGCTGTCCGGGTCGAACATCACCCGGCAGTCACCGTTATACCCGGCACGCGGATCAATCAGCCCGGCAAACTGGTCAAGCGGCACAATGGCCGTTTCATTGGCAAGGCCCCCCTCCATCACCGGCGCCAGTCGCTGCGGGCTTGCCAGAAGGATCAGTCCGTTTTCACGATGATAGAGCGCAAAGACAAGATTGACCGGGGTGTTGCCAAGGTCATTGCCCCGGATATTCACAAGCCAGTTCACGGCATCGACGCGGCTGATCACCACCGCATCGCACCGTGCCTGATCCAGCACTTCATCCAGCGCCGAAATCTTGTCCGCCATCGATTGGCCAGCCACACGATCGGGCATGCGGAACGGGCGTGAAGCTGAGCGCGAAGGTCGTGCCTCACCCCAGATCGCATCGATCGGATTGTCGGCTTCGGCCACCAATGTCGCGCCGGCATCACGGCACCGTTTGTCCAATCGTTCATAGGCGGTGACGGTCACAAGGCGGGGATCAACACCAATGCGTGCCCCCTCAATCTCCTGCCTCTTCAGCCAGTCACCAGGGGCGACATCAGGCACAGTGCAGCTCTGCCACAGCGCTTCATCAGTCTGCTGCTCCATTTGCAGCGTATAGCGTCCATCGCTGAACAGGGCGGCAACATCCTGCAGAATAAAGGCAAAGCCTGCCGACCCGGTGAAGCCACTGATAAAGGACAGGCGCTCTTCGCTGGCTGGCACCTCTTCCCCTTGGAACATGTCCTCACGCCCGACATACCAGCCATCAAGGTTGCGCTGCTGAAGCGTGGTACGCAGATCGGCAAGTCTGGTGGCGGCGGTGTGGCTCATATGCTGGCCTGCTCATCTGATGATTGAAACCGGTGACGGTCAGGATGCCACAGCCCGCTGGGACGTCCAAGACGTGGGCCACCACCGCGAGTCATGACCAGCGTTGTCCATTCGCCAATGCGCAGCCTGTCGATATAGCGTCCGCCATGCGCAGCATACCGCCGGGCCACCATGGTTGCCTGCTGGTTCAGAATACCAGACAGAATCAGCCATCCGCCTGGTGCCAACGCGGCAAGCTGATCGCCAGCCATCCGGCATAGGGGACCAGCCAGAATATTGGCAAAGATCAGGTCATAGGGGGCACCTCTGCGAACCGTACGGTTGCCATAGCCGGTGGAGAGCACCGCCTGCATGGCATCTGGCGCGATGCCGTTGATGCGGGCATTTTCCGCAGCCGTTCGCACGGCAAGGATGTCATTGTCAGCCACCACAAACCGGCTAGCTGGACAAGCCCGCAAGGCCCCTAGCGCAAGGATCGCCGACCCGCATCCCATATCCAGCGCCTGCCAGCACCGTCTTGGATGACGTCGCTGAATGGCTTCAAAGGCACGAAGACACCCCTCCGTCGTCGGATGTGTTCCGGACCCAAATGCCTGGGCTGCCTCAACCAGCAAGGGCCAGCTGGCAGCTGGCGGTGGCGTATCCACATGCCCACCATAAATCCAGAACCGGCCAATCCGGCGCGGCGGAAAGGCCGCCCGATTCTCGGCAAGCCAGTCACGCTCCGCTAGGGCTTCGACCCCTATTGGCACCGGGGCAAGCGCCTCTGCCTCAAACACTGGCAGAAGCAGCGCGTCTATGACGGCAGCATCCGGCGCATAGGTGAAAATCGCTTCGATCAACCAGTCGCCATCTGCGCCGCCCGGTCCGATGCGAAGATGCGATATCGCTTCGGCATCCAGCAGTTCTGAAAAGACTGTTTCAAACCCGGCAAGCTGATCTGCGGTCAGTGCTTCAGGAAGAAGAAGACGTGCCTGATAAAGCGGGATCATGACTGCCTCATGGTTTGCTGACAAAACCGGCGACAACTTTCTTGTGGCCGGCTTTGTCAAAAGCGATCTCAAGCTTGTCACCATCAACATGGATGACATTACCCATGCCAAATTTCTGATGGAACACACGATCACCAACGGCAAAGCCATTCGCGCTGGCCTTGGAGACAAAGGCAGGCTTTTCAGGCTCCTGCCGCCGGGCAGCCATGCGCCGCCATCCAGGGCCATAGCCACCACCAGACCGTTCGGTCTGCCAGCCATCACCAAACTCACCGCCACCAGCAAGCTGTGCCTGCGCGGCACGGCCAAACGGGATTCCGCCGCCAAGTCCCTGGGCAATATCCTCAATCACCGTCTCAGCTGGAAGCTCCTGCACAAATCGCGACGGAATAGATGACTGCCACTGGCCATGAATGCGGCGGCTGCCAGCAAAGCTGAGATAGAGCTGGCGGCGGGCTCGGGTGATGCCAACATAGGCCAGACGGCGTTCTTCTTCGAGACCTATGGCCCCGCTTTCATCAATGGTGCGCTGGCTTGGGAAAATTCCTTCTTCCCAGCCCGGCAGAAACACCGTGTCAAATTCAAGACCCTTGGCCGCATGAAGTGTCATCAGTGTCACCTCACCCTGATCGGAATCTGTGTCGCCATCCATGACCAGCGAGATATGTTCCAGAAAACCCTGAAGCGTATCGAAATCCTGCATCGCAGTGACAAGTTCAGTCAGGTTCTCCAAACGTCCTTCAGCCTCAGGCGACCGGTCGGCCTGCCACATGCCTGTATAGCCGGATTCATCCAGCACCATCTTCGCCAAATCGGTGTGATGCATGCCGCCCATCGCATCACGCCAGCGTTTGATATCCTGACAGAACCCAGTCAGCGCATTCCGCGCCGCCGGGCGCAGCTCGTCGCTCTGCACCAGATCCAACGCCGCTGCCATCAGTGGCTTGCCAGAGGCCCGCGCCTGAATATGAATAGCCTGAAGACTGGCGGTGCCAAGGCCACGCTTGGGCACATTAATAATTCGTTCAAAAGCCAGATCATCTGCCGGCTGCGCAATCAGCCGCAGATAGGCGAGCGCATCCCGGATTTCAGCACGTTCATAGAATTTCGTGCCCACCACCCGGTAAGGCAATCCAATCGCGATGAAGCGTTCTTCAAATTCCCGGGTTTGGAACCCGGCCCGTACCAGCACTGCAATACTGGCAAGGTCCTGGCCGGCGCTCTGCATCGACTCAATCTGTGAAGACACCGAGCGAGCCTCATCCGAGCCGTCCCAATAGCCATTGACCCGCAGCTTTTCACCTTCATCTGCAGACGTATAGAGCGTCTTGCCAAGCCGGCTTTCATTCCGCGCGATAATGCCTGATGCCGCCGCCAGAATATGTCCGGTAGACCGATAGTTTTCTTCCAGCCTGACGATGCTGGCACCGGGAAAATCGCTCTCAAATTTCAGGATGTTGCCAACCTCGGCACCGCGCCAGCCATAGATCGACTGATCATCATCCCCGACACAGCACAGATTGCGATCCGGCCCAGTCAGTAACCTCAGCCACAAATACTGGGCGACGTTGGTATCCTGATACTCATCCACCATGATGTGGGTGATGCGGTTGTGATATTCGGCCAAGACATCGGGATGCGCCTGGAAGATCGTCAGCACATGCAGGAGAAGATCACCAAAATCGACAGCATTCAGCGCCAGAAGACGTGCCTGATAGGCCTGATAAAGGTCCCGCATGCGGCCGTTGGCCAAATCCCCTGCATCGGCAATCCCCACCTTGTCCGGGGTCAGCCCGCGATCCTTCCAACGCTGGATCACCCCGCCAAGCTGACGCGCTGGCCAGCGTTTGGCATCCAGCCCTTCAACTTCCATCAGCTGCTTGAGCAGACGAGTCTGGTCGTCCATGTCTAGAATGGTGAAATCCGAGCGCAGCCCGACAAGATCGGCATGCCGGCGAAGCATTCGCGCAGCCAGCGCATGGAACGTGCCAAGCCAGACCTGTTCGGCCATCGGACCAACCATACTGGACACACGCATCTTCATCTCGCGAGCGGCCTTATTGGTAAAGGTCACCGCCAGAATATTCCATGGCTTGGCTGTCCCCGTGGCCACCAGCTCGGCGAGACGCGAAGTCAGGACACGGGTTTTGCCTGTGCCGGCTCCAGACAGAACCAGAAGCGGCCCAGACAGGGTCTGTACGGCTTCACGCTGTGCTGGATTCAGCCCTTGAAGCCATGGATTTGTGGTATCGGGAGCGGTTTGCATGATGCGCCCAAACTCGCAAATCGCCGGGCACGGGTCAACGCCGCAGACGCCGCATGTGACCGTCGGCAAAGATGTTTTGCCGTGACCGAAATTTGCGCCCTCTCCGTACTCCTGCATCACCACGGTGGCGCCATACTTGTCTGGTGCCACAATTCTGGATCACAGCCTGCCATCTTCCTGCCACATCCTGCTGTCACATCAGGCTGGTACAACTTGCTGGCGCAGCTTATTTTCATTTGCGATTGCTTGTATTATTCTGCGTCTGCTGTCCCATCTTGGACAGATCGAGTTGGTTTCGCGGTTCCGGAGATCCAAGACATGGCACAAAGACATGGCAAAGCGCATAGCCCGTCCAGCACTGTTCCGGTCACTATTCTGACAGCGTCACTACTAATGGCCGCCTGTTCATCTACACCTGTTGATGACCGCACCGACAGCCGCGACACCTATGAGCAGGCCAACCGCAAGGTGTATGACTTCAACATGAAGCTGGACGATTATGTGCTGGAACCTGTGGCATCAGGATATCGGACAGCCGTTCCAGAAGGTGGCCAGCGCGCCATCGACAATCATCTTCGCTGGGCCTCCATGCCATCCACGGCTGTGAACTCGACCCTTCAGGGCAAGTTTGAAAATGCCGCGCTGGCGACCCTGAACTTCCTGGTGAATGGCCTGACACTCGGTTTTGCCGATCTGACCGAGGATGATCAGCCTGTGCAGCGTGAAGATTTTGGCCAGACCCTTGCCGCCTATGACGTGCCGGAAGGCTCTTACCTGATGGTGCCGGTTCTGGGGCCACGCACATCGCGGTCTCTTGCCGGTGACGCTGTTGATTTCGTGATGAACCCCCTAAGCGTGTTTGGAACAGGCGAAGTTGTGCAGACGGTCAACACCGCCCGCGTACCGATGGGAGCTGTTACGTTTCGGGCGAATAATTTCGATGCAGTCAACGACGTAAAATATAATGCGCTTGACCCCTATGCCCGCACCCGCTCGCTTTATTATCAGACACGCACCGGTCTGCTTGAGGATCGCATCGCTGGCAGCGGCCCTGCCAGCACATCCGAAGATGAATTTGATTCCTTCTTTGAGGAGAGCAACTGATGTTCCGTCGTAATCTTCTGGCAGCTGCCGCTGGCCTGACAGTCAGCCTTTTCGTTTCGGCGGGCTTTATGGCGCCCGCAGTCGCCAGCGAACGTGTCACCGCCTCAACAGCACTGATTGGTGAGATGATCACCGATCTTGAAACCTTTCTGGACACCGACACTGGTGAAACAGACGCCCGCGAAGCGGAGATCTCACGCGTACTGGACACCTATTTCGACATGGCGTCGATCACCCGCTTTTCTGCCGGCCAATATTGGCGCGCGGCAACCCCGGAAGAGCGCACGCAGTATGGCGCTCTATTCACCGATGTGCTGATCGGCACCATCGTGCGGAATTTTGATCAGCTTGAAGGGCTGGCCTACACCGCCGGCAAGGCCACCGAAAAAGGTGACAAATTCGTAATTGTCAGCGGCACCTTCACCGACACCACAGGCGAGCGTCCACCGGTTGCCGTGAACTGGCGTGTGCTGGCACCAGCCGGCAAACAGGCAAAAGTGTTCGATATTGAAATTGAAAACCTGTCACTTCTGGTCACCCAGAAGCAGGAAAATGTCGCCGTCATCCGCAAGAATAAAGGCAAGTTCGCGGCGCTGATCAAGGTGATGGAAGAGCGCGCCGCCAACCGCGGCAACGACAGCTAGGTCTGCAAGATCTCACCCCCATAGGATAACGCTGACCAGCCGATGTGATGGTCAGCGTTTTTTTTCGTCTTGATTCCGCTCGCCAGGGCCATTCGGCCCACCTGGCACTTACCTGCTGATGGGCTTGTATTTAATGCGGGTCGGGCGGTCAGCCTCGGCCCCCAGACGGCGCTTCCGATCAGCTTCATAGGCTTCGTAATTGCCTTCGAACCACTCCACATGGCTGTCACCTTCAAAGGCGAGGATGTGCGTTGCGATCCGGTCAAGGAACCAGCGGTCGTGGCTGACCACCACCGCGCAGCCGGCAAAATCATCGAGCGCCTCTTCCAGTGCCCGCAGCGTATCGACATCAAGGTCATTGGTCGGCTCATCGAGCAGCAGCAGATTGGCACCGCTTTTCAGCATCCGCGCCAGATGCACGCGATTCCGTTCACCGCCAGAGAGCTGCCCAACACGCTTCTGCTGATCACCGCCCTTGAAGTTGAACTGGCCGACATAGGCGCGTGACGCCATGGTGCGCTTGCCAAGCTGGATTTCATCGAGCCCGTCAGACACAACTTCCCAGACTGTCTTGGAATCATCCAGATCATCACGCGACTGGTCGACATAGCCAAGCTTCACGGTGTCACCAACGATAAAGCTGCCGTTATCCGGCGCTTCGCCGCCGGTGATCATCCGGAACAGGGTGGTCTTACCGGCGCCATTCGGACCAATCACACCGACAATGCCGCCAGGCGGAAGGCGGAAAGACAGATCGTCGATCAGAAGGCGATCTCCAAATCCCTTGCTCAGCCCTTCGGCATTAATGACGATGTCGCCAAGACGCGGGCCTGCCGGAATATGGATCTTGGCGGTATCAATCTGCCGATCATTTTCCTCGGCCAGCATCTTTTCATAGGCGTTGATACGGGCTTTTGATTTGGCCTGACGCGCCTTTGGCGCGGCACGTACCCAGTCCAGTTCGCGTGACAGCGACTTCACGCGCGCATCTTCGGCCTTACCTTCCTGCTCCAGCCGCTTCTGCTTCTGCTCCAGCCAGCCGGAATAATTCCCCTCATAAGGGATTCCTGCCCCACGGTCGAGTTCCAGAATCCAGCCTGCCACCTCATCAAGGAAATAGCGGTCGTGGGTAATGGTCACGACAGTGCCCGGGAAGTCATGCAGGAAGCGCTGCAGCCAGGCGACCGATTCCGCATCCAGATGGTTGGTCGGTTCGTCAAGAAGCAGCATGTCTGGCGCACTCAGCAGCAGCTTGCACAGCGCGACCCGGCGCTTTTCACCACCTGACAGTTTCGACACGTCAGAATCGCCAGCAGGCACGCGAAGCGCATCCATGGCGATCTCGGCCTTGCGTTCCAGATCCCAGCCATCTATTGCATCGATCTTTTCCTGAAGCTCGGCCTGCTCGGCAATTACCTCATTCATTTCGTCATCAGTCAGCTCTTCGCCAAACCGCGCACTGACAGCATTGAAGCGATCCATCAATTCCTTGGCTTCACCAAGTCCAGACAGAACGTTGCCGGTGACATCCATGCTTTCGTCAAGCTCTGGCTCCTGCGCCAGATAGCCAACCTTGATGCCGTCAGCGGCCCAGGCCTCACCGTTAAACTCGGTATCCAACCCCGCCATGATTTTCAGCAGCGTCGACTTACCCGCGCCGTTCAGGCCAAGCACGCCAATCTTGGCACCAGGCAGGAAGGACAGGCTGATATTTTTCAGAACTTCCTTACCCCCTGGCCAGGTCTTGGACAGGCGATGCATGACATAGACATACTGATGGCTGGACATGATGAACCTCAACAGGTTGAACGCGATTTGAAAACGCGATGCGAAGGCAGGTGTCGGACCTGGCTCCGGTGGCGCGCCGCCGACCACAGGGCCAACGTCTTGCGATTACTATATAGCCACCTTCTAGCCCGCGACGACGCCAATCTCAACCTGCAAATTAGCCCGGCTCTTGGCCCGGTTAGGCTGACCGCGACCCTGAATTTGCTTTGACTTCCCGCCCCCTCAAACTAAGCTGTGATCCACACTTCAGCCAGTCCATGGGGGATGAATATGGGCGGTGATGCTCCGGCGCTTGGAATTCTGATCGACCTGCCACTTGGCATTCTGATGTGGATGGCAATTCTGCGCTTTCTGTTGTCCATGGTCCTGAGTGAGGATGGCCGCACAGGCCCCATGCGCCTGTTGAATGCTGTGGTCATGCCGCCCATGCGGATGGTTGCGCTGATCACCCCGACATGGGTGATAGACCGGGCCGCCCCGCTCTATCTTGCCTTTCTGCTGTTCATCCTGCGCTATTATATGGCACCGCTCATGGTCGGTTATGACATCTATGGTGTGACCAGCCTGCCGCTGGAACACCTGCTGATGTCAGCCACAGCAGAGTTCGGGTTTTAGAGTCGCCAGAGTTGAAGCTGACAGATTTTGGCTGACCCTGACTAATCCTGCTGAACAGTGATTGTCTGCTTGCGCTCACCGCGCGGCGACATCCGCCAGATCTGGGTACCTTCAGGTCCCTCCACCACAAGGGTCATCCCGTCATCATTGCCAGAAGCCGAGCGCAGTTCGACATTGGCAGGAAGCGTGATCGTCATTTCGGCAGGCGGTTCAGCCATTTTTGACAGGCGTGTCGCGATCGTCCCAATGATCACCGCCAGCAGCACAATGATCATGATCCCCATGATCACCGCTGCCAGTTTGATCAACCCCAGATTTCGGGCAATGGCTGATTGCGGGACATCGGCTTCGTCGATCTCGTCGTGATGAAGACCTGTCTGGTCTTGATCCGTCTGGTCTTGATCCGTCTTTGGCATGGTCGCGGTTCTCATCAACAGGACACGGTTTCCAACAGGCAACAATAACACCATCGGCGTTAGCCGGTGATTAAGCCGGGTGGTTATGGGGGGCAATATAGGCTAGGGTGCCGCCCCATGACCAGTGATCAGATTCAGGAACTGTCCGTTTATGCACCGCCGGAAGCAGAAGGCGAGCGCATCGATAGGTTCCTTGCCGCCAATCTTGCTGCCGATCCGCCCCTGTCGCGCACCCGCGTCAAGGCGCTGATCCTTGAAGGCGCGCTTCGTGAAGATGGGGACGGCGCAGGTGATACCATCATCACCGACCCGTCACAGACCGTTCGCGGTGAGGCCACCTATGTGATCACTCTGCCACCTGCCCGTGACCCAACCCCGCAGGGACAGGCCATCCCCTTGAATATCCTGCATGAAGATAACGACCTGATCATTATCGACAAGCCTGCCGGTATGGTGGTGCATCCGGCCCCCGGCCAGCCTGACGGGACGCTGGTCAATGCGCTGATTGCGCATTGCGGACCAAGCCTGACCGGCATTGGCGGGGTGATGCGCCCGGGCATTGTCCACCGGCTGGACAAGGACACATCCGGCGTGATGATGGCAGCAAAGACAGACCGTGCCCATCAGCGCCTGACCGACATGTTTGCTGCCCATGACCTTGACCGGCGCTATCAGGCGCTTGTCTGGGGCACCTTTGCCGATCGAGGCGGCCGAATTGAAGCCCCGCTCGGACGATCAAATCGCGATCGCAAGAAACAGGCTGTTGTTGCCAATGGCCGCTTCGCCGCCACCAACTGGTCTGTTCTGCGCGCCCTGCCGCCTTTTGCCAGCCTTGTCGAATGCGTTCTGGAAACGGGCCGCACCCACCAGATCAGAGTGCATATGGCACATCTTGGCCATGGCGTGGTGGGTGATCCCATGTATGGGCGGGCCCTGCGCAGCGGCCAGATGCCGGATGCCGTATCCCGCGACTGTCTTGGCGTCATGCGTCAGTTTGAACGTCAGGCGCTGCACGCAGCAACGCTGGGGTTTGACCATCCGGTCACCGGCGAGGCGATGGAATTCCACAGCCCCCTTCCCACTGACATGGCCGGACTGATCAAAACCGTGGAAACCGCCATCCACACCCGATCATCCGGTGGCGGCGGCCGCTGACCCTAAACCCTGCATGTTCCCAGCCCCCGCCTCTTCCAAGCCCCGATTTTTGGCGTTCAAACGCCGGACCAAAGGTTGATCACACAACATATTTTTACGGCAATTCAGGCAATTTATTTCCTTTTTTCAAAGGCTAGCGCTAGTTTGATATC
>WTJS01000279.1 GCA_011524735.1 Alphaproteobacteria bacterium
AGGCAAGGCCCGGCACAATCACGAAATTGGCGATGATCACCAACGCATTGAGGATATCAGCCATCTCTACCCTCCCAGAAAAGCGCGGCGCACTTCGGCATTTGCCATCAGTGCGGCTCCCGTATCGGTGTAGGCATTGCGTCCCTGCACAAGAACATATCCCTTATCAGCGATATTCAGGGCCTGTTTGGCGTTCTGTTCCACCATCAAGATCGCTATCCCGGTACGCGCCACCTCAATGATGCGGTCAAACAATTCGTCCATCACGATCGGCGAGACACCCGCTGTCGGTTCATCCAGCATAAGTATCCTAGGCTGTGTCATCAGCGCCCGGCCAACCGCCACCTGCTGACGCTGGCCACCCGACAACTCTCCTGCCGGCTGACGCCGCTTTTCTTTCAGGATAGGAAACAGGTCGAACACCTGGGTCATCGTATCGGCAATATCATCGCGCCGGATGAAAGCCCCCATCTCAAGATTTTCTTCAACAGTCATACTGGTGAAAACGTTGGATGTCTGGGGCACAAATCCCATACCGTGAAGCACCCTCTCCTGCGGCTTAAGAGAGGAAATATCAACACCATCCAGCATCACGCGCCCCTCACGAAGAGAGAGCATGCCGAACATGGCCTTCATGGCCGTTGACTTGCCGGCACCATTCGGACCAACCACAACGGCAATCTCGCCAGGATCAACACCAACTGTACAACCATGCAGAATATCGGCACCGCCATACCCGCATGTCATGCCTTCACCAATCAGAAAGCTCATGCGCCCGCTCCTGCAGCCTTGTTCTTAAGGCCCGTACCAAGATAAGCCTCGATCACCGCTTCATCAGCGCGGACTTGATCGGCGCTTCCTGTCGCCAGAACGGCTCCCTCAGCCATGACAATGACAGGGTCGCAAAGACGGGAAATGAACTCCATATCATGCTCGATCATGCAGAAGGTATAGCCCCGCTCACGATTGAGCCGCAGGATAGCATCTCCAATCGTTCCCAGAAGCGTGCGATTCACGCCAGCGCCGACCTCATCGAGAAACACGATTTTGGCATCAACCATCATCGTGCGTCCAAGTTCCAGAAGTTTTTTCTGACCACCAGACAGATTGCCAGCCAATTCATCTGCCACCTGGCCAAGCTGCAGGAAATCGATGACATCATCGGCACGCTCTCGAAGCTGCGCCTCTTCAGCGCGCACCTTGCCAGGCCTGAACCAGGCATCAATCAAAGTTTCCCCAGATTGCCCGCCGGGCACGGTCATCAAGTTTTCACGCACAGTCAGTGTGGAAAACTCATGCGCAATCTGAAAGGTACGAAGAAGCCCCTTGGCAAATAAATCGTGTGGGGCAAGGCCGGTAATATCCTCACCATCCAGTAGCACCTGTCCAGCTGTAGGCTGATAATGACCTGCTATAACGTTGAACAATGTCGTCTTTCCAGCACCATTGGGACCAATCAAGCCTGTGATCGACCCAGTCTCAATGGTGAGTGAGACATCATTGACAGCAAGGATGCCGCCGAAATTTTTGGAGAGATGCTCAACAGTGATCATTTTGAACTACACAAAGCAAAACGGCCCAGGCGAGGTGCCTGGGCCGTAGATTTCATACAGACCTAGCGATAGCCGACGGTCTTGTTCTTCGCGCCTTCGACGCTAATCTCACGGTAGCTACCGCCGGACTCACCGTTACCGATCAGCTCAACCGCCGACGCACCGACATAGTCGATGTCACCACCTGAAGCCAGGATCTTGAGTGCCTTCCCAAGCTCGCCTGGGTAGATCTTTTCACCTGGTGCGTTAGCCACATCCATGACTTTGCCGGCAAAGTCAGCGCTGTCGGTTGATCCGGCAGCCTGCATGGCGAGAAGGATCAGGGCAGCGGCGTCGTAGGATTCACCCACGAATGGGCCAAGCTCTTCTACGCCAGTCATTTCGGCCATCATCTTGGCGCCTGGGCTGTCCGTACCGGCAACAACGCCAAATGACCCGTCAAGGTCAGAGCCAATCGCTGCTGGCAGCGAGTCACCAATCATGCCGCCTGGCAGGAAGAAGGTGTCAAACGAGCCAGCATCCAGCGAACCTTGAATGATCATCTTGCCGCCTTGGTCAAGGTAACCGGCAACAACCAGAAGATCGCCGCCAGCCTGAGCAAGGGCGCCAACTTCAGCGCTGTAGTCACCCTTGCCTTCTTCATGGGCTGTCACGATGGTGATGGTGCCACCCATAGCCTCGAAGTTGGTCTGGATGGCGTCAGCAAGACCCTTGCCATAGTCATTGTTGGTGTAGGTCAGAGCGACGGTGTTGTAACCCTGCTCTTTCAGCATCTCGGCAACCACCTGACCTTCACGCGCATCAGACGGCGCGGTGCGGAAGAACAGGCCGTTATCATCCATGTCTGACAGAGCTGGCGAGGTTGCAGATGGCGAAATCATCACCATGCCTTTGGCCATAGCCACATTCTGCAGGGTTGCAATGGTCACACCAGAGCAGTCGGCTCCCACAATGGCCTTGATGCCATCTGCGGAAATCAGACGCTCTGCAGAGGCAGTCGCGGCAGCAGCGTCAACGCAGGTTGAGTCGGCCAGGACTGGCGTGACGCTGGACCCACCCATGAAGGCACCAGACTTAGTGACTTCAATCATGGCCATTTCAGCGGCGCTTGCCATTGGCGGTGTCAGTGATTCAATAGGACCGGTGAAACCAAAAATCACACCGAGCTTAACGTCTTCTGCCAGCGCTGGACCAGCAACAAGGGTCGTTGCCAGCGCGGCCAAGATGAGCTTCTTCATGGATTCCTCCTTGGGAAAATACTTTATGGCTGAATTAACGCCGATTAGACCCGGCAAAGCAAGCAAATCCGCCATTCGATATGCAAGCGCAACTAACAAGAAAACCACGCCGTCGCCTTAGCAGCAGGCGACAAGATCTACCCCAATTTCCAAATTCTTATTTTGGATACCCAAGCGTCTTCAACGCCGCAGCAATTTCCTCAAGAATAACAGGATCATCAATGGTAGCAGGCATCGTCCATTCCACACCATCTGCAATCTTTGCCATGGTGCCTCGCAGAACTTTGCCCGACCGTGTCTTAGGCAGTCTATCGATCGCCACAACGAGATTGAAAGCTGACACCCTGCCAACGCGAGACTTCACAAGGTCGATGGCCTCGGCACAGACTTGCTC
>WTJS01000061.1:0-1382 GCA_011524735.1 Alphaproteobacteria bacterium
ACTGACGGTACTGACGGGGCACAGCTCATCACCCACCCGGTCACCGCCACCGCCTGGTCGGACCGCGCCGCCACCGCCGCGCTGACGGCCCGCCGCGGCCATGCCAGGCCGATAAAGGGCGACCTTGTCACCCTGACCAACGCCGCCGCCAGCTTCACCGAAACCCGCATCTGGTCCGGGCGCAGCTGGGATGCGGCCGGGGAACAGATCAATGGCAACAGCCTGATCCGCGGCACGGTGGCGGCTGATGCGCTGGCCCTTGACGGGGTCAGCATTCGTGGTGACAGCGCCACCGGCACAATCAGCATCGGCCGTCTTGTCGCCCCGCTGATCACCCTTCCCACCGAAACCGGTGGCCGTTTCCAGACCTTTGCCAATGATCGCCCGATTGCCGCCACCCGTGCCATTGACTACCGCGCCAGACTTGTCACCTTCGGGCCTTTTACCGTGGCGCGGGATGCCTTTTCCCATCGCCAGCCGCAGGATGAACGCCAGGTCCTGGCGGCGCATGACACCTGGGGTGACAGCGATGATGCCACCACCAACACCTATTTCACTCGCTTCTTCTTTCATCAGCCGACCTTCAGCCTGAAAACCCATTATGTGCCACGCCGCGCCGCCGCCTGGGGCAAGCATCTCTACGGGCTGCATCTGCGCTGTGAACTCAGCCATGGTGCCACCCGGCAAACGCTGGCCCCGGTGCTCAGGGCCGGCAATGTGCGCCCCCGCAGCAGCCCCTATATCCCGTCTTCGACCCGCGGGTCCGGCGGCGGATGGAGCCGCATCATCTATCGCTACACCCATATGGCGCAGGCCTATCCCGGCCAGATGTTCAATGCCCGCGGCATGACCAGCCGCTTTGACGCCGACATCACCTTCCGTCCTGTCATCTCGGCGCGCACCCCGATGCATGGCCGCAAATTATGGCTGCGGATCTGGCTGACACCGCAGATTCAGGGGCTGACCTCTGCCGAAGCCTTTTCATCGCTGGCCTCTAATCTTGAATTTTCTGCCAGCACGCTGGGATAGGCGGCATGGCTGCGCCGCTACACAAGCCTGACATGCCAGCCGTCAATGCAAAATAAGTAATAAAAATCAGTCTAATAAGTTGCATTTCGGCAACAGCCTCAAGGGGCTTTTCACCGTCAAACCGGTCGCAGCGCTTTTCTTTTGCGCGGGCCGGTGCACAGATGGCGCTTGAGGGAAGGGCACGGGTGATTCCGCCATGGATAATCCTATTTTGGAAAATCCCATCAAGGATAACCCCGTGTACCCCTTCATTCGCTGGACCGGTTTTTGTCTGGTGTCGTGAGTCTCTCACCCACCTGTCGTTTCCGTTACTCCGTCGCCGGTCCCGTTCTTGAAAAAGGGCGGGATGTGTC
>WTJS01000061.1:1482-3167 GCA_011524735.1 Alphaproteobacteria bacterium
CACCCCGCCGGAACGATAGGAGTATCGTCATGAAGAAAATCCTGTTGGCGACAACAGCGCTGATCGCGCTGGGGGGTGTGTCCGTCGCCGCTGCGGATGTGTCCGTTTCCGGCCATGTCCGCTATCACTATGATTCCTGGTCGGATGAGGTTGTTGACGCTACCAATAGTGGTAACAACAACAACTCGATGGATACGGATGTTGAAATCTGGGTGAAGGGCAAGATGGTTAGTGACAATGGTCTGACCATTGCGCCGGAAGCCCGCATTAAAGGGTCTGACGGCAAAATTGCCCGTCATTACATCAAGCTGTCTGATGACTGGGGTACCCTGACCCTTGGTCGTCAGCATTCTGTTGGTCGTACTATGTCGCTTGATGGCGAATGGCGCGGGACTGTGTCCGGTGCAAATGCGCCGGTCGGCGCAACCACAGCACCGATTGGTGAAGCTGCAGACACCACCATGAAGACGCCTGATATTGGTGCCTATGCAGGACCTTCGGCAATCATCTATCAGACGCCGAATGTCTCTGGTTTTCAGGCTGGCGTCTATTTCGGTGATGCCGGGGCTAGCAGTAAGGCCAACGCCACCGATATCGCGGTGACCTATGGTCTTGATGCCTTTGGGGACGGTGGTCTGAAACTTGGTTATATCTCCAACAGTATCGCTGCGGAGAACAATTCCGAAAAGAAGCATGAGAATAACCAGCTTGGGCTTGAACTGACTGCTGGCGACTTTTTGGCTTCGGTTGTTCAGACCAAGAAAAAGGCCACTCCCAAAAATGGTGGCATGAGTGACAAACAGACGGGTCAGGAGCTCGAGCTTGCCTATACCGCATCTGACAGCCTGACGGTCAACACTGTCATGTTTTCATCGAAGAATGATGAGGGTGCCAATAAGGGTGACAAATACAAGTCGACTGGTTTTGGTGTGAAATACACCATCGCCCCCGGCCTGTGGGCATCGCTTGGGTACACCACTTTCACCACGACGCCAAAGACCGGTACCAAGAACAAGGGTAACGGCATGCGTCTGCGCGTTCATGCCGGCTTCTAGTCTGGCGTGAACGTCCAAAGAATTGGCCGGCGGGGCACCCCCTCTCACCCCGTCTCGCCGGTCAAACCTTCTCCCTCCGGAAAGGGTCTGTCTTCGGACAGGCCCTTTTTTTTGGCCCTTTTTTTGGCCCTTTTTGGGCTCTTCGTCATTTTGGTCAGGGTGATGTCTCAGGAATTAACGTCCCGTTAATCACGTTGGTTGCAGGCTGCGCATCCGAGTCTTTCCCCGCCTGCAATTTCAGGATGGACAACCCGCAAAGGACCCTGCATGACCCAAACGCCAACCCAGACCCCCGACCAGACATCTTCGCCAGTGACCGATCTGGATGCCGCGCCTGATGGCACCGCGCCCTTCACCGCCACCGCTACTAGCATCCCTGAGGATAGCGGCGAGGGCGGCATCATCATCACCCGCCGCGATGGCGATCTGGGATGGCAGCTTGCCACCCAGAACAACCGCCCCCGCAAATTATGGCAGCGCACCTGGCACGCCACCGAAAACCGCTGGCGCACCTGGAAACGGTTTGATGACGCCTGCAATACCGAACGGGCGACG
This sequence comes from Alphaproteobacteria bacterium, assembly GCA_011524735.1. Lineage (GTDB taxonomy): Bacteria > Pseudomonadota > Alphaproteobacteria > Puniceispirillales > Puniceispirillaceae > UBA8309. Next base: position 3,093 of record WTJS01000061.1, read on the forward strand.
GCCGCCGCCATCCGCACCGCGGTGGATGACGCCATGGCCACGCTGCGCGCCGAAATGCCGGACATGCCGGATGCG
>WTJS01000088.1 GCA_011524735.1 Alphaproteobacteria bacterium
GTGTTGGCTGCCACATCTTCAATTGAGCAAATCGACATGGTGGACAGCGTAAAAGGTACGCCAAACTTTTCGGCAGCCTGCGCCGCTAGAATCTCACCATCAGCATGTTGCATGCCCGTCAGACCTGTCGGGGCCAGGGCCACGGGCATCGTGACATCTTCGCCGAGCATCTTCATAGCCGTGCTTCGCGTCGAGACATCAATCGCCACTCTTTGACGGAATTTGATGGCCTGCAGATCGCTCTCATTGGCGTTGAAGGTTGCTTCTGTCCAAGAACCACTCTCACAATAATCGTAGAACATCCGCGGCACACGGCGTTCGTGAAGCTTTTTTAGATCGTCGATACAGGCGATGGCGGCCATCACGGAACCTCTGGATAGAAAGATGAAAGACAGGCAGACAAGGCTGCAGAATAAACCATGCGGACTGCCGGCAAGTCTAGCCCGAACGGCGGAGCATCCGGTTCATAAGCACTACCGGCCCAAGGCCAACAAGCACAATCATCAATGCCGGCAACGCCGCCTCTTCAAGCATTTCATCCTTGGCATACTGATATGTGAATGTTGCAAGCGTTTCAAAATCAAACGGCCGGAGCAACAGCGTTATCGGTAGTTCCTTCATCACATCCACGAAAACAAGGAGTCCTCCAGCGAGTATCGAGCTCTGCAGGAGCGGCAGGACAACGCGGCGCAAACTTGCTGTAAACCCGTTACCTAGTACACGGCTGGCATTCATCATATTGTCTGGCAGTCGCCGGACGCCCGACAGCACGGCACCATAACCAACGGCTTGAAACCGGACCAGATAAGCAACAAGCAGGATTCCAACGCCCCCAAGCAGAAGTGTAGACCGATGATCACCTGTGAGACTGCCAAATGCGCGATCGACGAGGCCGGCAAAAATCAACACCCCTATGGCTAACATTGTGCCCGGCACGGCATAGCCACTTGCCGCAGCCATCGCCAGATACCGAACAAACCTGCCACCACGATAAGTCGATGCAAGTACCGTCAGCAGCGAAACAACCCCGATTAACAGAGCTGCCCCAAAAGCCATGAAAACCGACCCGAAAATCGTGCTGGAAAGGTCAGCAAGCTGCGCCATTACTGGCGCTGCCAGTACGAATTTCAGCAAAACGGCAACGGGAATGATAAAACCAAGAAGCAAGGGAAGCACGCAAATCACGACACATCCGATTTGATGGGTGACCGATGGCACAATCAGTTTCAGGGGCGCCGAGTTTTTGCCTGTACTGGCAAACCGCTGCCGCGATCTGGCATAGAGTTCAAGCCCGAGCAGACTCAGGATAAACACAAAGCCAAACAGTGACATCTGTGCCGCCGCGACGATGTTATTCATACCAAGCCAGACATTGAAAATACCGAGGGTGATGGTGTCGACGGCAAAATATTCTACCGTCCCAAAGTCTGACACAACCTCCATCAACACCAGGGCCAGCCCCGCCATAATCGCTGGCCGCGCCAGCGGTAAGCCGACGAACCAGAATTGTGATTTGCGGTGCACCAGGGCGATCTCAAAAAGGCTTGCCGGCGTTAATCGAAACGCAACACGCGTCACCATATAGATGTAGGGATAGAGTACAGACGACATGACCAGCATTGCCCCACCGAGCGACCTGATCTCCGGAAACCAGTATTCACGGGGCGACCGCCAGCCAAAAAAGTCCCGAAGCATCGTCTGCACCGGACCGGCATATTCAAGGAAGTCCGTGTAAGTGTAGGCAATGATGTAGGCGGGAATTGCCGCTGGCAGCAAAAGCAACCATTCAAAGGCGCGACGCCCTGGAAAGTCGTAACGGGTCACAACCCAGGCGCTGGCAACGCCGAAAAGAATACTAAGCGTTCCAACCCCCATCATTAGCATGATCGTGTTGGTCACATAGCGAAGCAGCACTGTATCAACCAAATGGTGCCACAGCCCTTTGCTGTCTCCAAAGGCAGTGATCACAAGTGCCAGAACTGGCCCCAGGATGAGGCCGCACACCACAATTGTCGCAACCGACCAACCGTCAAGAGAACGGGCTGGTCGGCGCGACCAGTATGACAGGAAGGTAGCTACCATCCGACGCGATCAATCACCTTCTGTGCCATAGGTGCCAGTTCGGCGAGCCGTTCGATCGGCAACTCGTCTGCCTTAAAAGCACCCCATGCCTGAAGCACACCACCCGGGGCAACCTGCGGATTCACTGGATATTCAAAATTCACCTCACCATAAAGTTGCTGGGCAACAGGCATTGTCAGAAATTCAAGGAATTTGATGGCTGCCTCACGGTTCGGGCTATGCTTGGCCACGCCGCCACCAGAAACATTGACATGCGCGCCGCGGCCATTCTGATTTGTGAAAATCAGGTTGATCGCGTTCGCCCAATCTTTTTGTTCGGCTTTATCGCCATAGAGCATCTTGCCGAAATAATAGTGATTCATGATCGCGACATCACACTGGCCTTGAAAAATGGCCTTGGCCTGCGCCCGATCATTACCCTGTGGTTTACGTGCAAAATTGGCAACAACACCATCAGCCCATTCTGTCGCCGCTGCTTCACCATGCGCAGCTATCACCGAGGCAACCAGAGACCTGTTATACACATGGCTGCCCTTGCGGCTGCAGACCCGGCCTTCCCACTCCGGTTTGGCAAGATCTTCGAGATCAGCTATCGCGTCTGGCTCCACCCGGTCTTTCGACACCGCAATGATGCGTGTTCGTGTAGACAGCGCAAACCAACGGTTGTCTGCAGCCCTGAATTTCGACGGGATATTCTTTGTTAGAATGTCGGACTGAACCGGCGATAGAAGATCTAGCTCGGCGTATTCACTCAGACGCGAGATATCCACCGTCAAAACCACATCGGCGGGACTTGCTTCTCCCTCCGCCTGCAAACGCTGCGCAAGGCCCTTGGACGCGTAAACGACATTGGTTTCGATACCGGTCTCAGTCGTAAAGGCATCTAAGAACGGCTGCAGCAAAAACTGTTGTCGGTGTGAATAGATATTCAACTCCGCTGCAACGATCTCGCCAGCAATAAATGTTGTCATGGCAACAGATGTCATTACGCCGATGTAAAGCCGGCGGAATGGACCGAAAATGGTGCTTAGCGAAATCATCATAAGCGCTCCCCCTCGGAGGTAGATAAGCAT
>WTJS01000280.1 GCA_011524735.1 Alphaproteobacteria bacterium
CCGGCGGCTGGACATCGCCACCGCGTCGGCAAGCCGTTCGATCTGATCCCGCAAATCACGAAGTTCGGCTGTTGTGGCGGTGTCACCGCTGGTCGCATTGTTGCTCAGCTGGGTGATCTGCATCTTCAGGTTGCGAAGGTCGGTATCGACAATGTCGCGCATGTCCCGCAGATCGGTCTCCAGCAGCTCCAACCGCTGCGACTGACGGGTCAACAGAACCGAAGCGCTGGGCGTATCATCGACATTGCTAGCCGTGATCGTCGTGACTTTCGGGGTATTTGTTGCATCAGACCGCCCCTGCTGTGCCAGACCGGCTGACGTGCCGGACAGTAAGGTCACAAGAACGGATGAGAGAATAATCTGACGGATTTGCATTTCGGCAGGCCTTTCACCTGATGAGCCACACCTGCAGTCGTACTGACAGTTTGAGGCACAATTTGGGCAAAAAAAGAGGAGCCGAAGCCCCTCTTTAATTTGTGTGTGTGCCGGCCACTTAGCCAGCCTGGCCGAAGCCAGCCATCATCTTTAGTTGATGACGGTCGCCGCGCGGCGGTTCTTTGACCAAGATGCCTCAGTGGACCCCACCATCACCGGACGCTCTTTACCGTAGGAGATCACACGGATGCGGGCAGAGTCGATGCCCTGTGCCAGCAGATAGTCACGAGCGGCAGCAGCGCGACGCTCACCAAGGGCAAGGTTGTATTCGCGGGTGCCGCGCTCATCGCAATGGCCTTCGATAGTGACTGTCAGCGCCGGGTTGGCGTTCAGGAAGCCGGCCTGACGGATCAGGGTGGCCTGTGCCACGGCGTTCAGCGACGCGCTGTCGTAACCGAAATAGACAGTGTTACCGACGGATGCCAGCGCCTCTTCAGCTGTGGCTTCGGCAGCGGCGCTGTCAGACGCAGACGCGCTGCTCGAGGAGTCGCTCGAAGAAGAGGAGGAAGAGGAAGACGAAGACGAACCGGACGAACCCGAGCTCGAAGTCGTCGAAGCAGACGATGATGCGGTCGAGGACGATGCGTCACCCGAGCTATCAGTGGTGGTCTGCGAGGCGGTTTCGCAAGCGGCGACGAAGAAGGCGACTGCCACAAGTGCGATCAGGCGGTGCAACATGGTTATGCTCCCTGGCTTATTCCGGTTCAATATGCATCCGGGCTACCGGATAATGGTCCCTGCAAGACCCGTCAATTATTCACGACCCACAGTGGTCTGGGACATGCCCACCCCTGTTCGAAAATCGAAAAACAGGCTCACGTCTACGACACCTGACTACGCAGGTGCCCGATTCTGGTCACCTATTACCCCAAAACACCACTTAAGGGAAACAAAAAACGCGTATTTCCACAAGCTTAAGGAGATGTTCTAAAGTGGCCATTTACCGTCTTAGCGGCGACCAGGCGGGGTCTGACGCGTCCGCAGGCGTGATAATGCGGCGCTCATTGAACCCGGTGATATCAACGCGATAGAGCGCCGAGGCACCGCCGCCACCCTGCGCGTCATACCGATCCTGCTTGAAATACATCAATACGCGCCCGTTAGGCGCCCATGTCGGCCCTTCCACAAGAAAGCCCTCCGCCAACAGGCGCTCGCCGGTGCCATCTACATTCATAATGCCGATATAGAAGGTGCCACGAAGCATTTTGGTAAAGGCGATGATGTCGCCGCGCGGCGACCAGACGGGCGTGGCATAACGGCCTTCGCCATAGCTGATCCGGCGCACATTGCGGCCATTTGCATCCATGACATAGATCTGCTGGCGTCCGGCGCGATCAGATTCAAAGACAATCTGACCCCCATCAGGGGAATAGGACGGCGCGGTATCGATCGCCGAGGATTTCGTCAGCTGGGCGATCTCCTGCGTGCGCAGGTCCATTTCATAGATGTTGGTCAGGCCATCCTGCGCCCAGCTCATGATCAGCTTGTCACCACGTGGGCCAAAGCGCGGGGCAAAGGTCATGCCCGGGAAAGACCCCAGCCTTTCACTGCGGCCTGTGCGGATGTCCTGGATGTAGACATTGGGCTCGTCATTGAAATAGTTCAGATAGGCGATTTCCTGTGTGGTGGGGGAAAAGCGCGGTGTCAGCACCAGATCAAGACCACTTGTCAGATATTTGTGATTGTGGCCGTCCTGATCCATGATCGCCAGCCGTTTGATCCGGCTTGTCTGGGCGCCGGATTCCGACACATAGACAATCTGCGTATCAAAATAGCCGCTATCGCCGGTGAATTCCTCATACACAAGATCGGCAATCTTGTGCGACAGCTGGCGCAGTGAATTGGGATCGGCACTGCCTTCACCAGTTGTCAGATTGCGCCCGGTCACCACATCCCACAGCACGAATTCGATCTGCAGCTTGCCTTCACTGTCAACCTGCGCTGACCCGACAAGCAGCCCCTTGGCACCAAGCGGCGACCAGTTGGCGAAATTCGGTTTGATCTTGGGCGATGTTGGCGGCGCGATAAAGGCGGCGGTGTCAATTGGTTCAAACAGGCCAGAGCTGAGCAGATCGTTTGAGATAATGGTGGCGATCTGCCGCCCTTCATCGGTTGGCGTTCCGTCAAGCCCGGTGAAATCAGCAATCGCAATCGGTGTCGGGGCCACCTGCCCTTCGGTGATTTCGATGCGAAGCTGCGCCTGCGCGGCCGGGACCAGCGATGGGACCAGCAACAGGACTATTTGGGCCATCATCGCCAAGACGGCCATGACAGGTTTCCGGAAAGTGAACTCAAAGCGGGAAGACAACATCATGATCGGGCCACGCTATCTGGACATGAATTTGGGATCAAAGCCAAAGATGAACTCTTTCAGCTGATCATATTTTTCAGGCGGAATGGGAAGCGGCGAACATTCCACAATCGCGCGCTGTGCGGCAATGGCCGACACTTTGAAATAGGAGTCGAGATTGAAGCGCAATTTATCCTCGATCACGGCTTTCACAACGTTTCCGCTCTTATCCAAGGATACAATTATGTCAACTTTAAGGGTGTCGTTGCCAGCGGCCCCCAAGGGCGGCTGCCAGCATTTGGAGACATGCTGCTGAATGCGCGCGATATCATCAAGGCCAACAGGCGCGATGCTTTTCTTTGGTGGTGCCTTCACTGCATTGCCAGCCGCAGCCGACAGCGATTTTGTCACTGTGTCAGCA
>WTJS01000030.1 GCA_011524735.1 Alphaproteobacteria bacterium
ACGCCCGTCGCCACAAACACAATAAAGAAAGCGGCATGATCGCCGCCGGAAATGAAATGCTTGGTGCCATTGACAACCCAGTCACCGCCATCGCGGCGGGCGGTGGTGCTCATGCCACGAACATCTGATCCGGCATCCGGCTCGGTCATGGCCAGCGCGTCCATCTTCTCACCACGTACCGCCGGCATCAGATAGCGTTCGACCTGATCCCCTTCACAGGCCATCAGAATATTCTGTGGTCGTCCAAAGAAATGGGTCAGCGCCATTGAACCGCGCCCAAGTTCGCGCTCCAGCAGCGCAAACTCCAGATTATTCAGCCCGCCGCCACCAACAGAGTCCGGGAAATTGGGGGCATAGAACCCCATATCCAACACCTTCTGCTTGATGGCGTCACCCATTTCTTCTGGCACATGGCCAAGCTTCTCAACCTCATCCTCAAGCGGGTAGATTTCGGTTTCCACAAAGCTGCGGACGGTGGAGACAATCATCTCCTGTTCTTCGGTCAGTCCAAACTGCATCGGAGAGTCTCCTAAAAAATCAGCTGCCAATGGCACGGCCTGCGCCGTCCGGTTTTGGCATCTCTGCATGGGCCGCCGCTAGGCGTGTCAGATTGGTTGCCACCATGTCTGACGGCAGGCTTGAACTGCGGGCCTGCATGTCGACATGGATCAACATATGTTCACCGGTCGCCAGCAGGCGCGGTGTGTCTCCATCTGCGGCATAGAGATGGTGGAAAAGCTGCATCTTCTTGCCTTCACCAAGTAGCACCTGTGAGGTTGCAAAGATCTCGGTCCCCGCCGTCACCTCATCAAGATGCCGGATATGGGTTTCGACGGTGAAATAGCTACCACCGGCAGCCAGGTACTCAGCATCCACCCCGATATGACGCATCACCGCATCGGTCGCCATGGAGAAGCAATCCAGATAGCGGGCTTCATTCATATGGCCGTTATAATCGGTCCAGCTCGCTGGCACCTGCTGGCGCATGGTTTCCAGCGGTCCGGACTCGTCGCTCATACCCTCTGGGGCGGCGCTGTCATAAAGCGCGGTTTCCCAGGCGGCCAGTGTCTTGCCAGCGCCCCAGTCATTGGCCTTCAGCGCCTGCATTATGGCCACAAGATTGGTGTCGCGAATACGTTCCAGCTCGCGGATGGAATGCATGCCTGACTGTGCATCTGACTGATCCGAAATCGCCTGCACCAGCTCGTCTGTCAGCTCAGGGACATCCATCAATTTGGTCCATGGCCATTTCAGGCAGGGGCCGAACTGGGCGATGAAATGTGCCATGCCAGCTTCGCCGCCAGCCACCCGATAGGTTTCGAACAGTCCCATCTGCGCCCAGCGCAGGCCAAAGCCAAACCGGATGGCGTCGTCAATTTCCTCGGTTGTGGCAATGCCATCCTTGACCAGCCACAGCGCCTCGCGCCAGACAGCTTCCAGAAACCGGTCAGCAACGAAGGCTTCGATTTCCTTGCGGATTTTCAGCGGATGCATGCCAAGCGCGCTGAAGAATGAAGCTGCACGCTCAATCGTGTCTGGCGCTGTCTTTTCACCACCAACAAGTTCCACCAGCGGCAGCAGATACACCGGGTTGAACGGATGCCCGACAAGCAGCCGTTCTGGTGTTTTCATCTCGGCCTGAAGGTCCGTCGGCAGAATGCCTGATGTTGACGAACTGATGATCGCATCGGCCGGGGCGGCAGCCTCAATTTCAGCGTAGACAGACTGTTTGATATCCAGCCGTTCTGGCACGGCTTCAACAATCAGCGCGGCCCCACCAACAGCGTCGGCAATGGAGGAGGCAAAGCGAAGCGCGCCTGCTGCTGGCAGCGGGGCCATGGTCAGACCAGTAATAGCCCGATGCGCGTTTTCCATAATCTCGCTGATCTTGCGCGGGGCCTCTGGATCGGGATCAAAGATCGCGACATCAACACCGTTCTGGATCAGGCGGGCAACCCAGCCACCCCCGATAACCCCGCCGCCAATCACGGCGGCGCGTGCGGGCTTTGCATTCTGTGCCATTGTCAGGCTCCTGCTTGTCAGCGTGATACAGGCGCGCGCTTTGTTACGCCAAGCTTTTCGCGCACGGCATCTGGTCCGATGATCGACGCGCCCATATTTTCAACAACGGCCGCTGCCTTCTCGACAAGCTGGGCATTGGTCGCAAAGACACCGCGCGACAGATAGAGATTGTCTTCAAGCCCGACGCGGACATTGCCGCCTGCCAGTACCGCCGCTGCCGGATAGGCCATGGCGTTTCTGCCGATCGAAAAGGCCGAGAAAATCCAGTCGGACGGCACATTATTGACCATCGCCATCAGTGTGTTCAGATCGTCTGGCGCGCCCCATGGAATGCCCATGCACAGCTGGACCAGCGCCGGGGCCTCAATATGGCCCTGTTCGACCAGATGTTTTGCAAACCATAGATGGCCAGTGTCAAAAGCCTCAATCTCCGGCTTCACACCAAGCGCCTGCATCTGCTTTGCCATTTCCACCAGCATCGCGGTGCTGTTGGTCATGATGTAGTCACCATGTCCAAAATTCATTGTGCCGCAGTCCAAGGTGCAGATTTCTGGGCGACAATCTGCAACATGGGCCAGCCTTTCTGTTGCCCCAGCCATGTCTGTGCCAGCGGCGTTTGGCGGCAATGGTGTTTCGACCCCGCCAAGAACCAGATCACCTCCCATGCCGGCGGTGAGATTCAGGACCATGTCGGTTTCGGACTCACGGATGCGATCAGTGACCTCGCGGAACAGCGCGGGATCGCGTGATGGGGCACCTGTCTCAGGATTGCGCACATGGCAATGCACCACGGCCGCGCCCGCCTTGGCAGCGTCAATCGCGGCATTCGCGATCTGTTCCGGGGTGACCGGAACCTTGTCCGACTTGCCAGTTGTGTCACCTGATCCGGTGATAGCGGCAGTAATGAAGACTTCACGGTTCATGGCCAGTGTCATGGGTCATCTCCCTTGGGGCTTGTTCCGCACTCCGGCCAGTCACCCTATGGGCTGACGGTGCTGGTATGGCGGATGGTCATTCTCGCGATCACATTTTCCCAAAACAGGGGGCTTTGCAACCAACTTTAGAACACCGGCCGCGTTGATTTTTACGAAGGTGGCAAAGGCGTCAGAAACAGGACAGAAA
>WTJS01000104.1 GCA_011524735.1 Alphaproteobacteria bacterium
GCCTAATCCTGATCATTATTCTGCTGATCCTGGCGTCAGCCTTTTTTTCCAGCGCCGAAACAGCGTTGACGGCAGCGTCGGATGCCCGCATGCGCCAGCTTGCCAGCAAGGGCAGCAGACGGGCAAAGCTTGTTGAACGTCTTCGCAGCGAACCAGAACGTTTAATCGGATCAATTCTGATCGGCAACAATGCGGTGAATGTCATCGCCTCAGCGCTGGCAACGTCTTTATTTATCCAACTTTTCGAGGAATCTGGTGTGCTGTGGGCGACCATCGTGATGACGGTGGTGCTGGTGGTGTTTGCTGAAGTCATGCCGAAAACCTATGCGCTGAACTATTCGGACCGTTATGCGCTTATCATCGCTCGGCCTGTGCGTCTTGTCGTGTTTCTACTGAGCCCGCTTTCCATCGCCCTACAGATGCTGGCCAACAGCCTGATCCGCAAGCGGCAGACAGATGACAATGACCGCGAGGAAGAACTCCGCGGCATGATCGAACTCCACGGCGCCGATGGCGATGCAGATGACCGAGAAACACAGGCCATGCTCTCGTCGGTGCTAGATCTTAACGAAATCAGTGTCGATGAAATCATGACCCATCGCGCCGGGGTGAACATGGTTGACGCCGATGCCGACCTGAACTCTCTTCTGACCGAAGTCTTGGCGTCACCCCATACTCGTCATCCTGTCTATTCTGGAAATCCCGACAACATTGTTGGTGTGCTGCACGTTAAGGATCTGCTGCGCGCGGTAGGGCAGGACAGTATGGCTGTCGACTCTGGAACAGGTTCCGGACAAACAGGTGGTCGCCAGATCGTTCAGGACATCGCCAGCGAACCTTACTTTATTCCCGAGACAACATTGCTGTTTGACCAGTTGCAGGCGTTCCGGATGCGCCGTGAACATTTTGCCGTCGTGGTTGACGAATATGGCGATCTGCGCGGCATCGTCACACTGGAAGACATCCTTGAAGAGATTGTCGGCGATATTGATGACGAACATGATGTTGACCTTGCCGGTCTGAACGCACAGGCAGACGGGTCATGGATTGTCGATGGGGCCGTAACCATACGTGATCTGAACCGTGCACTTGGGTGGCAGCTTCCTGATGAGGACGCAGCCACCATTGCTGGACTTGTGCTTTTTGAGAGCCGCACCATTCCGCGCCCTGGTCAAGAATTTCGGTTCCACGACATCCGGTTCAGAATTCTCAAGCGAGAGGGCAACAAGATCACCAGCCTGCGGCTGTGGAGCACCAGACAGGGATAATCAAAATGAATGATGGTGACGGCATGAGCGACCCGACAAGCCCCTATGAGGGTCAGCACCCTACTGATCTAAGCCCGGCGGTGGCACGTGAAGAGGTTCATAATCGGCGCGTCACATGCAATGGATTTGTTCGTAAAGACGGACTGTTCGACATTGAAGCCGAACTGACCGATAACAAAACATATGCCTTTCCAACCGAGTTTCGCGGTGAAATTACGCCAGATGATTTCGTCCACCACATGAAAGTGCGAGTGACCATCACGCGTGATCTGGAAGTTGTCGCAGCCGAGGCGGTAACCATTGCTGGACCCTATGCCATATGTCCGACGGCCAATAGCGTGTTTGACAGTCTTGTCGGGCTGAAAATTGGACCAGGCTGGCGTCGCCGCGTGACCGAGGCCATCGGCGGCCGGCATGGCTGCACCCACATCACCGAAATGATGGGTATTATTGGCACTATCGCCTTTCAGACGCGTTACGGCCAGGAATCGCGAGAGAAGCGCCGTGTGGTTGCCAGCACAGGCATCGAGAACGCCCTTCGTCGCAAGGATGGTCGAGCAAGCGCGCTGGCAAATAGTTGCGTTGCCTACGCCATACCGGAAACCGAATGACCACCAGATCGTGCCTCTGACGAACGACTCAGCAACCCGTTCAGGATGACAAATTCAACTGCAACGCGTGTATGGTGGTCGCCAGCTCATCCGACAGCACACGATTCACCATACGATGTGTCTCGACTCGGCTCTTGCCAGAAAAGGCAGCCGCTTTCATCCGCACTTCAAAATGCGTTTCACCGCCTTCGCGCCACCCACCATGACCAGCATGCTGGTGACTGACATCAACCACTTCAATTTCATCGGGCGAAAGTGCCGCGGTCAGCTTTGCCGCTATGGTATCAGCCATGGTCATGTGGTATCTCCGTGCCGGGGGAGTAGATTGGTGGACATGTTTGCCTGAGGTGATCAGGCCACTATGATGGATCTTATGATGAGACGCCCCGCGAAGCCAGATACAAACATACCGGGTTTTGACCGCCCGGATGAAGACAGCAAAAGCCGCACTCGGCTGTGCGCAGCAGAGGGCTGCAAGGCTGAGGGGCATTATCCTGCACCCAAATCACGCGACGCCCTGCGGGACTATATCTGGTTTTGCCTTGAACATATTCGTGCCTATAACAAGTCTTGGAACTATTATGAGGGACTGCAAGGCGCTGCCCTGGAGGCAGAAATTCGCAAGGCAACAACTTGGGAACGCCCCAGCTGGAAATTTGCGACCGGTAAACCGGTCGAAGAAGTCTTTGATGATCCCATGGGCATCTTCAACTTCGACGGTCGGGAAGGGAATGGCGCTGGACGCCAGCTCAGCCCTGAAGAACGCCGCGCCTGGAAAACCCTTCGCATGGACCCCGTTGCCGACCTCGATAAGGTAAAGACACGCTATAAACAGCTGGCAAAGGAGAACCATCCCGACATTAATGGGGGTGACGCCGGAGCCGAGGAACGTCTAAAAGAGATCAATCTTGCTTACGATCTGATCCGCAAGTCATTGCAAAGCGCGGACGCACCAACCATTTCCTAATCTTGACGCCGTTCGCCGGCCCGTTTTCGGAGACTAATCTGTTATGCCTAACGACCAGACCATGACCCAGATGACCGCCCACGCTATGGCTGGTCCAGACACGACTGTCGATGTACGCACAGTTTTCGGACTTGATGTGGACATGACGGTTCCCGCTTTCTCAGAAGGGTCGGACTATGTTCCAGATGTCGATGAGAGCTATCAATTTGATCATGATACGACATTGGCGATTCTTGCTGGGTTTGGGCACAATCGTCGGGTCATGATCCAGGGCTATCACGGCACCGGTAAATCCACTCATATTGAACAGGTTGCCGCACGGCTTAACTGGCCCTGCATCCGGGTCAATCTTGACAGCCATATCAGCCGGATCGACCTGATCGGCAAGGATGCCATTGTGCTGCGCGATGGTAAGCAGGTCACTGAATTCCGCGAAGGCATCCTGCCTTGGGCGTTGCAGAACCCGGTTGCCATTGTTTTTGACGAATATGATGCCGGCCGCGCCGATGTGATGTTTGTCATTCAGCGTGTTCTGGAAGTCGATGGCAAGCTGACGCTGCTAGACACCAATCGGGTGATACATCCAAATCCGCATTTCCGCCTGTTCGCCACGGCTAATACCGTTGGCCTTGGCGATACAACAGGCCTGTATCATGGAACGCAACAGATCAACCAAGGCCAGATGGATCGCTGGTCGATCGTCTCGACGCTGAATTATCTTCCGATTGAAGATGAAGTCGAAATTGTTGCTGCCAAGCTGCCAGCCTATGACACAGCCGAAGGACGCGAGCAGGTTGCTAGCATGGTGCGGATGGCGGATATGACCCGTAAGGGATTTATGTCAGGTGATCTGTCTACGGTGATGTCACCACGAACTGTCATTACCTGGGCGGAAAACTCTCAAATTTTTGGGGACATGACCACTGCCTTCCGGCTGAGCTTCCTGAACAAATGTGATGAAGTTGAACGTCCTACGGTGGCCGAATATTATCAGCGCTGCTTCGGCATTGATCTGCCCGAGGCTCCGGTTCGCCAGGCCGGCAACTAACGCGATCACCGGATCAGCATCATGTCCAACGGAGATCCGAACAACCAGTTCCTGAAGTCGACCGCTGCCACCATGCGGGCCCTGGCTGGCGGCGTTGACCATCAGGTCAGCTATGCTGGGACAGATACGCATGTCGGCAAGACTGATGTCAGGCTTCCGGCCCTGCCTCCCCGGGCGACTGCCCAGCAGCGGGCCAGTCTTCGTGGTGCAGCCGACGGAGCAGCTTTATGGCTCGCACATCATGACCCGGCAACACATCGCAAATTATGTCCGTCTCTGGATGGCGCGCGTGCCATTTTCGAATCGGCAGAACGTGCTCGCGTTGAAGCGATTGGTGCACGAGATCTGAAAGGCGTTGGCGACAATCTGGAAGCGGCTCTGAACCAACGTTATGAAGGTCGGCAGATTGAGGCGCCTGGTCAGGCTGACGAGACAGGCATTGCAGAAGTTGTCCGCCTGCTTCTGCGTGAAAAACTGACCGGCGCCCCGCCTCCCCAGACCCTTTCAATGGTTATGGATCTCTGGCGCCCCTGGGTACAGAGCCGCGCTGGCGATCTGTTTGCTGAGCTCGACAGCTCGGTAGGGGATCAGGCAAAATTTGCAGAAATCTCGCGCCGACTGATCGGTGCGCTGGAAACTGATCTTGGTGATTCGGCATCTGACCAGGATGAGTCTGAGGATGACGGCCAGGACGATAATCAGGACAATGGTGAACAGCAGAATGAAGATGGTGGTGATCAGTCTGCTGTCGGTGAAGACCAGTCCGAGGGTGAAGATGCCCAGACCATGGAAGATGGCGGCGATGCCGGTGCCAGCGAAGATGGTGACACAGTAGAGGGCGACGGTGCGGATGAGGGCATGGCCGATGGCGAATCCCCGAATTCCGACATGCAGGGCCAGAGTCAGGACCGCGGCAATGCCACTGATGCCTACCGCGTTTTTGAAACCCGCTTTGATGAAATCGTATCAGCAGCAGATCTGTGTGATTCGGAAGAGCTGGACCGGTTGCGGATGATGCTGGACCGGCACATGGAAAATGTCGCCAGTGTCGTTGGCAAGCTTGCTAACAGGCTTCAGCGCAAGCTTATGGCGCATCAGAACCGCTCCTGGGACTTTGACCTTGAGGAAGGCATTCTTGATGCGGGTAAGCTGCACCGTGTTGTGACTCAGCCGCTCAGCCCACTGTCCTATAAGATGGAACAGGATACAAAATTCCGTGACACCGTCGTTACGCTGCTGTTGGACAATTCCGGGTCGATGCGCGGACGGCCGATCACCATTGCTGCTGTGACCGCTGATATTCTGGCGCGCACCCTTGAACGGTGTGGTGTGAAGGTTGAAATCCTGGGCTTTACCACACGTGCCTGGAAAGGTGGACAGTCGCGCGAGCTTTGGCAGCAAGCTGGCAAGCCAGCAGCGCCCGGGCGGCTAAATGATCTGCGCCATATCGTATACAAACCTGCTGACGCCCCATGGCGCCGCGCGCGCAAATCCCTGGGCCTCATGCTGCGCGAAGGCATCTTGAAGGAAAATATCGATGGTGAGGCGCTGGTCTGGGCGCATGATCGTCTGTTGGCGCGAAATGAAGATCGTAGGATTCTGCTGGTGATCTCAGACGGGGCACCGGTGGATGACTCAACCCTGTCAGTCAATAGCGGAAGCTATCTTGAAAAACACCTTCGTGAGGTCATTGGCTATATTGAAAACCGCTCACCTGTAGAGCTGCTTGCAATCGGCATTGGCCATGATGTGACACGCTATTATCGGCGTGCTGTGACGATCACTGATGTTGACCAGCTTGGTGGTGCCGTTGTTGGCCAGCTGACTGATCTGTTTGACGAAGATGCCGGTCGCCGCACGAAGCGGGTCGCCTGAGACATTACACCTGACAGATTGCAATTTCACGCGACACCCGACGTCTGAATCCATCTGTCAGAGTCTCACCAAATGAAAAAGCCCTGTCCGCAGACAGGGCCTTTTTCAGTCCAGCGTTTAAGCTGTTTTATTCAGCAGCCTGGGCGGCTTTAATTTCGCGCTTCAGCTGGCGAGCTTCGTCAGCGAGTTCAGCGTTGCGAGCCTGCAGCAGAAACGCATCCAGACCACCATGCTTCTCAATGGTGCGCATGGCGCTAGTCGACAGGCGAAGGCTGACACGACGGCCAAGGGCCTCACTCTGCATGGTTGCCTGCTGAAGGTTAGGCAGAAAACGGCGACGCGTGCGGTTGTTCGCGTGGCTTACATTATTGCCGGACATAACGGTCTTTCCGGTGATCTGACAGCGCTTTGCCATTGGGAGACTCCCTATCTTCGATAATTGGCCTGTTCGGATCTCCAATGTGAACACCCCTTCTGGTGGGATGGTGGAGTCTGGCACGGCCAGCGGGTTCAAACCCGCCATGAATAACGATGCGTGGGTATAGGCCAGCCCCTGTCCAAGGTCAAGCCCGAATCCTTATGCACAGCGCAATCAGGCCCGCCCAGCACCTTGTCAGTCCTGAAGGAAAATGACCGTGTTAGCGGTTTGTTAAACCTTTAGGATTATTCTGAATGGCTAGACGGCACTTAGCCGTGAATTGAGACCTGGCCATCGGAGGGCAGATCAAGATGACTTACCCGACCGAATACACATCGGCTTCGACCCGTCTTCGGGCTGAGCCGCGCCCAAACCCAGCCTCTACAGGCCGCAGGCTGAAACGCAATGTCCGCGTTGCCACCCACCGCACAACCATCGTTCTGGAAGCCTATGTCTGGGACTGTATTGACAGCATGCTTGAACGTGAGGGCGTATCGCTTGATGAATTCTGCGAGCGCGTTAATCAGGTACGCAACCAGTCCAGCATGGCGTCAGCCGCACGGCTGGTGGTGCTGACCTATTATCGGTTACTTGAGCAAATCAACCAGCCACCTTTTATTGATGGCGATCTGGAACGACTTCATCGCGCCGGAATGTTACGCGCACCCCTTCCGGCAAGTCCGCCTGTTCCTCTGCTTAGTCTTGCAATCCGGCGCTTTGCGCAAGATGAAGCGCGTGCTGAATAGCTCGATCAGCGTCAGGTATCTGACCACGCGCAGCGGCAATATCCATCACGCCATCAGCGCCTAACAGCAGATCCAGCTCGCGCACCACGCGGCCAGGGAGTTCGGGCCCCTGCAGAGCTAATGCAGAATATAGTTGAACAAGACTGGCCCCAGCCAGGATCTTGGCATAGGCCTGCCATCCATTCGCCACACCCCCAGCCCCGATCAGCGCCGGACCGTTATCGCCCAGATGCCCATACATCATCGCCAGCACCCGGGTGGACTTTTCAAACAGAGGTGCACCTGACAAACCACCCGATTCGCCTTGATGCGCCGACCGCAGGCTGTCGGGACGTGAAATGGTGGTGTTGGTTGCTATCAGCCCGTCAATGCCTTCCGTCATGGCGCGGGCACATATGGCCTCAATATCTCCAGGCTCAAGGTCAGGTGCCAGCTTGACAAACAAAGGTCGTTCGCACCCTGCTGCTTCAAGCCCCTCACGTCCGGCAGCGATCAGGTTCTGCAGGTTGGCATCCGTTTGCAAATCCCGAAGGCCAGGCGTGTTTGGCGAAGAAATATTTAGGGTCACATAATCAGCATAGCTGGCAAGCCTGCCAACAGCCTTGCGGTAATCATCCGTAGGCTCCTCACTGGTTTTATTGGCTCCAACATTGATGCCAACAATACCAGTCTGATGCTGCCCACGCTGACGTGCCGTCAAATTACCAGCTGCCACGTCCATGCCACGGCTGTTAAACCCATAGCGGTTGATGACGGCTCCATCCTCGGGAAGACGAAAAACACGTGGGCGCGGGTTTCCGGGCTGAGGCAACGGCGTCACCGTGCCAAGCTCAACATGGCCAAACCCGAGACGAAGTGCACCGTCTGCACATTCAGCGTTCTTATCAAAGCCAGCCGCCAGCCCAATGGGATTGTCAAAATGAAGTCCGGCAACGGTTACCGGCCTTGATGGCAAAGCTGGCTTGGGGCCAATCTTGCGGCGTAGCGTTGCCACAGCAGCCCGGTGGGCTGCTTCTGGTGGCAGGCAGTGCGCCAGACCAGCTGCAAACCGCCAGATCACTCCTCACCTCCGGCTGCAGCGCCCTTTACCAGATCGCCGGCAAGGGCATCACGCATCAGCGCAATCGATTGCGTACGTCCGTACAAGGCGAAGAAAGACCCCATGCGTGGGCCCTCTGACTGCCCAAGAAGGACCTCATACAGGCACTGAAACCAGCTTCGTAGATTGTCATATTCAGCTGCCTTGCCCGTGGCGTAAACAGCTGACTGTATCTCCTCGGCATCCGCCTCGGCAGGCAACGCCTCAATCGCCGCAATCAGAGCCTCAATATGGCCAGCCTCTTCAGATGTGGCCATGCGATAGGTCTTATGCGGGCGAACACGATCCTGATAGTAATTGACCGCATAACCAATCATCCGATCCAGTTCAGGATGCGTTTCGGGGCTGAGACCCGGCACATAGTCACTGACATAGCGCCACACGATTGTTGGTGATTCTGCCAAACAGACGGAGGCCAAATTAAGAAGAAGCGTGTAGCTGACCGGAAGGCTTCCAGCTTCTGGCACGCCACTGTGAATATGCCAGGCGGGGTTTTCCAGCTGCTCAGCCGGATCCTGCTCGTCAACTTTCGCCCGATGCGCATAATATTCATCAACCGTTTTCGGGATGACATCAAAATGCAGGCGCTTAGCGCGCTTGGGCTGAGCATACATGAACAACGCCAGGGATTCTGGGCTGCCATAGCGAAGCCATTCCTCAACACTCAGACCATTACCCTTGGATTTGGAAATCTTCTCGCCTGCTGCGTCAAGGAACAGCTCATAGGAAATGCCTGCTGGCGGTGTACCGCCAAGCGCACGGGTGATCTTGGAAGATTGCTTTACTGAATCAATCAGGTCCTTGCCTGACATTTCATAATCAACGCCAAGAACATACCAGCGCATAGCCCAGTCAGCTTTCCACTGCAACTTACAGGCCCCACCCAAGATCGAACTCTCGATCTCAGCGCCCGTGTCGGGATGCACATAAGTGATGCTGTCACGATCGGGATGCGTGGCTATCACCTTGGCCTGCAGCACATGGCCACTGTCAGGGCATACAGGGAAGAACGGGCTGTATGTTGCGCGACGCTCTTCGCCAAGGGTTGGCAACATGATGTTCATGATCTTGTCGTAAGCGGCAAGCGCGTCACGAAGACCATCATCGAACTGTCCCGATGTGTAGCAGTCAGTTGAACTGACAAACTCGTACTGAAACCCAAAGGAATCAAGGAAGGCCTGAAGTCGGGCATTATTATGATGACCAAATGAGGGATGTGTGCCGAATGGATCACGCACCTTGGTCAATGGCAGGCCAAGATCAGCCTGCATCGCATCGCCGTTTGGAACATTGTCCGGCACCTTGCGAAGACCATCCATGTCATCTGAGAAACAGACAAGGCGAGTGGTCGCGCCCGTCATTGTTTCAAAGGCATGCCGCACCATGGTCGTACGGACCACTTCACCAAAAGTGCCGATATGCGGCAGACCAGATGGCCCATAACCGGTTTCGAACAGTACCTCACCACTATGGTTCATCTGATCAAGACGTTTTGACAGCTCACGTGCTTCTGCAAAGGGCCAGGCCTTGGCGTTACGAGCAAACTCTTTGAGCTGTGATGTCAGGTCGGTCATTCTCTTGATCCTGTGGCGGGTTGGATACCGCATGGTTGCTTGGGTGTGGCGCCCATCTATGCCGGAAAAGCCACTTGCAAGCAAGGTAGATGGCAGGACATGCCAAGATGGTTGTCTGCTCGTTAACCGCAATGAACTGCATGCTGGTAGGCCGGTGTGATACCGGCTATATCAAAGGCATGCAGCGTCCCCCATCCGATACCAGCCTTCCCCTCGGCAATCCCAACCCACCGGCAGGCATTCGACCGGTTTCGGTTCCCGAACTTCACAGCGCACCAGTATTCTACCCTGCCGGCACGAAGCTGATTTGGATTTCAGGTGATGGCGAGATTTCCGAACTGACGCGAAATGCTGTTGCCGACAAGCTTGCACAGCATATTCCAGTAATCTGTCATGCACGATGGACATCGGCACGTGCAGGCACCGACATTGAAGCCGCTCTCGATGTCATGGAGCTCTTCGCTTTTGTCCGGCCCGCACGGTTCTGTCTGCCGACTCCGCGGGGCCTTGCCGCAGCCTTGTCGCTACCACTGCCTCAGAGTGGTGAAGACATGGCAGCGATGCTTCCGCGAGCAGCATTTGCCTTGCTGGATGAAATTGCCAGCGCTCCCGACCGCGATCGGCGTGAGGCAGGAGCTATTGCCTCGATGATGACAGCATCAGGCTGGATCTGGGGCCCTCTTGTCCTCGCCCATATGGGACTGCCTATGCCGCCTGCCGCACCGCCAGATGGCCGGATGGCCGCCATCTGGGGGAGACTGCCTGAATACACGGACTTCAGCGCCGCTATACCACCAGGCACCAGCCCCATCATGGCAGATGCCGCCCGTGACAGGCTACGGAGCATGCTTGGTGATCATTCTGAACCACGAACAAGCCAGTCCGACTATGCCGCTGCGCTGACAACCAGTTTTGACACACCTGAAGCCGGGCCTACCCCAACCATGGTACTGGCAGAGGCAGGGACGGGAACGGGCAAGACCCTTGGCTATCTTGCACCAGCGACGCTATGGGCTGAGAAGAACGGTGCACCTGTCTGGATTTCAACCTTTACCCGTACCTTACAGCATCAGATCGCCTCGGAACTCACCCGGCTCTATCCTGACGCCGGGGAGTGGGCCCGCAAGGTGGTGATTCGCAAGGGTCGAGAAAACTATCTCTGCCTGTTGAACCTTGAAGAAGCACTCGCGCAGCTCGGTGGCGTCCCTCGACGCGGCACGGCGCTGGGATTGATGGCACGATGGGCTGGCGCAACCAATGACGGCGATCTCACCGGGCCTACTTTTCCAGCCTGGTTGACTGATCTTGTGGGACGGGCCCAGACAGTGGGGCTTGCCGACCGGCGCGGCGAATGCATTCACAGCGCTTGCACCCACTACAACCGCTGCTTTGTCGAGAAATCAGTCCGCCGGTCACGGCGCGCCGACATCGTAATTACCAATCACGCGCTGGTGATGATCAATGCCGCCTATTCGCCGCCGGTCCCGGAACCAGCTGAGGCTGGCAGCGACAGACGGCGTCCGACACGGTATGTGTTTGATGAGGGGCATCATGTCTTCGATGCTGCCGACAGCGCGTTTTCCGTCTATATGAGCGCACAGGAAGCTGCCGAGCTACGCCACTGGATCCGTGGCGCCGAGGATGGCCGTCGTGGTCGTGCCCGTGGCTTGAAGAAACGTCTTGGCGAACTTCTGGCCGATGACCCAGCGGCGCTGGCAGAACTCGACCAGGCGCTTGAAGCGGCGCGCACCCTTCCTGGTCAAGGCTGGCAGAAGCGCATCAGCAATATGTCGCCAGTCGGACCAGCAGAAGCCTTTTTCATGACGTTGCGTCAGGCCCTCTATGCACGGGTTGAAGATGTTGAAAGCCCTTATGATCTGCAAGCGCATTTTCACCCCGCCCCGGCCGAGCTGGTGACTGCGGTTGAGCCGTTTCGCGGCGCCCTTGCCGAACTGGCAGCACCGCTTCGCGCTTTGGCGAACAGGCTGAAAGCCATTCTGAATGATCGCGCCGATGAGCTGGAAAGTGCCGACCGTGCCAGGCTTGAAGGCGGCATTCGTGGGCTGGAACTCCGCGCCGCCGGACCGGTGGCCGGATGGCAGGCCCTTCTGGACAGCGCCATTGCCGGGCCAAGTGATGGCTTTGTGGACTGGATGCAGATTGACAGGCTGGACGGCGCCGACCGCGATGTTGGAGTGGCGCGGCACTGGCTTGATCCCACCGTTCCTTTTGCCGCGACTGTGCTGGAGCCAGCGCATGGAGTCGCCATCACATCGGCAACGCTGCGCGACCCGCTACCGGCCAGCAAGGACGCCCCGCCTTCCGACACACCGCCAACCCCACAGGATCCGTCATGGGAGTCAGCCCTTGCGCTGACCGGCGCATTACATCTGGATCACCCCTCAATGCGGGCGAACTTCGAGTCTCCCTTTGATTATGCGGGCCAAACCAAAATCCTGATCGTCAATGATCTTGAACGCGAGCGTCCAGCTGCGACAGCCGCCGCAATGGCAGCCCTGATGGAAGCATCAGGTGGCGGCGCACTTGGCCTGTTCACTGCGATCAGACGGCTGCGGGCGACCTATCCCGATCTGTCACGACGACTTGAGGCGGCTGGCCTTCCTCTTTATGCGCAGCATGTCGACAGGATGAACCTGCAAACTCTGCTCCAGATATTTCGTGAAGAGCCACATAGCTGCCTGCTTGGTACGGATGCCGTACGCGATGGCATTGATGTTCCCGGAGAGGCCCTTCGGTTGATTGTCTTCGACCGCATGCCATGGCCACGCGCCGATATTCTGTTCAAAGCACGTGCAGAGTGGCAGGGTCGTGACGCCTGGGTCGACCGGATCACCCGTCTGAAATTGCGGCAGGCCTTTGGCAGGCTGATCCGGCGCGGCAGTGACCGCGGGGTGTTTGTGATGCTCGACAGTCGCCTGCCCACAAGGCTGACAAGCGCCTTTCCGCCAGGTGCCCCAATTGAACGGGTCGGGCTGGCTGAAGCCATCCGCAAGACAAAGGAATTTCTGCAGGAATAATCTAGCCAGAAACGAAAAAGGCCGGAGGGATATCCCTCCGGCCTTTTTCGTTTCTGGC
>WTJS01000073.1 GCA_011524735.1 Alphaproteobacteria bacterium
GCTGCGCAGCAGGGAACAGGTGATATAGACGATCCGCCCGCCGGGCGCGACCATGGCGCGACCTTTTTCCAACAGATCAGCCTGCGCCGCGTGAAGAGCGGCCAGCCCTTCTGCGTCAAGCCGCCAGCGCGCATCAACGGCGCGCCGCCATGTGCCTGACCCGCTGCAGGGCGCGTCAATCACCACCCGATCAAACTTGCCACGATATCGTTTGGTGCCCCAGTCCCCAGCGACAGCAACCCGTTCGATATTGTGAATGCCAGCCCGGCGGATCCGCACGGCCCCGCGTTCCAGCCGTTCAGCATCATTGTCCAGCGCAATGATGCGGCCGCGATTTTCCATCTTGGCCGCCATGAGCAGCGATTTACCAGCCGCCCCGGCGCAGATATCGGCAACCTGCATGCCAGGCCGTGCATCACAGAGCAGCGCAGCAATCTGCGAGCCTTCATCCTGAATTTCAAACTGACCCTTCTTGAATTCATTCAGATCTTCGGTGCGGGCCCGCTTTGTCAGGCGGATGCCATAAGGTGACAGCTTCGTCGGATGGCATTTGATCCCGCGCCCGGCAAGCTTGTCGCGAACAAGGCGGCGATCCTTCGCCTTCAGCGGGTTGATCCGCAGATCGGTTCCTGCCTCACCCAGCATCGCGTCAAGTTCGGCATTGGTGTCAGCACCCAGCGCGGCTTCCACATCGGCAATAAAGTCATCAGGCCACTCATACCGTGTTGCCCGTGGCAGTGCCGGATCGTTCAGCGCTCGCCCTTCAAGCCCGTCATTCAGGACAATCTCACTCTCGGTCAGGGCCGCCGGTCCATGCCGATCCTCACCACCAAAGTAAGCTGCAGCCTGCTCGCCATCCATGCCGTCAACAAGACGCAGGGCAGCCAGCACCAGATTGCGTGGTGTGGGGTCATGGCCAAGCTGTTCCAGATGCCATGCCAGACGGGATTGGGTTCGCAGCACGCCCCAGAACAGAGCGCTGATGGCCTGACGGTCACCCGACCCGGCATAACGGCGGCGTTGCAGCCCTCGGCGCAGCACCGCGCCGGCAGCGGCGCCTTCGGCCGACCCTTCAAAAAGATCAATAACAGCGGCAATACGGGCGGCTGGTGTCATTTACAAAAATTCCTGCCTCTAGCTGCGCGGCCGGTAATTGGGCTCTTCGCGGGTAATTGTCACATCATGAACATGGCTTTCTGACAGGCCAGCGCCGGTAATCCGCAGGAATTTGGCATTGGCCTGCAGTTCGGCAATGGTGGCGTTGCCGGTATAACCGAGCGCTGCCCGCACCCCGCCAAGAAGCTGATGAAGAACATTTTCCACAGGTCCCTTATAGGCAACCTGACCTTCAATCCCTTCTGGCACCAGCTTCAACGGCTGTGATACCTCCGCCTGAAAATACCGGTCAGCAGATCCGCGTGCCATCGCCCCAGTCGACCCCATGCCCCGATAGGCCTTGTAGGAACGTCCCTGATACAAAAACACTTCACCCGGCGTTTCATCCGTACCAGCCAGCAGTGACCCGATCATCGCGCAGTCGCCGCCAGCGGCCAGCGCCTTGGCAAGATCGCCCGAATATTTGATGCCGCCATCGGCAATCACCGGCACATCCTGCGCATGACAGGCCTCAGCCGCATCCATGATCGCTGTCAGCTGCGGCACACCAACACCCGCCACCATGCGGGTTGTGCAGATGGACCCAGGGCCAATCCCGACCTTCACCGCATCAGCCCCGGCATCAATCAGGGCACGCGCCCCATCAGCCGTTGCCACATTGCCCCCAATCACCTGAACGTCATTGGCTTTCTTGCGGATGTTGGTAACGGCGTTCAACACCCCTTCAGAATGGCCATGCGCCGTATCGACCACCACCACATCAACACCGGCATCGATCAGCGCTTCGGCCCGGGCGGCGCCCTCATCGCCAGCGCCGGTTGCCGCCGCAACCAGCAACCGCCCGGCTTCATCCTTGGCTGCCATCGGGTGATTGCGGGCTTTTTCTATATCCTTGACCGTGATCAGGCCAATACAGCTACCCTTGGCATCCACCACAACCAGCTTTTCAATGCGGTGCTCATGAAGCAGCTTCTTCGCATCTTCCTGCGTAACCCCCTCCCGCGCGGTGATCACCTCACGGGTCATCAGATCCCACACTTTCTGGTTCAGATCGCTGGCAAATCGGACATCACGGTTGGTCAGAATACCAACAAGCCGATGCGGAGGCTTGCCATCACCATCCACCACCGGGATGCCGCTGATCTGATGCGCCTTCATCAGCTCCAGCGCTTCACCAAGGGTGCGATCAGGCGTGATCGTCATCGGGTTCACCACCATGCCGGATTCATATTTCTTCACCCGGGCAATTTCGGCAGCCTGCTCCTCAATGCTCATATTCTTGTGAATGACCCCGATCCCCCCGGCCTGGGCCATGGCGATGGCCAGGCGATGCTCGGTCACCGTATCCATCGCCGCGGACAGAAGCGGAATGTTCAGCCGAAGGTTGCGGGTCAGCCTTGTCGAAACATCTGTCTGTGCTGGCAATACGGCCGAGCGTGACGGCTCAAGGAGCACGTCATCAAAGGTAAGGGCTTCACGAATTTCCATGGGGTCGCCTTCCGCATATCCGGTGGCGCGCCACTATATCTGAGGGGACTGCAGAATGACACCCCCAAAATAGTGGGTCAGAGCACTGGCGCTGCACGATCCAAAACGGCCTTAGATTGGCGAAAATCCACCTTCGGATTCGGCCTGGTTGGCTTCGTCATCTTCCGCCATGCCCGGCCATCCACCACGCCCGTGGAAGCCGGTGGCCAAAACGTAGCTTTCAACGGATTCCTGACGGCTTGCTGCCGGCTTCACATGACGTACCGTGGCGAAGTTCGCCTGCATGATATCCAGCACGCTTCGTTCCGCACCACCGCGAAAACATTTGGCCAGGAAGAACCCATCATCCACCAGCACCTCCAGCGCAAAATGCAGGGCGGCTTCAAGAAGAGCGGTCGTGCGGATATGATCGGTAGGCCGGTGCCCAGTTGTATCTGCCGCCATATCGCTAAGCACGGCATGTGCAGACCCACCAATGGCGGCACGCACCTGATCCAGCATCACCGGATCAGTCATGTCGCCAAGGAAAATA
>WTJS01000240.1 GCA_011524735.1 Alphaproteobacteria bacterium
ATCGCATTCATGTCGTGGTTCCAGTATGGCGGTGGCCAGGAACTGTATGACCGCCTGTGGGACGAGATGGGCATGAACGTCAAAGGCTTCATGCTGCAGCCAGTTGGTCCAGAAGCTCTGGGTTGGTTCAAAGAGCCAATCAACTCAATGGATGATTTCCGTAAGTACCGTTTCCGCACACCTCCAGGCCTGCCAGGCCAGACCTATAAGGATATTGGTGTGGCGTCGGTTGCCATGGGTGGCGGTGACATTCTGCCTGCGCTCGAAAAGGGCACAATTGATGCGGCTGAATGGTGCTGCCCGAAGCCAGACATGGACTTTGGTTTCCACAAGGTTCTGAAGCATTACTATCTTCAGGGTCTGCACCAGGTTGTCGTGAACGCCGATATGTATCTGAACAAGGACGTCTACAACTCCCTTACGGATCATCAGAAGAACGCCTTCGAAGTGGCTGCCAACGCCGCTCTGATGAAGGGTATGTCTGCACGTATCTATGACAATGGTCAGGCACTGCACGAGCTTACAACCAAGCATGGCGTGATCCTGCAGGATACACCTGCTGATTACTTCCCAGCTTACATGGAAGCAGCGAACAACCTTCTCGAGACCAAGTCGTCTGAGAATGAGTTTTTCGCTCAGGTCTGGCAGTCGCAGAAGGACTTTGCACGCGTTGCAGTTCCATTCTGGTCTGGTGCACAGAGCTCTAATGCCCAGCTGGGTATGGCCTACGCAAACAGCTTGAAATAAATCAAGCTTGGCGTGAGCCCCGACAGATCGGGGCTCACGCCTTATTTATTGTTCTCTTTTTCGTTTGAACGAGACCAACTTCGGGGGAATTGGCATGTCACAGGAACCAGATCTGAATCAGCTGGACACCGCTGACGAGCTTATTGCTGAACGCCGGGCCGGCGAGATTGGTGATACGCCAGAGGACATGCATCCCTGGATGCGGTTTATCGTTGGCAATATCGACATCTTGAACAACTGGGCAGGCCGTCTGACCTGTTTGATGCTTGTTCCGATCATCTTTGCCATGATTTACGAGGTCGTGGCGCGCAAGGTTTTCGTCGCACCTACAGATTGGGCCTACGATACCAGCCGTATGTTCTCCGGCGCCATGTTCATGCTTGGCGCTGGTTATGCGCTTATGCGGGGTGTCCATATCCGCGCTGACTTCCTGTTCAGGAATTTTTCACTCCGGACACAGGCCTCGATTGATACAACGCTTTACCTGCTGTTCTATTTCCCGGCGATGCTGTTTTTCTTCTGGGTCTCAGCGGAATACACAATCAAGGCATGGGTGTCCTGGGAACGGTCCATGGATACTGCCCTCATGGCCCCACTGGCGCCGGCCCGATCAGCTATGCCAATCGGTGCGCTGCTCCTGTTGCTACAGGGTGTGGCCGAGCTGTTTAGAGCCATCCACCAGATGGGTGGAACTCTTGGTCGGCGCGTCCTGCAGTTTCTGCCTGTCTATGTAATTGTTCTGGCGGCGCTGTTTGGTAATACCTTCTTCCCAGACATTGTTGGCCTCGGCGGTATTCTGGATAGGGATATCAAGGGCGCAGGAGGTCTTTCCCCTGAAATGATTGGGGCGATCATGATTGGGGTCATGCTGATCGCCATATTTGTCGGCTTTCCGATATCCTTCACGCTGATCTTCCTGGGATTTGCCTTCGGGGCCTGGGGATTTGGTAGCAAGCTCGTATTTTATCTTCAGACTCTGCAGTTTAATAACGTGATGCTGGAACAGACACTTGCCGCTGTGCCACTGTTTGTTTTCATGGGCATTATGATGGAACAGGCTGGGCTGATGGAGCGCCTGTTTACGTCGGTTCAGCTGATGCTGTCGCGGACACGGGGAGCGCTGTACCTTGCGGTGCTGTTTGTCTCCACCATCTTTGCCGCCGCGACCGGAATTGTTGGTGCGTCTGTCACCATTCTGGGGATCATGGCTGCCAAGACAATGAACCGGTCTGGGTATGACGTGCGTCTGGCAGCTGGAACAATCACCGCGGGGGGTACGCTTGGTATTCTGATCCCGCCATCGATCATGCTTGTGGTCATGGGACCGGTGCTGGAAGTTCCGGTCACGGATCTGTTTGCTGCTGCAATCATTCCGGGCATTCTTCTGGCATCCATCTATGCTGCCTATGCGCTCATTCGGTGCTGGCTGAACCCGAATCTGGGGCCTGCCCTTCCTGAAGATCAGCAACCAGTAACATCCGACTATTACTGGCTGGAAGCGATCCTCGTCATCAGCTCAATCATCATGCTGTTCACGCTGATGATCATGGGACTGTCTGGTTCATTTGCCGGCATGTTCCCCGGCTCGTCCCTGATCATCCCGCTTGGCTGGGCCGTGGTTATGTATTTTGCGTCCAGATGGGTGCGGGATACCAAGCCGAAGGGGTTCTTCTTTTCTGATCTATGGCACGAGTTCTTCATGGGGTTGGTGCCGCCATCAGCACTTGTTGCCTTTGCTCTTGGCTCGATTCTGTTTGGTTGGGCGACACCTACAGAAGGTGCCGGCTGTGGTGCGTTTGGCGCACTTCTGCTGTCACTTGCTTATCGTAAGTTCACTATTGGCAAATTCTATGAGGCGCTGATCAAGACTTTGGAAATCTCTGTCCTGATCCTGTTCCTTGTCGCGGCATCAAACTTCTTTGGTGCTGTTTTCTCGCGACTTGGCACTCCTATGATGCTGACAGAGTTCCTGTTGTCCTGGGATATGTCAGCGACGATGATTCTGATTATCATCATGGCGATGATCTTCCTGCTTGGTTGGCCTCTTGAATGGGTGCCAATCGTTCTTATTATCGTGCCAATCCTTATCCCGGTTCTGATCCAGCTGGATATCAATCTTGTCTGGTTCGGCATTCTGGTTGCAGTCAATCTACAGACCGCCTGGCTCAGTCCACCGGTGGCGCTGTCTGCCTACTTCCTCAAGGGCGTCGTTCCGGACTGGGACCTGAAGGATATTTACATCGGCATGATGCAGTTCATGGTCATTCAACTGATTGGCCTGACCTTGATCTTCATCTTCCCGCAAATTGCCCTGTGGCTGCCAACCCTGATTTATGGAGAGTAACTAAACCATGGCCGTTACCTATCTGAAGCGGGCTGATAAAACCCCGCAGACCGGTACTGATGAGACCCGTCGCATCGTCGAGGAGATGCTGGCTAAAATTGAGGCCGGCGGCGAGGATGCAGCCATTGCCTATGGCCGCGATCTTGATGGGTATACCGGCGACATCGTGGTGCCCGCAGATGTGATTGCGGCAGCAGGTGACCAGGTCTCTCAGCAACTGAAAGACGACATCCGGTTTGCCTATGACCGGGTGACAAAATTCGCAGAAGCTCAGAAAAGTTCCATTCAGGAATTTGAGACAGAACTGTCACCAGGCCTGTGGGCAGGTCAGAAGCTGATCCCGATCGAAACGGCTGGATGTTATGTCCCAGGCGGCCGATATGCCCATGTGGCATCTGCCATCATGTCCATTGCCACTGCCAAGGTGGCGGGTGTGGACCACATTGTTGCCTGCTCGGCTCCCCGCGGTGACGAAGGTCCGAACCCCGCTATCCTCTACGCCATGGATTTGTGCGGTGCTGACACCATTCTGGCGCTAGGCGGTGTTCAGGCTATTGCCGCCATGACTTATGGCCTGTTCACGGGCAAGCCTGCCCGTATTCTTGTGGGGCCAGGCAACCGCTTCGTTGCTGAGGCAAAGCGAACGCTATACGGACGTGTCGGTATCGATATGTTTGCAGGTCCAACGGAAATCGCTGTCATCGCGGATGAGACCGCTGACCCGCAGATTGTCGCTGAAGATCTGGTCAGCCAGGCCGAGCATGGACCAGATTCACCAGCGTGGCTGTTCACCACGTCGCGTGAATTGGCTGACGATGTGATGGGCCGCATGGACGGGCTGATCGACTCCCTGCCAGAGGTTGCTCGTGGTGCGGCGACCACCGCATGGCGGGATTATGGTGAGGTGGTTCTGTGCGACACCCATGAGGAGATCGTGGCTGTTTCGGATGAATATGCAGCCGAACATCTGGAAGTTCAGACAGCGCGTGACCAATGGTATTCAGACAATCTGCGTAATTATGGGTCGTTGTTTGTTGGTGAAGAAACAACCGTTTCCTACGGAGACAAATGCTCTGGCACGAACCATATTTTGCCGACGAAGGGTGCCGCACACTATACAGGTGGCCTCTCTGTGCATAAATATATGAAGGTTGTGACGACACAGCGCATGACCCGTGAGGCGAACCGCGAGGTAGGCCAGGCCGCTGCCCGTATTTCGCGGCTGGAAGGCATGGAAGCGCATGCGCGCGCTGGAGATGCCCGCCTTCGCAAATATTTTCCCGGTGAAAACCTGGCCTGACCACCCCATTGGTCGCGACAGCCTTTGAACCAAATCAGAAGGACGCAAAAGAATGTCTGTGAATGACGTAATTATGGATGCGCTGGTTGCCAACAATGTTGGTTATGTCACCACCGTGCCATGTAAACAGCTTGCCGGTGTGATTGAGAAAATTGAAGCTTCCAGTGACATGATCCATGTGCCTGCGAACCGTGAGGATGAGGGCATGGGCCTGTGTGCAGGTGCTTTTATGGGCGGCAAGCGCCCTGCCATTATCATGCAGAACACGGCTATTGGCGTGACGATCAACGCACTGGCCACACTGATTCAGTTCTATCGCATGCCATTGCCTATGCTTATCAGCTATCGTGGTGAGGTTGGTGAGCCCGTCGCTTGTCAGGTTGAGATGGCAGTCCACACCAAGGCTCTGCTGGCACAGCTGAATATCCCGACCTATCATTTTCACAAGCCTGAGGATGCTGACGAGCTGTCAGATATCCTGAGCTACGCCTATATGGGGCGCAAGCCGGTTGCCATCCTGATGGATGCCACTTTCTGGAAAGGACAATAAGATCATGATCCGTAGTGACGTTCTGAAAACGCTGATCCCGATCATTTCGGACGAGCTTGTTGTCTGTAACATTGGTCTTCCAAGTCAGGAAATGCATCTGCTGGATGATCAGCCAACCAACTTCTACATGCTTGGTACAATGGGGCTTGCCTCGTCGATCGGTCTAGGCTTGGCCATGGCGCAGTCAAAGAAAGTGATTGCCATTGATGGTGACGGTTCAGTTCTGATGAATCTTGGCTCACTGCCGACTATTGCTAATAATCAGGTGCCAAACTTCATTCTGCTGATTATCGATAACGGCAGCTATGGCTCGACAGGTGACCAGCCAACCTATGCTGGCATGAAAACCTCGCTGACCGAAGTTGCCAAGGCGTGTGGCTGTGACAATGTCGTGGAATGTGCGGCTGAAGACACGGCTGATGCC
The DNA here is from genome assembly GCA_011524735.1 of Alphaproteobacteria bacterium. GTDB lineage: Bacteria > Pseudomonadota > Alphaproteobacteria > Puniceispirillales > Puniceispirillaceae > UBA8309. The sequence continues at coordinate 5,366 of WTJS01000240.1, forward strand.
ATGCGTGCAGCGCTGGCTGCTGACCAGACGACAATCATTGTGTCTAAATGCGAGTCTGGAAATATCAAGGTTCCGGTCATTGAAATGGATCCTGTGACGATCCGTGATCGGTTCATGGGTGCAGTTGCCAGCTAGCCAGTTCGTGAGGGCGCATCCATGAGTGCCGGTTCCTCGGACATGTTTGACCTTCAAGGCCGCGTTGCCCTGGTGACGGGTGCCAGCGCCGGTCTTGGTCAGCAGGCAGCCACAGTGCTGGCGGAAGCCGGCGCCAAAGTCGTGGGTGTCGCACGGCGCGCGGATGCGCTTGCCGAGTGGGCCGCGAAGGACAACACCTGCCGATATGGTCTGGCCGGTGACATCTCTTCCATGGAAGGCATCGAAACTGTCTGTAAGGCAGTGTCCAGCCCCTTTGGCCCACCGGAAATTCTTGTACACGCTGCTGGCGTCAACTTGCGCCAGCATGCGGATGATGTGACGCCTGAGGACTGGCAGACCACACAGTGGGTGAATTTGACAGCACCGTTCTTCATCTCCCAGAAGCTGGTGCCGCAGATGAAGGCGAGGGGGTGGGGTCGCATTGTCAACTTCGCCTCCCTGCAGACCCATCGCGCTTTTACCAACGGTATTGCCTATGGTGCGGCGAAGGCGGGGATTGGCCAGCTGACGCGTGCCATGGCAGAGGCATGGTCGTCGGATGGGATTAATGCAAATGCCATCGGCCCGGGGTTCTTTCCAACAGAATTGACTGCGCCGGTCTTTGCCGATGCTGATCGGGCAGCGCGAAATGCGGCCCAGACCTGTATTGGACGCAACGGCAAGCTGGAAGATATAGACGGTCCGCTGCTGTTTCTATGTTCTGAAGCCAGTGCTTATGTCACCGGACAGGTGTTGATGGTGGATGGAGGGTTCACAGCAAAATGAAAGCTCTTGTCTATACCGCAACGATGGAAAGTGAAATCCGCGAAGTGGACGCGCCAGTTGCTGTGTCTGGTCAAACAATCGTTCGGCTGGCACTTTGTGGCATCTGTGGGTCGGACATGCATGCCTGGCACGGTCATGACGAACGGCGCGTGCCGCCACTGGTTCTAGGGCATGAATCGGTCGGTATTGCAATGAATGGTCCCCACGCCGGGGCACGGGTCGCCATCAATCCTCTGATCAGCTGCCATGAATGTGATGTCTGTGAAGGCGGAAACCCACATCTGTGCGCAAAGCGTGAACTTATTGGCATGCGAATTCCGGGTGCCTTTGCCGAACAGGTGATGGTGCCAGACAGGAACGTTATCCCTCTGGATGATGCTGTGACGTTTGAGAATGCGACGCTTGCCGAGCCGACAGCTGTTGCTGTGCGCACTGTTGTTCTGGCGCGCCGTGGTGGGTCTACGCCAACGGACAAGGTGGTTGTTCTGGGGGGTGGGGCCATCGGCCTGCTCTGTGCGCAGGTCCTCATTGCTTATGGCTATGCGCCACCGATGGTGGCAGAAACCAACCCGCTTCGCCGCAGGGTGTTAGATGAGCTTGGTATCTGCCAAACCTATGACCCTCGTGAAACCGCTATTGAGGATGGGTCCGTTGATCTCGTCATCGACGCTGTCGGTATGGGGGCTACGCGTGCGGCATCCACAGCCATGCTGCGTCCTGGTGGCGTGCTAATCCATGTCGGGTTGCAGGATAATGACGCTGGACTCGATACGCGGCGCATGACGCTTCAGGAAATCACCTTCATCGGTACTTACTGTTATACACCGGATGATTTTGCCGAAGCGCTGGCCATGCTGACGGATGGCCGAGTCAGTGGGGCGTGTTGGACTGACCTGCGGCCACTTGATGACGGTGCCGCGGCCTTCATTGACATTCATGAAGGCCGGGCGGCGCCAAAAATCATCCTATCGATGGAATAGACGCTAAAGTTTCACAACGCTGCCGGTTGAGGCGCTTTTCTGTGCAGCAAGCCCGATGGCAACCGCACGGGCTCCATCATTTAAGTTCACCTCAATGGTTCCCTGCCCACGAGCAACATCAGCAAATTTCTGGTGCTGGTAAAAGGTTGCGCCATTATGGTCGCCTGCCTTCAGCAATTCGGGATCTACTGCGATTTCTTCGCGCCGTGCCTGATTGATGTCACGAGGTGATATGACCAGCTCTGCCACTGGCGGTTCACCAGCCGACTGGGGCCAGAACCGAGTGGGGCCGGGGACAAAGGCTTCGACCATACCAGCCGCGCCAATCGCGGAGATTTTCTCCTGATGGCGTGACCCTTCGGCAAACATGCACAGCTCCAGCATTGCCCGCTTGCCATTGTCAAAATCAACAATGACATAGCCATGATCCCAGATGTCGGGCACCGCGCCGTCATATCGTTCATCAAGGTGATTAACTGCCTGTCCTGCCGAAGCCATGACCTGCACCGCCTCGCCGCCGGTGATCAGGCGCATCAGATCAAAGAAATGGCAGCATTTTTCGACAAGAGTGCCGCCGGTGTTGGCATTGAATCTGTTCCAGTCGCCAACCTTTGTCAGGAACGGAAAGCGATGCTCGCGAATGGTCAACATCTCAACGCCGCCCGTAACCTCTGGAATGGTTTCTATCAGGCGAGTGACAGCAGGCATGTATCGATATTCCATGGCAACCCAAATCGGGGCATCGTACGTGGCGCCGATTTCCTGAATGATCGCGGCCTGCGACGGATCAGTATATAGCGGCTTTTCAACCAACAAGGGACGGGCACTGGCTGCCGCCATCTGAATCTGATCAACATGCATGTGATTGGGTGAGGCGATCACCAGCGCGTCAACATCGGCACGTGATAGCAGCGAGACTATGCTGTCACAGAATGTGGCCTCTGGCGCCAGCGGTGCGGCGGCCTCGCGCATGGCGGCGTCGGGCTCAAAGATCGCGCTGACATGGGCGTTGTCAAGCAGAGCGATATTGTTCAGATGCTCGCGCCCCATCATGCCGCAACCGATTATTCCATATTTCAGATGCTGGTCTGCCATGGCTTTAACTTTCATCAAGATCGCGTAGTAATTCCCCCATCTTTAGCAGAACAGCCTTGCCATAACACGCTAAACTGTGCGGAAATTAGGGCGCACCATCTTTCAATGGTGAGAGTCAATTGAAGATTACCCAAAGGCCGTTGGACGTCCAGATATGACTGTTGTTCCTGTTACTTCACCTGAAATTGACGCGGCGGAATATGCTTGGTTTGCGGCGCTATGCTCAGACGATTACCGCCATCTTGGGGTGCCGGAGGGCGACCTGAGGTCGTCTTGGGCGCATTGTTCATCGATTGTAAAGACTGCTGAGGCGCAGGGCTTCGGGAATATCCTGTGCCCATCCTCCTACCAGGTCGGTCAGGACACCTTATCGTTTGTTGCTGGCTGTGCACCCCTGACAAGCCGGATGAATCTTCTGGCGGCAGTGCGATGCGGAGAAATGCAACCGATCATGCTAGCCCGAACGCTGGCCACGCTTGATCACATGCTGGAAGGCCGTCTGACGGTTAATATCATTTCATCAGATTTTCCTGGGCAAACTGAAGAGAGTGCCTATCGCTACCAGCGGTCGCGCGAAGTTGTTCAAATTCTGAAACAGGCCTGGTCGCAGGATGAGATCAATCATCACGGTGAAATCTATGATTTTGAAGGGCTGACCACCGATCCGGCTCGGCCCTATCAACAAAACGGGGGCCCGCTTCTCTATTTCGGTGGGTATTCACCACCTGCACTCGATTTATGTGGTGAGTTCTGTGACGTGTATCTGATGTGGCCAGAAACCAAAGAAGATCTGGCCTCACGCATGAAGGCTGTGCACGCGCGGGCCGAAGCCTATGGCCGAACGCTTGATTATGGGTTGAGGTGTCACGTCATCGTCCGCGATACCGAAGCAGAGGCGCGTGAGTATGCTGCCGAACTTGTTTCCAAGCTTGATGAAGATAAAGGGACGGAGATCCGTGACCGAGCGCTCGACAGTACGTCACTCGGTGTGTCCCATCAGGCAAGAAATCGCGAGCTTGCCGATATGGAAGGGTTTATAGAGGCGCATCTCTGGACCGGAGTTGGACGCGCCCGGTCCGGATGCGGCGCGGCCTTGGTGGGATCGGCAGATCAGATTCTGTCCGAGCTGGAAGAATATCGCAAAATGGGCATGCGGGCCTTTATCTTCTCGGGTTACCCCCATATTGATGAATGTGAACATTTTGGCAGGCTGGTGATGCCGCATCTTGAAACCTGCTCGCTACCGCATGTTTATGGACGGGTGCCTTCGACGGTGCCGGCAACACCTCTTGGTGCAGGAGAAAGACGATGATGCCCCGGATCAAACTGACGGACAGCCTGTCTCTGTCGAACATAGTTTATGGAATGTGGCGGCTTGGTGATGATGCCGATACGTCACCAGCCCATATTCAGGCGAAGATTGAATCCTGTCTGGCCCAAGGCATAACGAGCATGGATCAGGCTGATATTTATGGTGGGTACGAGGCGGAGGAAATTCTTGGCAAGGCTCTGAAGGGAACGGGTCTGCGTGATCAGATCGAAATCATCACAAAATGCGACATTGTTGCGCCTGTAGGCCGGCATTCAGGGGCGAGGGTGAAATATTACGATACCGGTCGTGAGCATATCACCCAGTCAGTGGACGACTCCCTTCGTCTGATGGGGATTGAACAAATTGACCTGTTGCTGATTCACCGCCCGGATCCGATGATGGATCATCATGAAACAGGCCGCGCACTGGATGATCTTGTTGCCTCTGGAAAGGTTGGCAACATAGGAGTTTCAAATTTTCGGCCATGGGACTCCGAACTTCTGCAATCAGCTATGAAAACGCCGATTGCGACCAACCAGATTGAAATCAGTGTCCTTGAGCATAGCCCATTCACCAATGGTGACATTGCCTGGCTGCAGCAGCGGGGCATTGCGCCGATGGCCTGGTCGCCGCTTGCCGGGGGCACTCTTTTTCAAGCTGAAAGCAAAGTTCTCCATGATGCTATGGCAGATATTGCGGCGCGCTTTGACGTTGATGTGGGGACGCTTGCGGTGGCGTGGCTGCTTGCACATCCAGCACGGATCATTCCCGTGATGGGCACCAATAATCTTGATCGCATCGCCACGTTGGGACGGGCAGCCGAGATTGCCATTGATCGCCAGACATGGTTTGAAATCTATACCGCTGCGCTTGGGCGTGAAGTGGCCTGAGCGATAAAATCGGCTTTCAGGAATGATCATGCAAACTGAACTAGCCGGTGAAGAAAATTGCGCGGAAGATCTGGAAACAGATACACCGCTGACTGATACGCTTGTTGATCAGTTCGCCAGTTATTATCTGCTGGCAGTTCTGGCGGTAAAGGCTCTGGAAGCTATGCGTGAGCAGCGTCGGCTTTCAGAGGCGGCCATGGGATAACTTGCAGGTCTTGACTTGGTGAACTGATACCGAATTCTGCATCGTCAGAGGGATGACATCTGGACAATTGATGTCTTGCACCCCATTTGCCGGAAATGACTGAATTAACGCCACCATCACTTCCACAGCCGACAAGCTTCGCCTCCCGTCAGGCGATGATGGATCACATTGCCAAGCTTTCAGGTCAGCAGCCATGCACTCCATCCCCGATAGAAGGCGGACGTGTCGCGGCAGAAAAAGCACTCACTGCGATCAATCCGGCAGCCTATGCCGCAACGCGCAATTTTCTGGATGGCGCAGTGACCCGGCTGTCACCTTATATCCGTCAGGGAATTCTCAGCCTTGATGAAGTGCGCAACCATGCGCTTTCCATCGAGCCTGACCAGAAAAAAGTCGAAAAGTTTGTTCAAGAACTTGCTTGGCGGGATTATTGGCAACGGGTCTATGTCGCTCATCCTGAGCGCATCTGGAATGATGTAGAAACCTATAAGACAGGTTTCGATGCCAGTGAGTATGAAACGGATCTGCCTGACGATATTTCCACCGGGCAGACTGGCGTTGCCTGCATCGATCATTTCATCGGGACAATGCTTGAAACCGGATACCTGCACAATCATGCCCGCATGTATGTGGCATCCTATGTCGTGCATTGGCGGCGTATTCGCTGGCAGGCAGGTGCCCGCTGGTTCCTGCAGAATCTGCTGGATGGTGACCCGGCCAGCAATAATCTGTCATGGCAATGGGTTGCCAGCACCTTTTCCAACAAGCCCTACATCTTCAATCTTGAAAATGTCGCGAAATATACTGGGCATGAGGTGAATACGCGTTTCGCTGACAACCGCGTGCTTGGTTATTCTTATGAACAGCTGAACGAACTGCTGTTCCCAAATCTTGCGCATATGGCGGGAGATCAACATGGCTGACCTGGTCTGGCTGCATGAGGATGCGTTGCGCCGAACGCATCCAGTATTTGTCGCGGCTGATTATGAACGTGGTAGCGATACACAGCCGGTTTTCATATGGGATGTGGATTACTTTGGCGAAAACGATATTGGTCTGAAGCGCCAGCATTTCATCTACGAAACACTCGTGGAGATGGGGGCTGAAATTCATGCTGGCAGTATGCATGACATCTTGCCGCGTCTTGTTGCTGCTCGAGGCGTGACGCGGGTTCTGGTTCCTGCCACGCCCAATCCGAATATGCTGCGCCGTTATGGGCAGATTCGCCGGGCTCTGTCCGATATTGCTTTTGACATGGTTGATGACACGCCCTTCGCGACCCTTTCCAAGCCAGCTGATCTTGGCCGATTCTTTCGGTACTGGAATAAGGCCCGTAAGAGCGCCATGCGCCCGCATGGTGGATAGAACGACCTGCGTCATACTGTCTGAAATACGTTGATTGGCCGTGCCGCTTTCCGATAAGGTGGCGACATTGTCAGTTGGTATTTTCAGGAACATTTCATGACGGATATTCTTGCCGAACTTGAGGCAAAACGCGTCAAAGCAAGGCTTGGCGGCGGCCAGCGACGGATCGATACCCAACATGCGAAAGGCAAGCTGACAGCACGTGAAAGACTGTTGCTGTTGCTTGACGAAGGGTCCTTTGAAGAATGGGACATGTTTGTCGAGCATCGGTGTCACGATTTCGGCATGGACAATGCCAAGGTGCCGGGCGATGGAGTCGTAACAGGATATGGCGCTATTTCTGGTCGCCCAGTTTTCGTTTACTCACAAGATTTCACCGTTTTGGGAGGCTCTCTTTCTGAAACGCATGCTGCCAAGATCTGTAAGATCATGGATCAAGCTATCAAGACCGGCATCCCGCTTATTGGTCTGAATGACTCCGGTGGTGCACGGATTCAAGAAGGTGTGGCGTCACTTGGCGGTTATGCCGAAGTGTTCCAGCGCAATGTTCTGGCATCTGGCGTTATTCCTCAGATTTCTCTGATCATGGGACCCTGTGCTGGTGGTGCCGTTTACTCGCCAGCGATCACTGACTTCATCTTCATGGTTGAAGGGTCGAGCTATATGTTCGTAACCGGCCCGGATGTGGTGAAAACGGTGACCCATGAAGACCTGACAGCTGAAGAGCTTGGTGGTGCCAAGATGCATAGCCGTCAGTCTGGTGTGGCGCATGGTGCCTTTGCGAATGACATTGACATGCTGATGCAGACGCGTGAGCTGATGTCATATCTGCCGCTATCCAACCGGGAAGACGCACCGATTGTGCCATGTCATGATCCAATCGATCGGCCGTCAGCAGTTCTTGACCAGATCATCCCTGATAATGCGAATATGCCTTATGACATGCGCAAGGTGGTGACGCAGATCGTCGATAATGGTGAATTTTTTGAAATTCACGAAAACTATGCCGCCAATATCCTCTGCGGTTTTGGCCGTATTGACGGGCGTACGGTTGGGATTGTTGGCAACCAGCCCATGGTTCTGGCGGGCTGTCTTGACATTAATGCATCACGCAAGGCGGCGCGCTTCGTGCGGTTCTGCGATGCCTTCAATATCCCGCTTGTCACACTTGTTGATGTCCCTGGTTTCATGCCGGGTCTGGCGCAGGAAACAGGTGGCATTATTTCAAATGGCGCAAAACTTCTGTTTGCCTATGCCGAGGCAACTGTGCCGAAGGTTACGCTGATTACCCGCAAGGCTTATGGCGGAGCCTATGATGTTATGGCCTCGAAACACCTCCGTGGTGATGTAAATTATGCTTGGCCTAGCGCGGAAATTGCGGTGATGGGCCCGGAGGGCGCTGCGCGGATTATTTTCCGTGAGGATGCAGCTGATCCAGACAAGCTCGCAGCCAAGACTGACGAATATCGTGAAAAATTTGCGAACCCCTTTGTCGCCGCTGGTCGAGGATATCTTGATGACATCATTATGCCACGAAACTCACGCCGCCGGATTGCGCGGGCGCTGGCAATGCTGTCTGACAAGCAGCTGGAAAACCCACCGCGTAAGCATGACAACCTGCCACTTTAGATTTTCCGGTCAGGCGTCTGCCTCGACCATGCGGAGTAAAATTCATGTTCAGTAAAATTCTGATCGCCAACCGAGGGGAAATCGCCTGCCGGATCATGCGCACGGCAAAGCGGATGGGCATCAGCACAGTTGCCGTCTATTCCGATGCAGATGCTGGAACCCCGCATGTGACGATGGCTGATGAGGCGGTGAATATCGGGCCAGCGCCCTCAGCGCAGAGCTATCTGCGTGGTGACGCGATTATCGAAGCCGCAAAATCAACTGGTGCTGAAGCCATTCATCCTGGTTTCGGCTTTCTGTCTGAGAACGCTGAATTCGTAGCTGCCGTAGAGGCTGCTGGCCTTGCCTTTATTGGGCCAGGCACCGAAGCCATCCGCGTGATGGGCGATAAAATTGAATCCAAGGCGCTCGCAAAAAAGGCAGGAGTTTCAACCGTTCCGGGGACAGAAGGCGAAGTTGCAGACGTTGATGTGGCGTTGAAGGCCGCTGCTGATATTGGCTATCCAGTGATGGTGAAGGCATCCGCTGGTGGCGGTGGTAAGGGCATGCGTGTTATTGAAAGCGCAGACGATCTTGCTGATGGGATGCGCGCAGCCATGAGCGAGGCGCAGACAGCCTTTGGTGACTCGCGGGTCTTCATTGAAAAATTCGTAGTCCAGCCGCGCCATATTGAAATTCAGCTGATCGCTGATCAGCATGGCAATATCGTCTATGTTGGTGAACGTGAATGTTCAATCCAGCGACGCCATCAAAAGGTGATTGAAGAGGCGCCAAGCCCGTTCATTTCAGCTGAGACACGGGCCGCTATGGGTCAGCAGGCTGTAGAGCTGGCGCGTGCGGTGAATTACCGGTCCGCCGGTACGGTTGAATTCATCGTTGGTGCCGATCAGGATTTTTACTTCCTTGAAATGAACACACGCCTTCAGGTGGAACATCCTGTCACTGAAATGGTGTATGGTCTGGATCTGGTTGAAAAAATGATCCGTGTGGCTGCTGGTGAAGAGCTTGGTCTGACGCAGGATGACATTGTAGCCAAGGGATGGGCGATCGAAGCGCGAGTCTATGCCGAAGATCCGTCACGTGGTTTTCTGCCTTCCATCGGACAACTTGTACGCTACCGTGAACCAGCCGGCGAAGGTGTTCGCGTCGACTCCGGTGTTGAAGAGGGCGGCGAGATTTCCATGTATTACGATCCGATGATTGCAAAGCTTGTGGCTTATGCACCGGATCGAGACGCCGCTATCGACAGACTCCATCTTGCCCTGGATCACTATGAAATTGATGGCATAGCCTGTAACCGCCAGTTCCTTTCGGCGGTCCTGGAGAATGAAGCCTTCCGATCAGGCAAGCTTACTACGGGCTTTATCGCCGAGGAATTTGACGGAGACTTTGTGGCAGAGGCGCCAGCTGCCGATGATGCTGTTGGGTTGATCGCTTTGGGAACCGCCGTTGTGGCTCTGCAGATGGAAGAGCGGCATAGCGGTGATCCGGACACCGCGTTTGTGGCGGTCGATCAGACGGGTAATCGGCTGTTGGTCTCTGTCAAAGGGATTGCCAACCAGTCGGCACAGCTTGAGGTTGATGGAAAGTCCGTAAATCTTGCTGGTGAGTTGCGCAGTCCAATCTATCTGTTTGATGGAACGATCAATGAGGTTCCGGCAGCCATTCAAATTCGACGGAACGGTTATCGTGTCAGCCTGACACGCGGAGCGTCACGTCTTGATCTGACCGTGCTTCCTGCACGTTACGACCTGATGCTTGATCACATGCCTGCCGTGGCTGAAGGTGCGGGTGCAGATGAAATCTGTGCACCAATGCCCGGTCAGATCACAAAGCTGCTCGTTGAAGTTGGTGACGAAGTTCAGAAGGGTCAGGATGTCGCCATCATTGAAGCCATGAAAATGGAAAACATTCTGCAGTCTGAAGCGCAAGGAACCGTCAAATCGATCGATGTCAGCATTGGCGACAATCTGAATGTTGATGACCTGATCATGGCACTTGATCTGGCAGACGAAGCCTAGTTTTTGATTGCGGTTTAAAGTTTGGCTTGGTCGGCCGCCGGTGGCAGCATTTGCTGAGCCAGCGTGCTGATCCATGCTGCACCGCGGCCTAGAATACCGTCATTGAAGTCATAGTCGCTGGCATGTAGTGGCTGGCCAGCATTGCCTTCAGTGCCATTTCCGATCAGCATGAAACACGCTGGCACGGCCCGCGCCATATGGGCAAAATCTTCGGAAAATAGTTTTGGGTCACATGCTGGATTGACCCGCTCTGCACCGGCAACAGCCTGTGCCGCCGTTACGGCTGCGTCGACCGCAGCGTGATTGTTATGCAGGGCTGGAAACACGGTGTCATAGGTGACCGAAATATCGACATCATGGGTGGCCGCCATACCCGAACAGATGCGCCGCATGGCAGCTTCAATGTCGGCATTAGTGTCATCTCCAAGAGCGCGTGCATCCCCTTTCAGAGTGGCTGATCCAGCCAGCACATTGCGCCGTCCATCCGTTATGAATTCCGTTATGGACACCACGCCATTCCGCGCTGGATCAAGATTGCGCGATACAATCCCCTGAAGGGCTGTAACAAGCTGTGCGCCGACCAGAATGGCATCGACCCCCATATGGGGTAGGGCGGCATGCCCACCCTGTGCGTGAATGGTGATCTCAAACAGACTTTCACTGGCGGTGATGGCACCACTCCGTGTTGCAAAATGACCGGCTGGCATTCCGGGGATATTGTGCATCGCAAAGACGTGATGTGTTTCAAATCTGGTAAAAAGCCCGTCCTTGATCATGGCTGCTGCACCATGCCCATGTTCTTCATTCGGCTGGAAGATGAAAATGACCCGGCCGTTGAAGTTGCCATGACGTGCCAGATGTGCTGCTGCCCCCAGCAGCATGCTGCTATGACCGTCATGACCACAAGCATGCATGGCTCCACAAGTCTGCGAGCGCCACACTACATCGCCAGTTTCGGTGATGGGCAATGCATCCATATCGGCGCGAAAGGCAATGCTGCCGGTGCCATTGCCGCGCTGCAGGACCCCAACGACACCAGTGCCGCCAATTCCTGTATGTGTTTCTATGCCAAAGCTCTGCAGAAGGTCTGCAATACGGGCTGAAGTCCTATGCTCTTCAAATCCCAGTTCGGGATGCTGGTGGAAGTCATGCCGCCAGCTTACCATGTCATCAAGGATGTCCGGTGTGATCAATCCTGTCGTCATGCAGCATCCTCACGGATCAGGTCGGCCCCTTTCTCGGCAATCATGATGGTCGGGGCATTTGTATTGCCAGAAACCAGCTCCGGCATGATTGAGGCATCCACAACGCGCAGCCTGTCGATCCCATGGACCCGCAGCCTTGCATCAACCACGTCTCCCTGATCAGGCGATGGGCCCATCCGGCAGGTTGAAACCGGATGATATAATGTGACACCCGTCGCACGAGCATAGGCCAGAAGGTCTTCGTCACTTTCAGCATCAGCACCCGGCTTCATTTCATGGTCAACATGAGGTGCCATCACATCGCTGGTCATGATCTGCCGGGCAATGCGCATGCCGGCAATATGGACGCGGCAATCTTCATCTGTGCCAAGATAATTGGGTCGAATGAGCGGCGCAGCTAACGGGTCATCGCTGTTGATATGGATTGAACCCCGGCTTTCAGGGCGAAGCTGGCAGGGGCCGAATGTCATTCCTGGAAAGGTGTCGAAAATGCGTTTCTCCGGATTTGCGAAACTGGCATGGGCGATATGATATTGGATGTCAGGCCCAGACAATCCTTCACGGCTCCTGACAAAGCCGGCAAGCATGCCTGCTGGCATGGTCAGCACACCCCGACGGGTCAGGGCAAATTTCAGAATCTCAGAGACCAGCCCAAGGCCTCGCGCCTTGCTGTTGATAGATATGTTGCTCTTCAACCTCCAGGAGAGGCGGGAGATGTAATGGTCAGAAAAATTCTCACCAACGCCTCTTAAAACGTGACGTGATACAATGCCATGCTGTGACAGGAGATTTGGGTCGCCAATGCCTGACAGCTCTAAAAGCTGGGGTGACTGGATGGCACCTGCACTCAGAATGACCTCACGGTTTGCGGTAACAGTGCGTTCGGCTCCATGTTGTTGAAAACGGACACCAGATGCTTGTGGTCTGCCGTCTGCTGCCTGTCCAAGGATAAGGCTGGTGGCGTGAGCCCTAGTGATAACGCGCAGGTTTGGTCTGTGCATGGCCGGCTTCAGATAGGCTTTCTTGGCCGAGAAACGCAGACCGTCTTTCTGCGTGACCTGATAGGGGGCGAAACCGTCCTGGCTTGCACCGTTATAGTCGGGGTTCCGCGGGTGGCCGCAGCTTTCCGCGGCATCCATTAACACATCCAATGTTTTGTAGTGGGTTCTCAGATTGGCAACGTTGAGCGGGCCACCACGGGCATGAAATTCATCTTTGTCGTCAGCAAACTCGGCGTTCTCGGCGCGACGGAAATAGGGAAGGACGTCCTGATAGCTCCATCCGGCATTGCCGCGCTGGGCCCATCCGTCATAGTCAGCCGCCTGACCGCGAACATACAGCATGGCATTGATGGCGCTGGAGCCACCAAGAACCTTGCCGCGGGGCTGTTTGATCCGCCGGTTACCAGAACTTGTTTCGGGCTCTGTTTCAAACATCCAGTTGATTGCTGGGTTCACCATCGTGCGGATATAACCTGCTGGAATATGTATCAACGGGTTTGTGTCCTCACCGCCGGCCTCAAGGAGGACGACTGTGACATCTCGATCCTCGCTAAGGCGTGCCGCCAAAACACACCCAGCCGACCCGCCGCCAATAATGACGTAGTCCGCGCTAAGATCGTGTCCACTCATCATTAACCCTCATCCCAATTTGCAGACATGGTGCCTGTTTCGCCGTGGTCCGGCAACTAATGTAATCTAGGCAGGATGACATCTACCCTGTTTCGTCTTAGTCTTTGATCTCGTTTTGAGTCAGGCCTGCATTTCATGGATATGGTCATTATCTGTCTGATCGCTGGTGGTTTTGCCGGTGGCTTTGTAAATGGGCTGGCCGGATTTGGCACAGCTCTTTTCGCGCTTGGCTGGTTCCTGCAGGTGTTGCCGCCGCGCGAAGCCGTCGGTGTGGTCCTGGTCTGCACATTGGTTACAGGGCTTGGCGGCATGTGGCAGGTGCGACATAGCATTCATCTTCGTCGTCTTGCTCGGTTTCTTGTGCCGGGGCTGATTGGTACGCCGTTCGGGTTAATGGCCCTTGCTCTGGTGGATGCCAGTTCATTATCGCTGATTGTCGGTATGATGCTTTTGGCCTATGGCGGTTACTTCAGCTTTCGGCGAAGCATTCCTGAAATAACTGGCAGTTGGAAGGTTCTGGAATCTGGTATTGGGTTCGCTGGCGGTGTGTTGGGTGGCATGGCTGGACTTTGTGGAGCGTTGCCGTCGATGTGGCTGGCGCTCCGTCCTTGGGCAAAAGGTGAGCGTCGCGGCGTCCTGCAACCTTATAATATGGTAATCCTGACTGTGGCCGCTGGTCTTCTTGCCTATGATGGTGGCTTTACGCTGCCTGTGCTGAGCAGTCTTGGTGTGGCGCTTCCCGCTAGCATTGTCGGCTCGGTTGCGGGGCTGATGCTGTTCAGACGGATCAGCGATGCAGTCTACCAGCGTCTTCTGATTATTCTGATATTGCTTTCAGGAATATCCTTGCTGGTCAGAACACTGCTGTTATAGGCCTTAATCTGCTGACATCACTCGTTTAGGGATGCAAACCATGTCTGAGCAAACCAACCTGCCAGATGGACGTGTCAGATGTTTTGGAGGGCGACCGGGACAGGACATACTTGCCGCGTATCATGATAATGAATGGGGCGTGCCTGTTCATGATGATCGACATTTGTTTGAAATGCTGACCTTGGAAGGTGCGCAAGCCGGCCTGAGCTGGGAAGTCGTTCTGCGTAAACGAGAGGGGTACCGTGCAGCGTTTCACAATTTTGATGTTGGTGCTGTGGCCCGCTTGACTGACGACGCGCTCGAATCGCTTCGTGCCGATCCAGCTATTGTTCGAAACCGTCTTAAGATCTTCAGCACGCGCGCAAATGCACGCGCCATCCTTGCTCTACAGGACTCACATGGCAGCTTTTCGAATTATCTATGGGCGTTTGTTGATGAAACGCCGGTAATCAATCATTTTGCCAGCCATGCCGAGGTGCCAGCCTCCACACCGCTAAGTGATCAGTTATCGAAAGATCTGAAAAAGCGGGGGTTTGGGTTTGTGGGCACGACGATTGTCTATGCGTTTATGCAGGGGATAGGCATGGTCAATGACCATATTGCGTCCTGCTGGTGCTATCACAGGTCGCCAAGGGTCTGAGGTTGTGTTGGTGGTCAGGTGCTAAAGCAGGCCGTAAGTCCTGTCCCGAAGATGCTGAATGACATCCTTGCGATTGCCAAACTCTTTCAATTCGTCCGCGTGAAGGGGCTGCCGCATTGTAAGAGACACGGTCGTTCCCATCAGTTTGCAGATTTCACGGAACATCAGTGAGTAAGCCAATGTCAGGCTGATATGGCGTGCAGCCTGAAAGAGTAAGGAATTCTGGCCATCAAAAAGAAATGGCACCGTGACTGTGTCCGTCTGCATCGCCAGTTTGGCAGCGAAGGTCTTCCATTCCTTGTCATAGGCATCGCCGATCAGCTTGGGGGCCAGCGAAATGGCACCTGCTGGGAAAATGATCACGGCCCCTCCCTGTTTCAGGTAGGCGGCAGCTTCCTGTCTTGTTTCAATGTTGGTGGCCAGTGCGGCTTCCGTTTCGTCGAAATCAATGGGAAGGATCTTGTCCATTGTCGCTGGCGCCTGACGCAGGACGCGGTGAGTGATGATCTTATAGTCCGATCGAACCTGCGCCATCAAAGAGCACAGCACCAGCCCGTCAATGACGCCATAGGGATGGTTCGCAACAACCAATGTGGGGCCAGACTTTGGAATAGCTGCTCCTGATTCAGCTGTTAGGTTCACCGAAATGTTCAGTTTCTCAAGTGCGTCTGTCCAGAAATTGGCATAAGGACGGTTCTCTTCAACATAGTCAAAATACAGCCGCCGAATCTTTGGCTGCCCGCTCAGGCGCTCTATCGAACGGATGAGAGCGCCGGCTATTGGCCCAAGCTCGCCATCAGCGAACGAAAATATGGGGTGGGCGGCTTGCGTTGTTTGCATTCCAACTAATCTCGCAGTCATCACACAGGCGGAACAGCCTGCACTATACGATAAATATGCCAAGGCATCAGCCCTGAATCAGGGCAGGAATAGGGTAATCTTGTGACCGAAGCCCCTATAGCGGCGCCACAGCGTTGGATTTGTGAGGGGGCTGCTGCAATGTGGCGGGTGAGGCGGCGCCGTAGATGAAGGTTTTGACCTGGAAAATTGTGTAATAAGTGATTTTAAAATTAAAAACACAACCAATTAGTGCAAAGAGTGTTTTTGCACTCGATAAAGAAGCATATATGTTAAACTGTTGAAAAAAAACAAAAAAAATTGATATTTCACTTTTCAAGATGGTTAATCTTGCTGAAATGTTAAAACTGTTTTTCTTCTTATAATGCATTGTATTTAAACGAAAAAAACTGGTTTTGAGGCGGCTACGCCAAAATGGGCCTGATTGCAATTGCGTGGTTGCCGGATGTCTCAATACAGTTATGGCGTTACGGGTGGGTCATATTGTCGCGAAGTATCGCGGCGGCGCGTCCGTACCTTTTCGTTAACGGAGGTAAAAAATGAAACTCTTCAAGGGTAAGGCCATGAAAGCGGCGCTGATGACAGCGGCGTTGGCTGTAACTCCTACTGTTGCGTTTGCTGATGCCAATCTGGCTTCCGACGATTACGTCGGAATTTCATTCTGGCTGATCTCGATGGCGCTGGTCGCTTCGACTGCGTTTTTCTTCATTGAGACACAGCGTGTTGAAGGTAAGTGGAAGACTTCGCTTACCGTGTCCGGTCTGGTAACTCTGGTTGCAGCGGTACACTACTTCTACATGCGCGACGTGTGGGTAGCGACTGGCGATACACCAACTGTGTATCGTTACATTGACTGGCTCATCACAGTTCCACTGCTGATGATCGAGTTCTATCTGATCCTGCGCGCCATTGCGAACGTGTCCTCGGGCATTTTCTGGCGTCTGACCATCGGTACACTGATCATGCTGATCGGTGGTTACGCTGGTGAAGTTGGTTACATGAATGTGTGGCTCGGCTTCGTCATCGGTATGGCCGGTTGGTTCTACATTCTGTATGAGATCTTCGCTGGTGAAGCCGGCAAGCTTTCTGCAGAGCAGGCACCAGATTCGGTTAAGTCGGCATTCGCGACCATGCGCTGGATTGTGACCATCGGCTGGGCGATTTATCCGCTTGGTTACTTCTATGGTTACCTGGCAACTGGCGACCCAGCATCGGCTGCTGCATCGCTCAACGTGATCTACAACCTGGCTGACGTACTGAACAAAATTGCGTTCGGTGTGATCATCTGGAACGTGGCTGTCACCGAGACCGAAGCAAAGGCCTAATTGGCTGCTTGACTTCGAAGGGGCAGCGCCTGTCGTTGCCCCTTCACCCAGATTGCTTAGTCCTTTTTAAATTCATGGAAGACCAGGGAAAGCAGTAATCATGACTGACCTATCGACCCAGGCCAAAGAGCTTCTTTTTGAGGCTGGCGGCAACGGCGTCTCCCCGTCTCCCTCAGAAATTCTTCACGCTTTCATCACTGATAGACTGCCAGCGGCTGGTGAGCCGCTTGCAGAAGCCGCAGCCCATCATTTTGCGGCGCCCGGCAAGATGCTGCGGGCCAAGATGGCGCTGCGGGCAGCCGACTTGCTGAATGTTGATCAACGTGCAGCGCTGCATTGGGCAGCTGCCATAGAAGTTCTGCACAACGCGTCCCTGATCCACGACGACATTTGCGACGGTGACAAGCTCCGCCGTGGACGTCCAGCAGTTTGGTCTGTTTATGGGCGTGACGTCGCCTTAACGCTTGGCGACTGGATGATCGCGTTGGCGTTTGAGCTGGCAGCGGAAGCGGCGCAGCGGTCTCAGACGACTCTGCTGATGAAGATTCTTGCAACACACATGAAGACGACGACGCTTGGCGAGGCGCGAGAGTTCGATATTCGTCCAGTGACAGACTGGCATCAGTATTTGAAGGGTGCTGGAGACAAGACAGCCCCGCTGTTGACAGCGCCGCTGGAAGGTGTGGCTGCCATGGCCCTCCATGGTAGTGCCGCAGCAACGATTGGTGATTGCTTTCGGGCGCTTGGCAATGCGTACCAGATTGCCAACGACATCCTTAATTTTTCAGGGGATGATGGTGCAAACACCTGCGGATCTGATCTGGGGCGCCGCGCACCGAATGGTGTTGTGGTGCTGTTCCGCCAAGGGCTGACGGGAGATGAGTTGTTCAGATTTGACAGCTGGTACGCCTCCGGCGAAGTTGGCGGCCTTGAGGCATGGGTTAAGTCCCTTCGCAACTCACCAGCGCCGGCTCTTGCAGCAGACCGTATGAATGCGCTTCTTGATGATGCCACCTGTTCGGCGGCAAAACTTCCCGCAGAATTGAACGCCGTGATCACACCTATACAGCAGCTTCTTCAGCAGGTATGCCTGAAGTCAGTCGCGTCGCTGAAAAAGGTGTGAATGCCATCACTATGACCACTGAAAGTGAAAGCAGTCTTGCCGGCACAGAACAGGTGTCAGCAAACAATCACACGTCGTCTGATGTTCTTGTAATTGGGGCTGGATTTGGCGGTATCGCTGCTGCTCTTCGGATGCGCGCGCGTGGATATTCTGTCACGCTTGTTGATCGCCTGAACGCCATTGGGGGTCGAGCTCAGGTCTTTGAACGAGGTGGATTCCGTCACGATGCTGGGCCAACAGTCATTACCGCACCATTTCTATTTGATGAACTTTTTGAATTGTTTGGCGAGCGGCGTGAGGATCATCTGGAATTTCGTCCGTTGGACCCGTGGTACCGGTTCTATTTTGACGGGGGCGAGCAATTTGACTACCGCGCCACTGTTGAAGACACCAATCGGGAAATTGAACGGTTTTCGCCTCGCGATGTGAAAGGCTATGCAGGCCTTCTGGAAACATCCCGTCAGATTTTTGAGGTTGGATTCGAGAAACTGGCGGATCGTCCCTTCACGAAATTTTTCTCAATGATGGCGCAGGTTCCGGCACTATTGCGGCTTCGTAGCTACCGGACAGTTGCCGGGCTTGTAAACAGCCATATCAAGCACCCGCTACTTCGCCAGGCCTTTTCCATTCATCCCCTGCTGGTTGGCGGAAACCCGTTCACCACCACGTCAATCTACGCCCTGATTCATTATCTCGAGCGCCGCTGGGGTGTGTTTTTCTGCATGGGGGGGACTGGCAAGCTCGTTGAGGAGCTTCACAGGCTGCTAGAACGTGCAGGTGTTAAGGTTGAGCTTGGCGTGGATATCGATCAGATCACCATGAAGGGCAACCGCGCGACGGGTGCAATTGCCATGGATGGCCGTAGCTTTGCTGCTGATCGTGTGATTTGCAATGGTGATCCGCCGACCATTTACCGCCAGATGATGCCAGGGGAAGCCCGTCGCAAGCGGGCCCTACCAGATTCCTTGACCCAATATTCGATGGGCCTTTATGTGCTGTTTTTTGGCACAAAGAAAAAATTCGATGATGTAGCGCATCACACAATCTGGATGGGTCCGAGATATAAAGAGCTTCTGGCAGACATTTTTGATCGCAAGATACTCGCCGATGACTTCTCGCTTTATCTTCATCGACCGACCGCAACGGATGAGAGTTTTGCGCCAGACGGCTGTGACAGCTTCTACGTTCTCTGCCCGGTCCCCAACCTTCTGGGCGATGTAGATTGGGTCACTGAGGGACCGGCGCTTCGCGACCGCATTGTTGCCGCTCTTGAGAAGACCATTATGCCTGGCATTACAGACAGCATCAGTGATGATTTCTGGATGACTCCAGAGGATTTCAAGACTGATTATCGTTCGATGCATGGGGCTGGCTTCTCGATTGCTCCGATCTTCATCCAATCGGCCTGGTTCCGCTATCACAACCGTGACCCGCATATTCCAAACCTGTATTTTGCGGCAGCTGGTGCACACCCCGGCGCGGGGATGCCAGGCGTGTTGTGTTCTGCTAAGGTTGTAGAGACGCTGATTGACGAGGAAGAGCAGGCTGCCCCGCGCATGGCACAGCCTGCCTGAAGGCAGAGGCTGGCACGCATGTCAAACGAGACTCTGACATCTGAAGACTCGCTAGCTGCGAATGGTAAGAGTTTTCACTGGGCACGACGATTCCTTGGCGAACGTATGGGGGCAGACGCAGCGCGGCTCTATGCCTTCTGCCGTATACTCGATGACATGGCTGATGGCGATATTGAAAATGGTCCGAGCCGGTTAGCTGTTATCCGCGCTGATCTCGAAGCGGGACGCACAAGTTCGGATCCTGCCCTCGCATCTTTCCAGCCTTTTATGGCCAGCCAGTCTTTCCCCGGTGATGTCATGATTGCCTTGATTGATGGGTTGCTGGATGACCAGAAAGATGAAGTGGCATTGGCTAGTGAAGCCGATTTGCTGCGGTATGCCTACCGGGTGGCCGGCACAGTGGGGCTGCTGATGTGTCATGTGCTGGATTGTGACGACTCCGAGGCGCATGCGCATGCGATTGATCTTGGAATTGCCATGCAATTGACCAACATCGCGCGAGATGTGCTGGAAGATGCCAGAATGAACCGCAGATATATTCCGGCTGACTGGGTGTCAGGGGCAACACCTGCAGATATTCGTACGGCGTCTGGCCGTCCGGATAGTCCCGTTGGCCGTGAGGTTACAATGGCGGTATCCCGGCTGCTGGACCTTGCTGAAACATTCTATTCCAGTGGGGCGCGTGGGTACCGATATCTGCCATTTCGGGCTCATCTCGCCATTTCAATCGCGGCGCGAGTCTATCGCCAGATTGGTGTGCAACTCCGGGACGCAGACTGTGCCTGGCATGAAGGACGTCAGGTGACCAGCAAGGCGACCAAGGTGCGCTGCTCGGTCATGGCCTTGGCAAGCCTGACGGTCCGCTGGCGGCGGCGGGATCTGCATGATCGCAGGCTTCACGCCGATCTTCAGGGGCTACCCTATGTGTGCTGATCCCGTATCGCCGGCAGAGCCGTCGAATAAACTGGTCATTCTAGGGGATGGGTGCGCTGCGCTGTCTTTAGCTCAACATGCAGATCAACTTTCTGAATACCAGATTACGGTTGTCCGGCCCGAGGGGGCCCCGCCAGAGAGAGACCACATTTGGGGTCTCTGGAAAATACCGGGTGCGGATCATACAGCAGGGCTGGAACGGGCAAGCTGGCATCGCTGGTCAATCGTCACGAACAGTGGTGAGGCGATCCTGCAATCCGATGCAAGGCCCTACATGGCCCTGAATCGGCTGTCCTGGACAGGCGCCTGCAGAGACATCGCTGCAAGGGCTGGCGTTGCCATCACAAGCACGATGCCTGATCGTGAGGCTGGTTACTGGCTGGACACTCGGCCAGCAGCTGTTCCAGAAGGTATGATGTTGCAGCATTTTATTGGTCAGGAAATTGTCTGTGATGATCCGGTGTTTGACCCTGGCACAGCGATCTTGATGGATTTCCGAACCGATCAGTCACAAGGGATGCATTTCATATATCTGCTTCCATTTTCAGAGTACGAAGCTCTCGTTGAATCAACCCTGTTCAGTCCAACAAGATGTGGGGACGACTTCTATCGAACGGCAATTGACACCTATCTGCGCAACATCATTGGCGTTAGTCACTATCAGGTGTCGCGTGAAGAAAGAGGCACAATCCCGCTTGGCATACTGCCGCGGCGTGACCCGTCAATAACAGGTCTTGGTGGTAATGGCGGGGCTATCAGGCCATCCAGTGGATATGCCTTTGTCTTTATCCAGAAACAGGTCAAGGCACTTGTCGCGTCGCTGCGTCAGGGGAGGGTGGAAGTCACCGTCCCCCATCGTGCTGTCGATCTGTGGATGGACGCTGTTCTACTGTCCGTACTTCGGCACTGGCCAGAGCAAGCACCCCAGCTTTTTCTGGCGATGGCGCGCGCCCTTAGCGGCGATGAATTTGCGCGATTCCTGAGTGGAGAAGCGAGCTGGAGATTGCGGGCCAAAGTCGTCATGGCCATGCCAAAACTACCATTCATTCGCGGCCTGTTGAGGCTTATGGTGCGCAGTCATGCGGCGAAGCCGGCGGAGGTGATGTGATGTTGGACCCACATATGCTGACCATGTTGACCCCGCTTGATCTGGTGGCGTTGCTGGCAGTGGTTGTGATCGGGCTTCCACACGGGGCTCTGGATGGGGCAGTGGCAATGCATCTTGGGTTCACCCATAAAATCCTGCATTTCATCAGATTTCTGGGTCTTTATGTGGCTGTTGCCAGTGCTGTAGTTGCGGCATGGCTGTTTGCGCCAGTATTGACGCTGATTGCATTCCTGGTGATCAGTATTTTTCACTTTGGCAGTGGCGATGCGCGGTCTGAGAGAGGGTGGAGGCGACGCTTTGAGATCATCGCCCATGGTGGTCTGGTTGTTGTTGGCATCAGCCAGATGCACCACGTAGATGTTGATGTGATCTTTGCCTATCTTGTTGGTCAGGATACGGCTCTTGTCTGGCAGGCGCTTGATGTGATGACGGTGTTTGTGGGTGCGGCACTGATTGTGTGTCTCTTTCAAGCTCTGTGGCACCGTACGCTGCGCTGGACGGCAATTGAACTTCTGGGGCTGACGGTACTGTTTGCCTATGCCCCACCACTTGTCGGGTTTGCGGTCTATTTCTGCTGTGTTCATTCAGCCCGACACGTTGTAAGCATCCTGCGAAGTCTTCGTCAGGATATGCCTGCTGGTGCCATGTTGATGAATGCGGCGGGTCTTACTGTGGCCAGCTGGGCTGCCGGCGCTGCTGCATTGTGGTGGTTTGCTGATGCGGGAAGTGTGGAGCCTGTGCTCCTACGTGTTGTTTTCATCGGACTGGCAGCGCTGACCGTACCACACATGATCCTGATCGATGGGTTTTACAGGCAGGCAAAGCCGTCTCTCAGCAATGCCTATGGGACGAGGTAAGCGATATGGCGAGTTCTTCTTCCAACACCCCGGCCAGCCCAAGTGACACCAGCGAGCGCAAAGATGCCCATCTTGCATTGGCTGCTGACCCGCTGGCCATGTCACAGGTTCCTTCAGGCTTTGATGCGGTGCGGCTGACGCATTGTGCGCTGCCAGAATGCAGCCTTGAAGAGGTTGATATATCCACTAGCTGTCTTGGTCACTCTGTAAGCGCGCCCTTTTTTATTGGATCCATGACGGGCGGAACGGCACATGCAACAGCAATCAATCTGGCGCTTGCGGAGGTTGCTGAGTCTGCTGGTATAGGATTGGCAGTTGGCTCACAGCGCGCCAGCCTTGAGGCTGGTCAGTCGCAGCGCGATCTCAGGCGAGCGGCCCCGTCAATTCCCTTATTTGGGAATCTTGGCGGTCTTCAGCTTGCCGCGCCTGGTGGTCTGGATCTGGCGGCGCGCGCTGTTGATGACCTGCAAGCTGATGCCCTGTTCATCCATGTGAATCCGCTTCAAGAAGCCGTTCAACCTGAAGGTGAGACCGACTGGCGCGGCGTCATAGAAGCGATTGAAGCGGCGGTAACGTTTCTTAACGTTCCTGTTTTGGTGAAAGAGGTGGGAGCGGGGATTGGCGCAAATGTGGCCCGTCGACTGTTTGACATTGGTGTACATGCGGTCGATATCGCGGGACTTGGTGGTACCAACTGGACCCGAATTGAAGCTGCGCGCCGTGATGATGCTGAGCTGTTCGCGCCATTTCTAGATTGGGGCATTCCGACCGTTGATGCGCTTCGGGACGCTCGTTCCGCCTGTCCTGAAGGACGGCTGATTGCCTCGGGTGGAATTCGCCATGGACTTGATGCCGCCAAGGCATTGTGGCTTGGGGCAACCATGACCTCGATGGCAGGTCCTGTTCTCAAGGCGATGACGGGTGATGGCACGTCACCCCCCGATGCGGTAGCGGCGATCAAGGTGATTGAGATGTGGAAAGCTCAGCTTCGTCTTGCTGTATTCCTGACCGGTGCCTGTGATCTGGCAGCGTTTGCTGGTGTCGAAGGGCGGATCAGCAGGTAGCGGTCAAGCCAACTTACGCATGCTAAAAACTGTCCTTGCGCCGGCGAATTTCGGCGAAGACGGCAGCGTCGCTGTCAGCCGCCATGCCGAGATGTGCCCTGATGGCCGGATCGCTGGCCCGCAGAAACGGGTTTGTGGCTTTTTCCAATGCCATGATGGTCGGCACGGTTGGCTTACCGGCTGCCCGTAGGTCAGTGACGGCTTCAGCACGGCGATGTAGCGCTTCGTTATGCGGGTCCACACTTATGGCAAATGCAGCATTTGCAGCTGTATATTCATGAGCACAATAGATGATGGTTTCATCGTCCAGCGCCATAAGCTTGCTAAGGCTTGCCCACATCATGTCAGCATTGCCTTCGAATAGCCTGCCACATCCCATCGCGAACAGGGTGTCGCCAGTAAAGGCAAGCTGCTCTGACGCGATATGAAAGTTCAGCATATCTAACGTGTGCCCAGGTGTCGCCAACACGCTTACTGGTCTCCCGGCAAAGGTAAATTCATCGCCGTCATCCAGCACGTCAGATACACCAGATATGCCTGCTGGTCCGTAGACCTTAGCCCCTGTGCTGGCGATAATGTCGCCCAGTCCTGCCGTATGGTCACCGTGATGATGCGTAATCCATATCTGTGTCAGCTGCCAGCCAGTCTCGGCAAGTGCGGCAAGCGCTCTGGATGCATCACCTGCATCGACCATTGCTGTTTCACCGCTGGCTTCATCGTGCAGCAGCACACCGTAATTATCAGAACCATAGCCGAATTGGTGGATATCGAGCATTACCAGCTTCCCGTGTTTTCCATAGATGCCCATGGCTCTGCAGGTGCCTGCGCCGCGCCTTCCTGAAGAAGTTCAATCGAGATGCCGTCTGGCGAGCGGACAAAGGCCATGCGGCCGTCACGTGGTGGCCGGTTGATCGTAACACCACCATCCATAAGCGCCTGACAGGTCGCGTAAATGTCATCCACATAATAGGCAAGGTGACCAAAGTTGCGGCCGCCAGTGTATTCTTCTGGATCCCAGTTATAGGTCAATTCCAGCTCTGGACAGCGAGTTGCTTTGGCAGTGTCTAGGTTCTTTGGCGCTGCCAGAAACACAAGCGTAAATCGACCGGCTTCATGCTCTGTGCGGTTGGTCTCAATAAGCCCAAGCTTGTTGCAGTAGAAGTCGAGCGACTCTTCAAGGTCGCGCACCCGGACCATGGTATGAATATAGCGCATCTGTGAGACCCTCGTCAGGTAATGGTGATTATTGACTTTATAGATCAAGAATAGGTCAGCGTAGCCCTGGGCGTCCAGATGATGTGATCGATTTCCTCGATCAGACGTGCAGATCACCTGTGGCGGTCAGAAAGCCACACCGCTCAGAATGTTGAGCGCACTCAACAGAAGGAAAAACCCGAAGGCTCGGCGGAGCCCTTTGGGGTTCAGCGCATGCGCAATACGGCTACCAAGGGGGACGGTGAACAGGCTTGTCGAGAAAATGATCAGAGCGGCAGGAATATTCACAAACCCGAAAGAGAAAGGTAGCCGACCATCAACATCCAGCCCTGCCCAGACAAAGCCGAGCGCTCCTGGTACAGCAATCAGAAAGCCAAATGCGGCCGCTGTTCCAACGGCGCGGTGCACGGGTAGGGCAAGGGCGCTCAATACAGGCACAGCGATGCTACCGCCTCCAATGCCCATCAGGGCCGAGGCACCGCCGATGACACCGGCAATGGCCTTGCCGCTGGTCCCGCGTCCCAAGGGGGCAATTTCTGCTTCGCCAGGCGCCGCATCAGAGGCAGATGCCTTGCCGCGGATCATGCTCAGCGACACATAGATGGCAATGCCGCCAAACAGCAGCTGGAGATAGCTTGAATCAAGCCCGCCAGAGGCCGCACCGGCAACTCCCGCCCCAATCAGCATAGGGGGTGTCCAGTTGCGAAAAACGGACATGTCAACCGCACCCCGGCCGTAATGTGACCGTGCCGACGAAACGGAAATGGGAATGATCGTCGCCAGTGAGGTGGCTACCGCCATATGCATGATGATGGCATCTGGCACATCAAGATAGGTGAACAGCAGGAACAGCACCGGCACAATGACGATCCCCCCCCCAACACCTAGAAGCCCCGCCAACAGGCCTGCAATAATACCGGTGAGAAGCAGCCCTGTAGTCATCAGGATCAACACATCCGAACTGTGCGATGCAGCAATGTCCAAAATTCTGATCCTGACGCAATGGTAAAATGAAACCCGGGCGGGCTTGCATATCGTTGTAACTGCTGCTCACAAGATCGTCCAGCATAGCCCCTTTGACATGCTGTAGACCCCGTAAATCAACTTCACGCCTTTGTCATTTTCAGGCACATCTTAATGGCCCGCATCGTAATTGTGACAGAATGGTGGTGGTCATTCGCCAACAGCAAGCGTCAACTGCAGACAAAGGTTCAAGGCCCCAACATGAGCGTAGACCCGCGTGACAACAGCCTGTTTCTGGACAAACAGATGGGCACCGATCTGACAACAGGATTTGCGCTCATCTCTCACGCCGGGATGTTGGCAAAATGGTGGGGGCCGCGTGGTATCACGCTTGGCAGTCATCAGCTTGACCTTGGAAATCCGGGGCCTTGGCATTCCGTGATGATTGGTGAAGATGGAGGCTGGCACAAGGTGTCTGGCAAGGTGCTGCGGGTAAAGGATAGTCCAGGATGCAAGACAATTGAGTTCAGTTGGGCCTGGCATGACCGTGTGAGTGAGGAGCGAGGTCATGAAAGCCATGTCCAGCTAGAGGTGCGTCAGGACAAGGCTGGCCCCGTCCTCCTGACATTGCGTCAGACAGGGCTGGCCGACCTTGCGTCCGCAAGGCTGCATGCTGAAGGCTGGGAATCCTCCCTTTCCCGCATTGATGACGTTCTTGCCAGCTGCGTGTAGGCGAGTGCTACCTGCTACCGTTCCTGTCGCTCTTGCAATCAGACAGTGGGGAGCAACATGCCTCATTTCATCTTCGCCTATCACGGCGGCAAGCGGCCAGAAAATGATGCTGAAATAGCGGCTGAAATGGCCCGGTGGGAAAGCTGGTTTGACAGTATCGGTGGGTCAGTCATTGATCCTGGCAATCCTGTAGGACTTTCAAAGACTGTTTCGGCTGATGGGGTGGTGGACCATGGTGGTGCCAATCCGATTTCTGGTTACACCATCATCTACGCTCCCGATATGGATGGTGCCATCGAAGTGGCGCGAGCCTGTCCGATCATGGGAAGTGGCACCATAGAGGTGGCAGAAATTCATGCATTTCCATCTGGCGATGACCAGCGCGATTGAATTGTTTCAAGCGGTCGCTTGGCTGAAATTGGCCATTCCGTGATTTCATCTTGCCCCATCTTGTTTGCTGCGGAAAACTCAGCAGATTGTTTTATCGTTCGAAGGTGTCCAGATGAAAATCATGGTTGTTGGGGTGGGGGCGCTCGGGTCGCTATTCGGCGGCGGACTCAGTGCGGCTGGTCATGATGTCACATTGCTGATCCGTAATCTGGCGCACCGCGAAGCCATTCGATCTGATGGGTTAACGCTTTATCTAGATGACAGGGTGGTGAAAGCCAGACCACATGTTGTCAATTCTGAAAGTGCGTCTGAAGCTGGTGTCGCTGATCTGATCCTTGTCTTTACCAAGACCGGTTCAACCCGTGCGGCGTTGGCGGCTACCAGACACGTGATTGGTCCACAAACCCGCCTTGTCAGTCTGCAAAATGGTCTTGGCAATGCAGATGTTTTGGCTGAATTTGTGCCCATTGAACGCGTTATCTACGGAACCACCATCGCGCCGGCTGATCTGACCGAACCTGGCGCTGTCACATCCCATGGCAAGAGGCTGTCTCAATTCCGCGCTGCTGGGGACGACGCCGTGACAGCGGATATGGCTGATCACCTTGCTGACATGCTGAATACGGCTGGCCTTGAGGCAGTCGTGAACCCTGACGTTGATGCTGTAATCTGGGGCAAGGTGGCATTCAACTGTGCGATGAACAGCCTTTGTGCCCTTCTACACCTGACGCCTGGGCCTTTGCTGGATTCAGCAGAGCTGTTCAGCCTGGTGATCGATGTCACCGACGAGGTGGCCGACGTGGCTGCTGCCTGCGGTGTTGTCGTTGATCGGGAGGCGCTGCGGCAGACACTCGACATGGTGCATCGCCAGCATCGCGATCACCGCCCTTCAATGCTGGTGGATGTGATGGCTGGCCGCAGAACTGAGATTGATTCACTGAACGGCGCTGTTGCGGCGCTGGGTCAGCAGCGCGGTGTGCTGACGCCCCGAACGCAGACGCTGCTTGCGCTGGTGCATGCCTACGAGTCAAACTACCTCGGTCGCGAAGGAGGCTAGTATGAGTGACGGTTCGACTCCAATTCCGCTTGATATAACCTATCCAGACACGCCAACGGGCATGAGTGATGCCGAATGGCATGCGCGGGTTGATCTGGCGGCCGCTTACCGGCTGACCCATCATTATGGCTGGACCAGCGTCGTGTATAACCACATCACGCTTCGGGTGCCTGGGACAGACACATTTTTGATTAACCCCTTTGGTCTGACCTATGATGAGATAACCGCATCCAACCTGACCTGTGTCGATCTGGACGGCAACAAGGTGTCTGATGACAATTGGCCGGTGAACCGCGCAGGATATGTGATCCATGCGGCCATTCATCGGGCGCGGCCAAATGACCTGCATTGTGTGATGCATACCCATGAACCGTTCAGCCAGTCTCTGGCGGCGCTGAATGTTGAGGTCGTGCCAATGATGCAGGAAGGCTGCCAGCTATTTGAGCGTATTGGCTATCATGATTTCAACGGCATCGTCCTTGATGAAGCCGAACAGGAGGCGCTAACCTCTGCCATTGGCGAGGACAAGCATACGCTGTTGCTGAAAAACCACGGTCTTCTGACAGCCGGACCGAATGTCGCCTGGGCGTTTGTGCGTCATCAACTGTTCATCCGCAATGCCGAGATCATGCTTCGTACCATGTCGTCTGGGGCGCAGATCAGCTATATCCCTGATGAAATCATGCGTCATACACGTCAACAGTTTGAAGGTGGTGATGCCCAGGCAGGCGCCACTGTCCGGCATCCAGAATGGCCAGCATTCTGGCGCATGCTGGACAGGATCGATCCGAGCTGGAAGACCTGATTTTAGCCTGAAAAGGGGGTGTGGTGTCAGAGCGCTGCCAGCCTGTCCGGCAATTCAGCAATGACATCGCGTCCGGCATTGGCAAAAGCAAATCGAAGGAAGTTTTCTTGACCGTCGCCGAAAAAAGTTCCGGGAATGGTCAACACACCTGCATCACGCGCCAGCCGCATGGCGACATCACGTGACCCTTCGCCTGCAAAGGGGTGCCGGACATAACCGAAATAGGCGCCGCTGCTCAGTAGTTCCCATCCGGCAAGGCCAGCCATGATGTCCTCAAATAGTGAGGCACGGGCGGCAATGCGTTCACGATTGGCCTGACGCCATTCCGTAAGATGGTCCAGCATCGGGGCTACGGCTACCTGTGCTGATCTGGGTGCACAGATCTGAATGTTGTCGATAATTTTGGCAAGTTCGGCGACCATGGCTTCGCCAGCTGTCACAGCACCAAGCCGGTGGCCAGGCATACAGTATGATTTTGAAAAACTGTAAAGCTGGACAAGCGTATTCTGCCAGCCCTCACGCGCCAGCAACCCATGCGGGCGGTCTGCATCAAGCGGCATGAAGTCACGGTAGGTTTCATCCAGGATCAGCCAGATGCCCCGGTCAGCGCAGAGTGTAAACAGCGCGTCGAGCAGGTCCGGCGGATAGATGGCCCCGCAGGGGTTGTTCGGCGATACAATGGCGATGGCGCGAGTGCGGGGGCCGATGGCCGCTGCCAGATCGTCGATCAGCGGCAACATGCCATTCTCAGCATGACAATCAACATAGCGAATGCCAATCCCCAGCATGCCAAGTGCAGATTCATGATTGAAGTAACAGGGGCGCGTCATGAGGATGTCATCCCCATGTCCGGCGATGGCCAGTGATGCTGCCACAAAAGCCTGATTGCACCCGGAAGTGATGTGGGTTTCCTCAGAGGCTACGCTGGCACCATAGATTTCACCCAGATGCGTTGCATAGGCACTGCGAAGGGTGGCATCCCCCTCAACCCTGCCATATTTGGCGGTCCCGGTGTCGGCAGCTGCCGCCTGCAATGCCGCTGTCATATCGGCATGGGCGTCATAGCCTGGCACAGCCTGGCTCATGTCAATCAGAGGCCCGAGCTGGCCAGCATATGAGGCACGCCAATCTTGAACAACGGATACGGGCGGCGCGGTTAGGGCGGTAATAGCAGGATTGAACATGAAATTCCCTGGAGGGCAAAAGCAAGTGGAACAGAATGGTTTCAGAGCCTAACAGACTAGCCAGCGCATCAAAAGCCGGCAGCAGCGCATTTGAAATCAGCTGTTGTCTGAACACAGGCTGCGAAGAAAGGAAATAAAGGCCCTGGATTTTTTGGGTAGCAGCCTGTGGCCCGGATATAGGAGTGAAAGGCTGGATTCATGGTTTATCGGCATCGACGGGTAGGGCTGAACCAATGTGCCATTTGCCAAGGCCTCCTTGCAGTAAAGCTCTGGAGCAAACGACAGGCCGTTCCCCGCTGCAACAAGGTCACGGACAACCAGCGGGTCATTCACCTGAATGATCCGTTTTGGGTCAAACATAATGCTGGTGAGCTCATTATCGGTCGCTGTCATCGGCAATTTCATGTTGCAGTAGCGTGTCTCTGCAACTTGTATCCATTCCTGTAGAATGGTGGCATCCGGATATTCTGGCAGCCGTACAGCTACCTGAGGGCTGGCAATCCAGATGAGCGGCGTTTCAATCAGTCGTTGCTGGATCAGGTCGGAATTCTCCATGCTGCCGACGACGACCGCCACATCAATGGCATTGCGAAGAAGATCAGGGCGGCCGCTGGAAATCCGAATATCCAGTTGAATGTCTGGAAAATCACTTTGGAAACTGGCCAGATGCGGCCCAACAATTTCGCGGCCAAATGCCATTGGTAAAGCTACGCTCAGTTTTCCTTGAGGCGTCTCGCTCAGGCCGGCCAACTCTGCACTGGCCATATGAACCTGCTCAAGTATACGGACAGCATGTTGATAGAACTGCGACCCATCATGAGTTAACCGCAGATCGCGTGACGCCCGCACAAATAGTTGCAGGCCAACATCTTCCTCGAGTCGCGCTATGGTGCGACTGACACTGGATTTCGGCAAATTCAGCATACGGGCTGCCGCGGAGATGCCGCCATGATCGGCAACCGCTACAAAAGCTGGCAAATGATCGACGTTCCATTTCATGAACGATATGTCCCGAATTAATCTCTTTGTCCCACAAATGGTATCAGCTACGCTTCAAGTAGACAAATCATGCTGGGGCTCACCTATGTCGCCAGCCCGATGCAGGAGTGAAGACATGACCAGTCGCGATTATGATGATGTGCCAGGAACCTATGTCCTGGACAGCCGCAGCTACCGCAAGGGCTACCATCTGAACATGTTCTGCATGTCGCTGAACAAAGCTGAATGCCGCGAGGAATTCGCTGCCGATGAGATGGCCTATTTGCAGAAATTTCCGATGACGGACGAACAGCGTCAGGCAGTTCTCGACCGTGATTACATCAGGCTTCTGCAGCTTGGTGCAAATGTCTATTACACATTCAAGATTGTGTCACATGACCGCCACCCGCCACAGGTGATGTATGGCAAGATGTCTGTGCCACCGATGAGTTTTGAAGAGTTTCAGGAAATGATGATCAATGGCGGGCGGCCTATCGATGGCAACCGTTCAAAGAAGGAGGCCGATAATGGCTAAGCTGATTGCAGGTATGGGCACATCGCATGTGCCTGGCGTTGGTGCTGCCATGGATAATGGCAAGACACATGAAGATTACTGGGTTGAGTTGTTCAAAGGCTTTGCTCCAATCCGTGACTGGCACGCCAAGAACGTTCCAGACGTCAACATTATCGTTTTCAATGACCATGCAACCTCCATGGCACTGAACCACTACTCCACATTCATGATGGGGGTGGCTGAAAGCTTCAAGCCAGCTGATGAAGGGTGGGGTCCGCGCAAGGTGCCTGTCGTTGAAGGACATCCCGAACTGGCCTGGCATCTTGTTGAGAATCTGATTTTTGATGAATTCGATATGGCGGTAACCGCTGATTTTGACGTTGATCACGGACTGACAGTGCCGCTTTCAATTGCCTATGATCAGCCTGCGGCCTGGCCAACCAAGGTCATTCCGCTCTGCGTCAATGTTATTCAGTACCCGCAGCCTACGCCGTTACGCTGCTACAAGCTTGGCCAGGCCATTCGTCGCGCCGTTGACTCATTTCCTGAAGATATCACCGTAGGGATCTGGGGCACGGGCGGTCTTTCGCATCAGCTTGGCGGCGAGCGAGCTGGCGTCGTGAACCCGGAATTTGACAAGATGTTCCTTGATAATCTGGTGAATGACCCAATGGCCAATACCCGCCTCACTCATACGGATTTCATTCGTGAAGCTGGGGCGGAAGGCATTGAGATGATCATGTGGAACGTCATGCGCGGGGCACTGGATGAGAAAGTGCGTGAGGTGCACAGGCTCTATCACATTCCCGTTTCGGCAACGGCTTATGGCGCCATCATTCTGGAGAACGACGCATGAAGACCGTTGCTGTCCGTAACATAAAGCGCACAGATATGGCGCTTGCCGAACGCCTGGGTGCGGCTGGTGCATCAACTGTTCATGAGGCGCAGGGTCGAACTGGCCTGATGGACCCCGTGATCCGGCCAATTTATTCAGGTGCGCGCGTTGGTGGCACGGCAGTTACCATCTTGGCAGCCCCGGGTGACAACTGGATGGTGCATGTGGCGATTGAACTGTGCCAGCCTGGTGACATCCTTGTGCTAGCCACGACCTCGGCAAACACGGATGGGTATTTTGGTGATTTGCTGGCAACTTCGGCGCAGGCGCGTGGCGTCAAGGCGCTGATCAGTGATGCTGGCGTGCGTGACGTAGCGGATCTTCAGGAAATGAATTTTCCTGTGTGGTCTCGGGCTGTCTCGTCAATGGGTACGGTTAAGAACACGCTTGGGGCGGTGAATGTTCCGGTGATCTGCGCCGGCCAGCTGGTCTTCCCCGGGGACGTGATCAGTGCCGATGATGACGGTGTTGTGGTCACGGCTCGCGCAAATGCGGAATCGGTGATGGAAAAGGCACAGACACGGCTTGATGCCGAAGAGGCCAAACGCCAGCGTCTTGCGTCCGGTGAATTCGGGCTCGACATTTACAACATGCGGGGACGTCTGGCCGACAGCGGTTTGGTCTATGTTGACAACCTTGATGAATTGGGTGAATTCAACGGTATCGACTGCCGGAACCGATAGCATTACCGCGAGTGTGGCATGCCCCATTCAGGGCAAAACTTAGCCGATCAGATACGTTTGCACTGAAATTCGGACTGGCATCTGACCTTTTGACCATCAACCTTGATGACCACGTCTTTACCGCCTGACTGACGCTGATAGATGCAATTTGTGCCCCCATCAATATAGTCGCGCTTCTTGAGCCGACACAGCTCGAAGAGAATACGGTCGTCTTCTTGCTGGGGCTTGTAAGTTCTGCCAGCGGCGTCAACAGCTGTTGCGGGTCCAAATATCAACAGAGCACAGAGGCATGACGTGGCAAATGTGAGGCCAAGCAAGCGTGTTCCGCTATTCGGTGACTGCAGCTTGCGCATCTATGTCATCCTCTGATCCTGGGAGATAGGCTTTTCCTTGAATGGCGCGTGCACCAAGCGATTCAACCAATACCGGGTTGGACGCAGCAACTTGCCGTAGAAGCTCATCGACCTGGGCTTCCGCAGCCTCGAGGCTCTCCGCTTCCAATTCGGCAACGCCGTCAATAATCCAGTGAACCTTAACCTGCATAACAGTCTCCCAGACACTTAGGCCGGCAGACGCGGTGCCGGCGCAATCAATCAAGCTTAATGTTTAGCTTTTCATAAATCGTGCCAGCCTCACGCTGAAGCGCCACAATTTTTTCATCTTCTACATTATCTCGCGCGTCGTCCCTGGCAGCAAGGGCGCCGTCGAGACCAAGTGCGGCAGAAATTGAAAACCAAACATATGCTGTCTCGAAGTCTGGCTCTTCAAGCATGGTCAGATGGAATGTCGCAAATTGTGTGAGTGCCGCTGCATCACCATTTTCGATCCGTGTCTCAAGACGTGATCTAACAGCCTTACGTACAGTTTCAATGGCATCGTCAGGCAGCAGGGCAGCAAGCTCTTCAGACAGCTCCTCGGCAGCCTCTATGCCGCCAAGCTGGGCTGACTGTGCCCAGATCATTGCGCTCAGAAAATCCTGAGGCGCACCCTTACCAGATTGCAACAGCAGCGCCAGGTTGAACTGTGCGTCATGCTGGTCACTCTCAGCCTGCATTTTGAAGAGTTTTACCGCATGGCGGTAATTCTTATCCTTCACCGCCTGGACCGCCTCATTAAAGGTGGCGTCGCTTGAATTGATCTGCGCGGCGACTGGCACGACAGCGAGGGTCATTGCCACAGCAAAAAGAGCGGCAATCATGGAGAAAATGGACTTCGCAGGTCGAAAAAGCTGGCGACGCATTAACGTCCTGCCATCATCACAAGCTGGAGATACAGAACACGAAGTTTAAAATTCGAATTCGGGCGCTTTTCATAAACAACAATACGGGGGCGATCTGTGCCGGGCTTCTGGAACTCGATGGCCATGTTCTCAGGAAGGAAAATACCTTCTGCTTCCAGTACAGCCTGCGGGTCGCGGGAGAAAAGATCAGCAAATTCCCGATCAATCCAAATCATAGCAAGGGCCTTGCCTAGAATGTCTGGCAGACGGTCGCGTACGTCTTCTCTACTCTCGAAACGCACATCTTCGGTAACAAGGTTATATCGGCCAACCGGACCTTGCTTGCGAATAGCAGGAGCCGGGGGAGAGGTTACAGGAACCAGTGCTGTTTCAGACGAACGATACATAATTTGGTTTAAAAAACTATATAGCTGGGATCAGTTTCCGACCACACCAAGCGCGGTGTCGACTATCAACGATGATGCCATCTTGCTGTGAAAGGGCAACAGGATTGAGGCGATTCATACCCAAATCACCGTGAATCTGAGAGATTCAATGTCTGACCACCAGATTCTGGCATGGAAATTGAACCGACTGGGTACATTTTCATGTGAGAGCCAACGATGATACCTACGATTCGCAATGCCCTTCAAATGGCGTCTAACAACATTTCGTTGATCAGCAACAACTTGGCAAACGCTTCGACCACAGCCTTTAAGCGCAGCGAGGGCGAATTTCTTCATTCCTATGCGGAGGACATTCCCCGTGAAGGGTTGAATGTCGGCTATGGGGCGATCAGTGAAGGCGCTCGTCGCCAGTTTGATCAGGGATCCTTGAAGGTGACCAATGGTTCATTAGATGTCGCTGTCAACGGTTTAGGAATGTTCCAGACGGTCAGCGAAGTTGATGGCGACGTTACCTATACGCGAGATGGGTCGTTTATTATGGACACTGTCGGCTTTCTGAAGACAACAGATGGTCGTCGTGTTCTGGATGTGAATGGCGATCCGCTCGTCATTCCGCCGCGTCGCATTTATCAGAACGGCAGTGAGGCGATCCTGGACACTATCCAGATCTCCAGTAAGGGGCAGATACAGGCTACTTATGGGGATGGGACTATCATGGAGCTGGGTACGTTTGGCCTAGCAAGGTTTGGCAACCTCACGGCACTGAAAGCCATTGGCAATGGCCATTATGTGGCCAGTGAGCGGTCAGGCCCCGCGATCATTGGCGGAGCCATGACATCGAACTTTGGACAGTTGATAAACGGCCATCTCGAGGCGTCAAACACGAATGTCACAGATGAACTTGCCAAGCTCATGAAGGCGCAACAAGCCTATTCGGGATCATCTCGTATGCTGCAGACCGCTGCCGATATCACAAAACGACTGATTGGTTAGGCCCTTACTTCTGGTCGTGGCAGCCGATTTTTCGTCATTTCAACGGAATGGTAACGGCCAGATCGGTAATGGTCATACTGGTTTCTGAGTTGATCCTCAGGTCACCTTCAATACTGACCGCCAGCTGGCCTTCAACTTTCATCGTGATGGCGATTGGGCGTGGGGGTGTATTTGTAAGACGTTGGCAAAGTGTCTCATAGAGTTTGCTCGGAATAGAGGCATTGGCACGCATCACGGGTCGATCCACCTCAATGACAAGTGCGCCAATATCATTCTTTTTGTTTGTCTGGCTTTCGCAAAGGTCTAGCTGGCAATGCCCACGGGCGATGTTCATCAAGCTGCAGGACAGCCGCAAATGAGGCGGCATGGCGACACCGTCATGCCGAATTTCTGCGGTCTGGACAGCCATCACAATTTGGTCTGTCTGATGCCAGTTTTCCGTCATGACGCCTTCCTATTCGGCGATGGCCAGCGCTTCACGCTCTCTTAGAAAATTGCGCAATTTAGCAATTGCAGCCTTTTTGATCTGGGATACACGTCCAGTTGTCACATCAAGAATCTCGGCGATTTCATACACGTTCAGCTCTTCGACATAATAAAGCTGGATCACCAGGGCTTCGCGTTCTGGGAGGGTGCGAAGCGCATCCTTCAACTGGTCCCGAAGTTCCTCTTCGTTAATATTGTCTTCGGGGGTGTTTTCAGTCGATTCGAACCAGATCGAAAATTCGTCATAAACACTGTCTAGCGACTGATGTGTGTTGGCTTGAAAGGCCTGCTGCCAGCTAAGCATTTCTTCTTCAGGTATATTGAGCTTTGCTGCGATTTCGCTTGTCGTCGGGGTACGGCCAAGCTGTGCCTGAAGCTCACGCTCTGCATTGTTTGACTTCTTCTGCATTTCGATTGTGGTACGGCACAAGTTCGAACTCTTGCGAAGATGATCAACGATAGCACCACGAATGCGGATGCCTGCATAGCTTGCGAAGGTTGCGCCTTCCCGAAGACTGTAATTCTGCGCTGCCATAACCAGACCGTAATAGCCGATCTGAATCAGGTCCTCGATTTCCGTTGAAGCGTGAACGCGCCCGCGCATATGCCAGGCGATCTGGCGCACCAGTTCCATATGGCTGGTGATCAGCTCTTCTACGTCCGGTTTCTGTTCCAGATACTGGTTACGCATCATCAACGGCTGGCTTCCGCAAGCTCCCCTTCATTGAAGAACCTGATGCCAGAATGTGTGTTTGTCTGGCTGGCCAGCACAGATTTTGAAATCTGCATCAGGGCCTGGTTCTCTGGTAGATCGATCGATTCCAGTCCGATGGGTCGGCGCGTCACAACGGCTCGCCGCATGCGTTCGGACAGAGGTAGATGACCGGCAAAATTGAGTGATACGTCAAGAAATCGTGTCGCTGTCGCATTGAACTTTTCAAAATGCGCCCGTGCCTCAGCAGCATTCCGCGCCATATTCACAACAATGTTAAAGTGACGCACGCCAGCTTCCAGATTGGCAGCCTTAATGAGTGAGTAGGCGTCCAGGAAACTGGTGGGCTCGCCTACCAGCACAACAACAACCCGGTCGGCGGCTGCGACGAAAGCAATTGAGCTGTCGGAGGCACCAGCAGGGGCATCGGCAACAAGAATTTCTGTCTGATCGCGAAGCTCGTCAACCATACGGATAGCCTGATATCTCGTTGTTTTTTCTAGATTAAGCATCTCCAGAAGTCCGCTGCCACCTGACATAAATTTCATTCCGTGGGGGGCGTCGCACAAGATATCACTCATGCTAACGCTGCCGTTCAGCGCATCCATGATATGGG
>WTJS01000197.1 GCA_011524735.1 Alphaproteobacteria bacterium
AATCTGTGCCGAGACGGGATGTCCGATTGTGCCCTATGGAATTGGCACGTCATTGGAAGGTCATATCGTGCCGGTGAATGGCGGGATCAGCGTTGATTTCAGTCGTATGAACAGGGTTTTGGAAATTGACGAACGAAACCTGCTGGCCACGGTTGAACCGGGTGTGACCCGTAAACAGCTGAATGAAGAATTACGGGCAACCGGACTTATGTTCACGGTTGATCCAGGCGCCGATGCCACAATTGGTGGGATGACGGCGACACGCGCGTCCGGCACCAATGCCGTACGCTATGGAACCATGCGGGAAAATGTGATGGCGCTGGAAGTGGTGCTGCCGGATGGGCAGGTGATCCAGACCGGCACAAAGGCGCGTAAATCATCCGCTGGGTATGATCTGACCAACCTTTTCGTCGGTTCAGAGGGAACACTTGGCCTGATTACCCGGGTAACAGTGCGTCTGTTTGGCCAGCCAGAAGCGATCCTTGCCGCAACCTGCGCGTTTGAAACAGTCGAGGGCGCTGTCGATTCCGTCATGGATGCCATGCAGGTTGGTTTGCCAATGGCACGCATCGAACTGCTGGATGAGGTGCAGATGCGTGGGATGAACATCTATAATCCCGATATGAAGCTTCCTGAAACACCACATCTGTTTCTTGAATTTCATGGCAGTGAGAGCGGTGTCGCCGAGCAGATAGAGATCTTCACGGCCATTGCCGAAGACCATGGAGGGTCGGGGCTGGAGTGGGCAACGCGAACGGAAGACCGTAACCGACTGTGGAAAGCGCGCCACGAAGCCTATTATGCTGCCAAGGCGCTGGTGCCGGGGTCAGAAGGATATGTGACTGACTGCTGTGTGCCGATTGATCAGCTTGCGACCGCAATTCGGCGCGCCCGCAGTGAAATTGACCTGTCTGGCCTTGTTGCACCCATTCTTGGTCACGTTGGTGATGGGAATTTCCATTTGGTTATCCTGCTGCGTCCTGATCAGCCGGATGATCTGAAAGCCGCGCATGAACTGGCTGAAACACTGAATCTCATGGCTATTGAGCTTGGTGGGACGATGACTGGTGAACATGGCGTGGGTATTGGAAAGAAAAAGTACATGCAGGCCGAACATGGCGATGCTTACGGCTTGATGGGGGTAATCAAGAAAGCCGTGGACCCGCAGAACATCATGAACCCCGGTAAGATGGTGAATTTGAATTGACCAGCATCATGCCATCACCCTTGGCAAACGCCTTGCTAATGGTAAGGGGCTAAACGCATGATCCGGATTGTTATACTTGCCCTTCTTGCCGTGCTGGTGGTGATGCTGATCTTCAGGCTTGCCCCTGGATTGCGGGTGCGGGCGATGGCAATCGGGCGCAGCCCGATTCTGCGCTATCTGCTGACAAATGTGATCCTGCGGCTGATCAGGCTTCTGATTTTCAGGCGTTAGGCTATTGTCGCCTTGTATCAAGCCTGCGGCAGGCGGAAATTCCGCAGCAACTGTCGCCTCTGAACCAAATGC
Organism: Alphaproteobacteria bacterium; assembly: GCA_011524735.1. GTDB lineage: Bacteria > Pseudomonadota > Alphaproteobacteria > Puniceispirillales > Puniceispirillaceae > UBA8309. The sequence goes on from WTJS01000197.1 coordinate 1,511, forward strand.
AACCCTGTTAAGGCCGCACTCTTTTCAGCAGTAGCGCATAATCGCGCCATGGGGAGTTATCAATGAAAACGCACGCGCAGGCGGTGGTTATTGGCGGAGGGCTTGCAGGCTGCTCCATTCTGTATCATCTGGCAAAAATGGGATGGCAGGATGTCATTCTGATTGAGCGCGACGAGCTGACAAGCGGATCAACATGGCATGCGGCAGCCAATATCCACGGGCTGCATGACAACAACAACATCACCCGCATCCAGCATTACACAATGAATCTATACAAGCAGCTTGAGGCCGATACCGGTCAAGGCTGTGGCGTCTTCCAACCCGGATCGCTGTACCTTGCGCAGACGGAGGAGCGTGAACATCAGCTTCGCCTTCAGGAAGCCAAGGCAAAATTCTATGGCCTCGGCTTCTATGAAGTAAGCCGGGACGAAGCGCTTGAGCTCCATCCTCTTGCGCAGTTTGATGATGTGCGCTGCATCATGTTTGAACCTGATGGCGGCAATGTCGATCCTTCCGGCGTAACGCATGCTTATGCTGCTGGCGCGCGCCAGCTTGGTGCTGAGATAGAACGGTTCTGTCCTGTCATTGGCACGGATCAACAGCCGGACGGTAGCTGGATCGTCCGCACCACTAAGGGTGACATTCATACCCAGTGGGTGGTCAATGCCGCAGGCCTGTGGGGTCGTGAGGTTGCTGCGATGGCTGGCCTCGAATTGCCGTTGCAGCCGACTGAGCATCAATATTTCGTGACAGAGGCCATTGATGAAGTTGCTGCGCTGGGGCGCCGCCTGCCATCCATTGCTGACCGTGATGGCGAGTATTATTTCCGTCAGGAAGGCAATGGTCTTCTGATTGGCGCCTATGAGATGGATATGAAATTCTGGGCTGAGAACGGCACGCCGTCTGACTTTGGACATGAGCTGTTTGATGATGATCTTGATCGGATCATGGACAATGTGATGCGGGCCATTGACCGTGTACCTGCGGCGGCGGATGCCGGGGTTAAGCGGGTGATCAACGGGCCGATGATCTGGAGTCCTGATTCCAATGCTCTGTTCGGGACCGTGCCAGAGTTGAAAAACTACTTCTGCTGCAACGGCATCATTCCTGGTTTTAGCCAGTCTGGGGGTCTTGGCCTGCTGGCGGCGCAATGGATGATTGAGGGTGAACCCGAATATGACATGTTCGCCTGGGATCTTGCCCGTTTTGGGGACTGGGCCGATAAGGCCTTCACCAAGGCGCGGGTGCGTGATCAGTACCAGCATCGGTTCAAGATCCATTTCCCGAATGAAGAACGCAGCGCCGGCAGACCTGCGCGTACCCGCCCCATCTATGAATTGCAGCGCGAAATGGGGGCTGTTTTTGGTTTGAATGCAGGCTGGGAGCACCCGCTATGGTTCGCAGATGAGGTTGGAGCCGAAGACACAAATGGCTTCACCCGTCAGAACTGGTTTGATCCGGTGGGGCGCGAATCGACCCGTCTTCGTGACAGCGTAGGCGTCATCGACCTCTCTCACTTAGCCCATTATGTGGTGTCGGCTGCCGGTGCTCATGACTGGCTTGACACACTGGTTGCTAATCATGTGCCAACGGAACCTGGCAAATCCTGTCCGACAC
>WTJS01000101.1 GCA_011524735.1 Alphaproteobacteria bacterium
TTTCATCAACCGGTCTTTCACGCCTCTGCCAAGATCCTACGGCGATGCGTTGATGGAAGCGGCGAAAGCTGACGAGCGCATTGTGGCGCTGTGTGCCGATTTGGTCACACCAACGGAAACAGACCAGTTCCGCGATGAACTGCCAGAGCGTTTTCACAATGTAGGCATTGCCGAAGCCAATATGATTGGTATGGCTGGCGGTATGGCACGGTCAGGAGAAATCCCCTTCTGTCACAGTTTCTGCGCATTCATCACAAAACGTGTTCTCGACCAGATCACCATGCAAGCCGCCTATCCTAACCTTCCGGTGAAGATTGTTGGCTTCCTCCCCGGCGTGGCAACCATTCTTGGCGTATCGCACCAGGCCATTGAGGATGTCGCTATTATGCGGGCCATTCCCAACATGGCGATCTTTGAACCCTCCGGCCCTGAATATCACGCCGCCATGGTAAAGCTCGCGCTGGAATGGGACGGACCTGCCTATCTGCGGATGAAACGTCCGGAAGCCACGCCTGATGCTTTCACGCCGCAAAGCCTTGAAATCGGCAAGGGTGTCTTACGGCGTGATGGCGACGATGTGACCATCATTACAGCCGGACTCTGCGTGGCAGAGGCCCTTCTGGCCGCTGATACCCTCGCCGATGAGGGCATTGCCGCAAGCGTTGTCGACATGGCCTCGATCAAGCCACTTGATGAGGAGATGATTATTGAACGCGGCACCACCACCGGCGCCATCGTGACCGCAGAAAACCACTCCATAATCGGGGGACTTGGATCCGCGGTTGCCGAAACGCTGATGGAATCAGGCATGGGCCTACCGTTCGAACGGGTCGGGATAAAGGATCAGTTTTGCGAAGGCGGCACAACGCCCTATCTGATGAACAAGTTCGGCCTTGATCACGTCGCTATAGCGGCTGCGGTGCGGCGCGTCGTTGCAAAAAAAGGCTGACAGACAAATGCCCGATATCACAGCGGCCAAATCATGGCTTGAGGCGTTCTGTTGCGGCATCGGTGACGCCACCACCCTTTTTGCTGACACGGCAGTCTGGCGAGATTATCTGGCCTTTCAATGGGATCTGCAGACATATGAGGGCCAGCCAGCCCTGCAGGCGGCCCTTGCGGCAGCCTTGCCAAAACATTCCTGCCGCCTGATTGGCGAGATCGAGCCCCTTTCGCCCACTGAATTTCTGTTTGCTTTCACTGGGCCGCATGGAACATGCCAAGGGCTGCTGGAAATTGAAGGCGCGCAATGCACGCGGCTGTTTACCTCGCTTGAGGATATGGGAAAGACTGATCCCATCCCGGCCAACGCTGCCCCCAAGATCCTGATCATTGGCGCTGGGCAGAGCGGGCTGGCACTTGGCGCAAGACTGGCGAACCAGGGTGTTCCCTATCTGATTGTTGAGCAGAATGAACGCGTTGGTGACAACTGGCGGAATCGTTATGAGTCCCTGATCCTGCACGACGCCGCTTGGGCCAACCACCTGCCTTTCAAGCCGTTTCCTGATAATTGGCCCACCTTCACGCCAAAAGACATGATGGGGGACTGGCTTGAAGGCTATGCCAAGAGCCTCGACCTGAATGTTGTCTGCGGCACAAGGGTGAGCAACGCAAAGTTTGACCAGACGGATGGTTTCTGGACGGTACAGCTGGAGGGGACTCACAGACCAAACAGCCTGCACGTGCCGCATATTGTGTTCGCTGTTGGCACTTCGGGGTTTGCCCATACCCCTGAATTTCCCGGTGCAGACAGTTTTTCCGGCCAGCAGATGCATTCAAGCACCTATATCAGTGGCGCGGAATTTACCGGCAAGAATGTCGCCATTGTTGGCGCGACCAACAGTGCCCACGACATTGCTGTTGATCTGGTGAAACATGGGGCAAATCCGACGCTGATCCAGCGAAGCTCCACCCATGTTGTGCCGCATAAGGTCTATGTTGAAGATATTCTTGGGGCTCTCTATTCGCCGGAGTCTGGCAACAGCCTTGCGCGCTCGGATTTCCTGAGCCTCGCAACGCCGATGCGACGGCTGGAAGAACGCGCACGCACCCTGTTCAGCAAAATCCAAACGGAGTGGGCGGACTTTTACGATGGACTTCGCGGCACAGGGTTTGCCGTTGATTTTGCTGAGGATGGAACTGGCATCATCGGCAAATATCGCCGGTCGGCCTCCGGATACTACATCGATGTTGGCGGGTCGCAACAGGTGATGGATGGTGACATTGCCATTCGCAGCAATGTTGGCGTCGACCGCATCGACGCAGACGGAATTGTGCTGAGCGATGGAAGCCATCTGCCAAGTGACGTGATCATCTACGCCACCGGTTTTGGGTCAATGGAGGAATGGGTGGCGAGACTAATCGACCAGCCCACAGCCAATAAAATCGGACGCTGCTGGGGTTATGGATCAGGTTATCGCGGTGATCCCGGCCCTTGGGAAGGCGAGCTTCGCAATATGTGGAAACCCACAGCCCAACAAGGGTTGTGGTTCATGGGGGGCAATCTGGCGCAGGCGCGGATGTATTCGCACTATCTGGCGCTGCAGCTCCGAAAGACCTGTTCTTAAGCAGCCTGAACGGACTGGCAGCTGCAACTTCGTGTGTCACAAAACCAAAATTCTCGCAGAAATAGTGCCTTAAAGCTGGCCTACACCTTCTCCCAGCCATTGTTGGAGAGACGGCTCACATCACAAGCGGCACGGTATTTTACCACGTCTCAAACACACTCTTTACCCTCCTCTAAGGGGAAGGTTTATAAGTAGGTTTTCGTTGACCGTTTAGGCAAGTCATCAGCACTTCGAAAACCAATCCTGGCGAAAAGTGGAACCAAAGCAGTGCGAAGCCTCTTAACTTACATCATGGTGTTCGGCCTTGGTGTTGCAGCAACATTCTTCTACCTCCATCACACCTCTGGTGGCGGCAGCCACGGGGGAGCGCATCATTCTGATGACGTCTCTTCCTCAGCTCATGCCCAACATGATGGTGGCAAGCATCATGGTGGCAGCCATGAGCATGATGAAATCAACATGCCCGGGTTGCAGGGCAAGGACACAACAGACCAGGAGGTCAATGACCTGAAGGAGATTTTTCGGTCTCACGAGGGCATAAGCAGACGTGTCACCAATG
>WTJS01000025.1 GCA_011524735.1 Alphaproteobacteria bacterium
GTCCGTGAACTGGAAAATGTCCTGCAGCGTGCCCTGGTGCTGGCGCAGGATGGCGTGATCACAGCCAATGAAATTCTCATCGATAACGCGCTGCATGCCGGGGCAGGGACGCCGCCGGTAATGGCAGCGGCTTTTGGCCAGGGTTCGGCCCAGGCCTGATAAACGAACCGGAGGAGCGATATCATGAGCGGCATTGGACCAATCGGAAGCAGTATGGGTAGCGTGCATACGCAGGTGCTCAAGCGTGCTGAACAAGCTCTCCAGACTGACAAATCAGGTCATTCAGAAGCGTCTGGTCAGGGGTTTACTGATCGCATTACTGACGCGCTGGGTCAGGTGTCTGATGCGCAGAACAAAACGGCGGATCTAGCTAAGGCTTATGAAATGGGCATGGAGCACGACCTTAGCAAAGTCATGGTGAGCCAGCAGGTTTCGTCACTTGGATTCCAACTGACTTTGAATGTTCGTAACAAGGTGTTGAGCGCCTACAAGGACATCATGAACATGCCCGTTTAACGGGTCTCCAACTTTAAGCGTGAATAACTGACGTCAAAAACGGGAACGGAACCGATGGCAGAAGCAACAACAGCGATGACACCAGGTATGGCAGCCGGTACGGATGTGGCGGCATCTGCAAGTTCGGTTTCGACTGTACCAACAAGCGGCCCAATGGCTGTGTTGCATCGGCTGACCGGTGGTCAGAACCTGCGCCAGATTTTGCCTGCAGTTGGTGCAATTATTGTGTCGATCGTAGGTCTTGTCTTTTTCGTTGTCTCACAGCAGCCTGAACGCACGACGCTGTACGCCGCACTGCCTGAGGCTGAAAAGGCGCGTGTTGTGGATGCGCTTCGTAATAGCGGGGTTGATGTAACCCTCGATCCAACAACCGGCGATGTGATTGTCCCTGTAACAGATTATCATAGCTCGCGGATGACGTTGGCAGCTCAGGGTTTGCCAGCTTCAATCCCAGATGGGTATCAGGCCATTTCAGAAATTCCAATGGGATCAAGCCGGTCTGTTGAAAGTGCACGCCTGAAGCAGGGTCAGGAAATCGAACTGGCGCGATCAATTAGTGAAATTGATGGTCTTGTCACATCACGCGTCCATCTCGCGATTCCTGAGAAGTCTGTATTCGCGCGCGCATCCACGCCGCCAACCGCTTCGGTCTTCGTACAGATGGAAAATGGCCGCTCTCTGTCGCGTCAGCAGGTCGACGCCATTGTGCATCTTGTGTCGTCGTCGGTGCCGTTCATGGCCAAGAATGATGTCACTGTTGTGGATCAGTATGGAAATCTTCTGTCCCGTCCTCCACAGGACAGTGCGGGGATGGTATCAGATGCCCAGCTGGAGCACCGTATCCGCCTTGAGGATATCTATCGAAATCGGGTGATTGCCCTCGTCAGTCCAATTGTGGGTGCCGGTAATGTGACCGCACAGGTCAACCTGGATATGGACTTTACCCGTAGTGAAGTCACAGAAGAAATTGTTGACCCTGAAGGTAATGCCTTGCGCAGTGAACAGCGTAGCTCTGACTACTCGTCGGAAGTGAACGCGCGGGGTGTTCCTGGAGCCACGACTAACCGGGCACCAACACAGACTGAAGTCGAGACGCAGCAGCGTGACGATGGCGGCAGTGGAGCTGGTTTGAACAATCGGTCGACCAGTGAGGTTCGCAACTATGAGGTGAGCCGTAAAGTTTCCACGACCCAGCGCCCAAGTAACCAGATCACCCGCATTCAGGCCGCTGTCCTTGTGCGTGAAATGGAAGTGATGAACCCTGAGACTGGTCTTTCCGAAATTCAGGAAATCCCGCAGGACAAGCTGGACGAGATTTCCGCACTTGTTGCGGACGCTATCGGCATTGATGATGAGCGTGGTGATAGCTTGACTGTGACAGGGTCGACCTTTGTGTCTGCGCTCGAAGGCGTTGAAAAGCCATGGTACGATATGGACTGGGCTGTATCGCTCATGCGTCAGGGTCTGACCATTCTTATCATGGCTGTTGTCGTGCTTGGTGTGATCCGTCCTCTGATCAACCGGATCATGGTGCCGGCAGCTGCTGGTGGGCCAGGCGAGGCGATGGTTAGCCTTGATGATGATGTTGATCTCGACTCTGTTGAAATTCAGGAGGGTGAATCCCTTGAGGATATCAAGGCCAAGCTGAAGCCAAAGAAGGCTGCAATCTCGGCTGAAATGCTTGATACCGCCAACACCTATGATGACAAGGTCGCGGTGATCCGCATGATTGTTGCTGACGAAGCTGGACGGGTGTCCAACGTCTTCAAGACAATGATGCAAAAAGACATCGACATGGTCTAAGGCCAAAAGCGTTTAGTAAGGAATAGTGTTATGGCAGATCCGATGAATGAAGACGATCAGGATGATGTGTATGCCGCGCTGACCGGCACCCAGAAATCAGCTATTCTGATGATGTTGCTGGGGGAAGAGGAAGCGTCTGAAATTCTTCGGAATCTGTCTCCTCGTGAGGTTCAGCATCTTGGTTCAGCCATGTATTCGGTACAGGGTTTGGATCAGGATACGGTCAATCGCGTGCTTGATGAATTCCTTGCCATTATCAAGGAACAAACCAGCCTTGGTCTTGGTGCTGGCAACTATATCCGCAATGTCATGACACGAGCGCTAGGCGAGGATAAGGCGCAGTCGGTCCTGAGCAGGATTACCCCATCGAGCACGGATCGTCCGATCGAGATCCTCGACTGGATGGACGCGCGGTCAATCGCTGAGCTGATCATCGATGAACATCCGCAGATCATTGCACTGGTTATTTCATATCTTGATTATGGTTTGGGAGCTGACGTTCTGGGTCTTCTTCCTGAGGCAACGCAGGCTGATGTAATTGCTCGTATTGCCACTCTGCAGACGGTTCAGCCGGATGCCTTGCGTGAGCTTGAAGATGTGATGCAGCGTAAGTTCAAGGCAAACACGTCACTCCGTGCCTCGCAGGTTGGTGGCGTCAAGGCCGCGGCTAAGATCATGAACTTTACGAAGACGGCCATGGAAGCCCGGATCATGGGCGCTCTGAAGGAAGATGATGAAGACCTGATGGTTGCCATCCAGGAAAGCATGTTTGTCTTCGATAACCTGATCATGTCTGATGATAAGT
>WTJS01000023.1 GCA_011524735.1 Alphaproteobacteria bacterium
CCTATTGCCTTGACATCAAATATGGTCTTCAAAGCCAGCAAGCTGACGTGAAGTACCCTTGGGAACTGTCGCGTTTACAGTGGCTTATCCCGATTGGTCAGGCCTATCTGCTGACGGGTGATGAAACATACGCTGAATCTGTGCGTGACTACATTCTGGACTGGCACGCGAAGAACCCCTATGCGTCGAGCGTGAATTGGTCCTGTACGATGGAAGTCGCCATTCGCATGACCACGTTTATCTGGTTTTTTCACGCTTTTAAAGGCAGTGCTGCCTGGCAGGACCCGTCCTTTCGTGAGGTCTTGCTATCCATAATATATTTGCATGCCCACTTTACAGATCGGCATTTGGAATACTCTGACCTGAACGGCAATCACTATACCGCCGATTTGGCGGGGCTGGAAATTGCGAGGTTGTTTTTTGGCGGGCGAGGGCCTTCGACGCGCTGGTCCTACGCCTGGCTAGAACTACGCAAGGAGATCGTCACTCAGTTTCGAACAGACGGTGTCAATTTCGAAAACTCGATACCCTACCATCGCTTGGTTGGTGAAATGTTCGCCTGCGTGGCGCTGAACAGGCAGGCTCACGGCTATGAGATCGAACCTTTGGTCATCGAACGGCTTGAGGCTGCTGCGGATTTCATTGACGCATACTCGCGAGTTGATCACAGCACCCCGGTTGTTGGTGATAATGATGATGGCCGCTTTCTGCCCATGGCAATGCATGATCTGAACAAACACCGGTACTTGAGTGGATTGATCCGCCATGTGGCCGACCCACTTCACGCGATCCCGTGTACCGTAGATATGGCCGAAGAACTCTTATGGTTTCTGGGCAGTCAGTCGCTGGACCTGAGTCAGCCGCCGTCTTTGGCCAATTCCACGGCCTTTCCCGTATCTGGTATTTTTGTACTTCGCAACAGCTCTGATCATGTCATCGTCCTCGCCCAACCGATGGGTATGAACGGACGTGGGGGGCATTCTCACAATGACGCGATGTCGTTCGATGCCGTGCTTGGCGGCGTGCACTTAATCGCCGATAGTGGTTGCCATGTATATACGTCGGATTATTCGTCACGGAACGCCTACAGGGGAACCTCTTTCCACAACACACCGCAGATCGACGATGAGCAAATCAACCGGTTTTATGCACCTGACCTGTTATGGCTTCTTCGAGAGGATGCGCACCCGAAATGCCTCTATCACTCGTTTCAAGCAGATTGTGACGAAGTTTACCTAACCCATGACGGGTATCATAGACTTGAACATCCAGTGCAGCTTAAGCGTCAAATGACGATGCATCACGCGGCCAGTCAGCTGATAGTACGGGATGAGTTTGGGAGCGACAGGCTGCATGATGTGACAGTACCTTTTCATTTCGCAGCTGGGGTGATGATCAATGACCTTGATGGTAATTCAGCAACTCTCACCACCCCATCTTCCAACTTCAGAATGCAATGGAGTTCAAGTGCGGACTGGCATGCAGAGGTCCAACGTCATTTCATCGCTCCGTCTTATGGGACAAAGGTCGAAACAACGCGCTTGTTGCTGAGTTGCAAGCTGGCTAGTGGTTCTTTAAACACTGTGATTGTTCCTGACTGACGGTCAGTTCGCGAAATCTAATAACGGAAATGTTCGATTTGACCAATTGTCCGAGCAGCGAAAAGGTTATTGTCTTTACGTCGCATCCGCTAGCGCGGGCTGCGCGTCAGAACCTGTCTGATCGATTTGGTCCCAAACTGCACTTCGCTAATCTATCTACTTTGCGTGCGGGTGGGATGCGTGCGGCTGCGTCAGCACTCAGGCAGCTGAAGGCAGATCTGAAAATTGTCGCCGTCGAAAACAGAGGTGCCTCGTTCTATTTGAAGATGCTGATCCTTTGTTCTTGTTTGATGGAAACAAGACGTGGACTTGTATGTTATTTGGATGATGGAGAGTGCATATCCCTATCTGGTGGGCTTGTATTGCAGTCCGCCATCAGCATCGGCCTTGGAGCGTTAAAAAATACATTCGCTTTTTTGCGGTCTACAGTCTCTCTGGGGTCTGGTATTGCCCAGTCCCGATTGCGGCGCTTCGATATGCAGAACACTTCATGCCTTTATATTAACGGCAACCTTATGTACGGCGTCCGGGCAGGCGGCGCACTCGGCCATATCGCAGGTGTGGCCAACGCCTTAGTCGATAAAGGGTATGATGTCAGATACGCCAGCACAATGCCGCTTGAGGGGCTCGATCCTGGCGTGGACTATCATCGCCTGAAATGCAACGTAACCTGTCCAATGCCGGTTGACTGGGCGTTGTTTTCTCATAGCCGCGATCTTATAGGACAGATCAAAGGAGCCATCACCGATGTTTCGGAAGGGCCGCCAGGTTTTATTTACCAAAGGTTATCCCGATCAAATTATCTTGCGACGTCGCTTCGGCGTCAGATTGATGTACCCCTTGTAGTTGAATATAATGGATCTGAGGCGTGGGGATCCAAAAACTGGGGCTATGGCACGTTTTTTTCCGGCTTGTCGCGCAAGGCTGAACTCAAAACCCTGCATGCGGCAGATTTGGTGGTAACCGTCAGCAGCGTATTACGTGACGAATTGGTTGCCGAAGGTATTGATCCGGAGCGGGTTGTCTATTACCCAAACTGCGTCGATGTCACCATGTTCAGCCCTGATAGGTATTCGACAGAGCAGCGTCGCGAGCTGTTAAATGACATGGATGTTCCGCGGGATAGTATTGTTGCCGGGTTTATCGGAACATTTGGTACCTGGCATGGGATCCCGTTCCTGTGTGACGCCATTCGCCAACTCATTGATACGAACGGCCAATGGGTAAGAGACAAAAAACTTGTTTTTGTAATTTGCGGAGATGGTCAGCACAGCGATGCCGTCCGTGCTCTCGCAAAGGATCCGAATTACGCTGAATTCGTCCGGTGGCCAGGCTTGATTGCGCAAGATTTGGCTCCATTGTTTTTAGCGAGTACCGACATTCTATTGTCACCTCATGTGTCCAACCCAGATGGCACCCCTTTCTTTGGTTCTCCTACAAAAATATTTGAGTATATGTCTTCAGCAAAGGCGATCATTGCCGCTGATCTGGATCAGATAGGCGAGGTTTTGATAG
>WTJS01000181.1:0-7184 GCA_011524735.1 Alphaproteobacteria bacterium
GGTAATATAGACGCATGGATCTGTTCTGACCGACCGAAACAAGATTACGAATGCCAGCAGCGCTGACTTGCATGAGGGCCGTTGGGGCGTCCTTTCCAGCAAGTGGCAATTTGGCTAGCCGCAGCAGATTCTTTGATCGGATGGCCGGTTGCGGTCGTGCGGCGTTAAAAAGTTCCAGATTGCTCATAAAGAGGGATTCATGTTCGGCTTCGATGATACCGAGGGCGCGCAGGGTAAGTTGCAAACAGAGTTCTCGCCGTGAAAGGCCTCTAGTACTACTGCCTGCTGTTACCAAGGTCATAACCATCCCGGCATCTACTGCACGTAGTGCGCGCATCAGGTTGATCAGGGCCGTTTCGCTTACCCTGCGGTGCAACATGATTTGAAAATCCCGATTGGCGCGACGAGCTAACACCCCGCCATCAGGCGGCGTCGTTTCGGTGCTGGCCTGGGTAATTCCATTGCGGGTGATGGCGATTTGTGCACGCATCCTGGCCCCGTGATTATGGGTCAGGCCAGCACAGCGGGCCATGGCCAGCCTGAAAGGAGGCTCCTATCATGCCAAAGCAAAGTTAATAACCTGTCAATTTTTGCAGAAATTTTTCCCAAGGTATGGGTGAGAGCTTGATCGAGGCATCGTGCCGCTGCAAGAAACCCTGACAGAGTGTTTTTTCTTGATGTAACTTCGCGCTACACTCCTGCCATGACCCAATATAGCGACACCCCGCCCCCAAACAGTTCGCAGCCGCCAGAAGGGGGCAGCCAGGCAGAACTTCAGCAGGCAGAACTGCAGAAACTTCATCAGCCTGTGCCTCAGGAGTTTGACATTCGAATTGCTGCAGACGGCAGCTGGTTTCATGAAGGTGGGCTGATTGGAAGACCTGCTCTGGTTAAACTTTTTGCCTCCGTTCTTCAGCGTGAGGCGGATGGCACCTACTGGCTTGTCACGCCGGTTGAACGTGGCAGGATCGAAGTTGAGGACGCGCCTTTCATTGGTGTTTCAGTCAACATTGAGGGACAAGGTCTCGAGCAGCAGATCACGATCACCACAAATGTCGGGGATGATGTGCCGGTTGGCATAGATCACATATTGGCGATGCGAGCCCCTGCCTCTGGCGCAGGTGACCTCCGTCCGTATGTGGTCGTTCGAGACGGGCTGGAAGCGTGTCTCTCACGTCCTGTTTTCTATGAGCTGGCAGCGCTGAGTGTTGAAGGTCCGGGTGGCAATCTTGGGGTGTGGAGTCATGGCCAATTCTTTGAACTCGATGGGGAAACCGCATCATGATGTCAGCCCCAGTCGCCGCGGCAAGTCTCAGCCCCATTCCAAAAGCGTTGCGCCATGAGGCTGGGCGTCCCGCAGCAGTTCTGGTTGGCCTGACGGCAAGGGATGGCATCTGGCAGGTGATCATGACAGAGCGCGCGCATCATCTTGCGCATCATGCTGGGCAGATAGCGTTTCCCGGCGGCAAGGTGGATCCGCAGGACCCCTCCCTTGTGGCAACCGCTCTTCGCGAAGCCGATGAAGAGGTGGCGCTAGCCCCGTCACAAGTAGAAGTGATAGGAGGGCTTGATCCTGTTTCCAGCCCGGTTGGCTTTGTTGTCCAACCTGTTGTTGGCCTCGTTGACCCAGACGTGAAGCTCTGCGCCGCGCCAGATGAGGTGGCACAGGTTTTTATGTTCCCGCTGGCTGATCTCGTCGATCCTCTTCGCCATCGGCGCGATTCATACATTCGTGAGGGAGTCCGGCGCGAAGTCTGGGTCATAGAACATGACGAGCATCACATCTGGGGACTGTCTGCGGCCATTCTGGTTGACCTTGCTGGGCGGATCAGGCAACCAGCTCAGCCGCGCAGCGCTGATATTTCGGCTCATCTGGAGGGATAGAAACATGCGTCGTTATTTGATCATCGCCATTGCCATTCTGGCCGCCATTCTGGTCATGAGTCTGATCAAGGCCGTGCAAACTCGACGGGCCAAGGCGCGTGGTGAAACCCTCCCCGATTCAGCTGGTATCGGCATGCATCATGTTATCGGGGCTTGTGCTGGGCTTGCCGTCTTCTTTCTTGGCGCAATTTTCCTGGAAAGCGGGGCTGCTGACCCTACGAAATCCTATCAGCCAGCAACGCTGAAGGATGGCAAAATCACCTCAGGTGGATTTGATGGGGGAAGCTAGGACGGGCACTCCCGCTGATAAGGTAACCAGCGTCACTGACCGGCGTTTTCCGATTCCGCCTCTGGCCCGCCGTGTTTTCGATCTTATGGCCAATCATGGGTATGAAGCGCGGATTGCCGGCGGTGCGGTGCGGGACTGGGTGGCCAGTGGCCGCCCGGCACGTTTTCATATTCTCGATCTGGACATGGCGGTGGCATCACCGATTGCTGAGGTGTCGACCATCCTGCGAACTGCAGGGATGCGTGTCGTGGAGACTGGACTGTCACATGGTACTGTTACGCTCGTCGAAGGCGACCATACGGTTGAGCTGACGCAAACTCGTGTCGATGTTGAAACTGACGGACGACATGCGGTGGTGGCTTTCAGCGATGATTGGAAACAGGATGCTGCGCGGCGGGACTTCACGATCAATGCACTTTACATCGACCGTAATGGCCAGCTTCAGGATCCGCTGGGTGGCATGGCCGATCTTCAGGCAGGGATACTGAGATTTGTTGGAGATGCTCATCAGAGGGTCGCCGAGGATGCCCTTCGCATGCTTCGTTACTGTCGCTTCCTGCCCCGGTTTGGCCGGGGTGCCCCAAATGAAGGCCTTGCGGGGGAGCAGTCTGGTGATGCCAAGTCTGGTTCGTCACAATTAGAGGCCTCTCAAGCTGCATTGGCGGCTTTGAAACATCAGGCCGGCAGTGCCAGCAAGTTGTCCGGTGAACGTGTGGCGGATGAATGTCGCAAGATGCTGTCCACTGCGGGGGCCTTTCATAGTATATCAGTGATGCAGTCGACGGGGCTGGCGCGCGCAGCGCTTGGCGTCGAGCTCGATGCAGATGCCATCGCTGCCGTGCCTGTTGCCGACCTTCAGACCGCATGCGGTGATCTGGTCTGGCTTGTGGCACTTGCTGCGGGCATTCCAGTTGGCAGTTCAAAACATCTTGTTGAAAGATTGCGCCTATCGCGACGCGAATCGCGGTTTCTGATTGGGTTGGATGTGGCCGATTCTAAGAGGCAACATGCCCAGTTGGCAGGATCTGTCTGGCAGCGATATGCCTGGTTCATGCTGGAAAAGGACCGCCAGCCAGCGGCACATTATGCCGTCAGTGCAGCTCGGAGTGGTATGCAATTTGATCTTGCCGTTTTCCAGCGACTTGCTGACTGGCAGCCTCCCACTTTCCCTGTCACCGCCACCGATCTTTTGTCGCATGGCGTTGACAAAGGCCCAGCCGTGGGCGAGAGCTTGGCGCGGCTTCAGACGATGTGGGTGGAGAGTGATTTTACTCTTAGTTCGACTGAGCTATTGGCTGAGCTGTAGCCGACTGATCCATCCGCATCATAGTTACCGCGAGAGGTAGGACAGGTTCATGACAGAGACATCGCAGGACCAACTGGATCACAGAAAAAACGTTGCTGCGACTTGGTTCCGCTCGCTTCGCGACAGCATCTGCGCAAGCTTTGAGGCCATTGAGGATGATCTCGCTGGAACGCGTCATGTGGATCTGAAGGCAGGCCGATTCGAACGTAAAAGCTGGAACCGCGATGGCGGCGGCGGCGGCGAGATGAGCCTGATGCATGGCCGTGTGTTTGAAAAAGTGGGCGTCAACATCTCGACCGTCCATGGCGTATTTTCTGAGGAATTCCGGCAGAAAATCCCAGGGGCAGATGGGACTGGTGAGTTCTGGGCATCAGGTATTTCGCTGGTAGCACACCCCTGTAATCCGCATGTGCCAGCAGCTCATATGAATACCCGCTTCATTGTGACGTCCAAGTCATGGTTTGGGGGGGGCGGTGATCTGACGCCCATACAGCCTGATCAGGCAGCTGGCGATGCGTTTCACGCAGCCATGAAGGCCGCGTGCGATTCTCATGATGAAGACTATTACCCGAAGTACAAAAAATGGTGCGATGAGTATTTCTTCCTGCCGCATCGTGATGAACCACGTGGCGCTGGCGGTATTTTCTACGACAATCTCGACACTGGTGACTGGGACGCAGATCTGGCATTTACAAAGGATGTTGGAAGACATTTTGAAAGCGGATATGCAGCCATTGTCCGCGATCGGATGAACCAGAGCTGGACTGAGGAAGAGCGCCATCACCAGCTCGTCAGGCGTGGTCGATATGTTGAATTCAACCTTCTCTACGACCGCGGCACACTGTTCGGCTTGAAAACCGGTGGGAATATTGAAGCCATTCTGATGAGCCTGCCTCCTGAAGTGCGCTGGCCCTGACTGCGCGTCACGCCGCGGAATTTCTATCGTGCTGCCGTCAGGGTGCGACGGATGGCGCAGTTATTTTTTGCAAAACAATGGCAAAATGCATTGGGAATGCGGACTGTCTCATGCTAGAAAGTCGGCGTTTGGCGTGGGGTGCTATTTCCGCCAAACCACTGCCGCCTGGCAGGTGCCTGAGGGAGATTTCTGCAAAAGCCGCGCTTGCGGCCTGACTACAAGCGTTTTGCGCCTGCAGAGATAATGTGGGGCCGCTAGTTAAAGAGGGAAGAATGGCAAATTCTAAAGCTAAGTCCGGGACTGCCGAAAACGGCGTTCAAGACCCGGAACGTCGCGACTTCATTGTCGTGGCGACCTATGCGATGGGTGCCGTTGGCGCTGCTGCTGTCGCGTGGCCGCTGATTGATCAGATGAACCCGGCCGCTGACACACTAGCGTTGGCTAGCACTGAAGTTGACGTGTCCAAGATCGTCGAAGGTCAGGCCATTACCGTGACCTGGCGGGGCAAGCCGGTATTTATTCGGCACCGCACCAAGGACGAGATCGCGCGCGCCAACGCGATCGACAGTGGCGAGCTTCGTCACCCGGAAGAGGACGAGACTCGCGTCCAGAAGCCTGAGCTTCTGGTTGTCGTTGGCGTTTGTACGCATCTCGGCTGTGTGCCGCTTGGTCAGAAAACGGGTGAAGTCAAAGGCGATTACGAAGGCTGGTTCTGTCCATGCCACGGTTCGCACTACGACACATCGGGACGGATCCGCAAAGGTCCTGCACCGACAAACCTTGAAGTGCCGCCTTACACATTCCTGTCCGACAGCGTCATTCGCATCGGCTGATCTCATCGTTACTACTGGAGGCTAGAGAGACCATGTCTTCTGAAAAGTTTGCAAATCCCGTCGTGCGATGGATTGACCACCGTCTTCCCATCTTCTCGATGATGGAGCACGAAAAATATCATTACCCGGTGCCAAAGAACCTGAACTATTTCTGGAACTTTGGCGTTCTTGCCGGCCTGTCACTGGTCATCATGATCGTGACGGGTATCGTTCTGGCCATGAGCTACACAGCGCATGTTGATCATGCGTTCAGCTCGGTCGAGCGGATCATGCGTGACGTGAACCACGGATGGCTTATTCGCTACATCCATATGAACACGGCGAGCTTCTTCTTCATTGTTGTGTACATTCATATCTTCCGCGGTTTGTATTACGGCTCCTACAAGGCGCCACGCGAACTGTTGTGGATGCTGGGTGTTGTGATTTTCCTTCTCATGATGGCAACCGCGTTCATGGGTTATGTGCTGCCGTGGGGCCAGATGAGCTTCTGGGGCGCCACAGTGATCACCAACCTCTTCTCTGCCGTGCCGTTTTTTGGTGAGTCGATCGTGACCTTCCTGTGGGGCGGGTTCTCGGTTGATAACCCAACATTGAACCGCTTCTTCTCGTTGCATTATCTGATGCCGTTCCTGATTGCAGGCGTCGTTGTACTGCACATCATCGCGCTGCATCGGTTTGGTTCAAACAACCCGATCGGTATCGATGCTAAGGGGCCACAGGACACAATCTCCTTCCATCCTTACTACACACTCAAGGATATGGTCGGTATTGCAGCCTTCCTGCTGCTTCTCGCAATCGCCGTGTTCTTCTTCCCGAACGCCATGGGCCATCCGGATAACTACATTCCGGCCAACGCCATGCAGACACCGGCACACATCGTGCCGGAGTGGTATTTCCTGCCATTCTACGCGATCCTGCGCGCCGTTCCTGACAAGCTCGGTGGCGTGCTGCTGATGTTCAGCGCCATCTTGGTCCTGTTTGTGCTGCCGTGGCTTGATCGTTCGCCAGTTCGCTCTGCACGCTTCCGTCCATTGTTCCGCATCTTCTTCTGGCTGCTGTTCATCGACGGTATTGCACTTGGCTATCTTGGTGCGATGCCAGCCGAGGGTATCTATGTTGTGCTTTCGCGCATTGCCACAGCTTGGTATTTCCTGCACTTCCTGATCATCCTGCCGATGCTCAGTGTGTTTGAGACCACGAAACCACTACCGAAGTCGATTTCCGAACCGGTACTTGCGACCGCGAAGGGAGCTGCCTGATGCGTAAGTTTCTGATTGCTTCTGTCACCGCGATGGCCGGCTTGTTCGGCCTGAACGGTGCGGCGCTTGCCGCTGGTGGTGGTGACGTCACTCTGGTGAAGAGCGACTGGAGCTTCTCTGGTCCGTTTGGTCACTACGACAAGGCGTCCATGCAGCGTGGATTTCAGGTTTATCGTGAAGTCTGCGCCGGCTGCCATGGCCTCGAATATATTGCATTCCGCAATCTGGCTGACCTTGGCTACAACGAAGCTGAGATCAAGGCGATCGCGGCTGATTACGAAGTCATGGATGGTCCAGATGAAGATGGCGAGATGTTCATGCGTCCGGCGCGTCCGGCCGACATCATTCCTGGGCCATATCGGAATGATAATGAGGCCCGTGCCAATAATAATGGTGCGATGCCGCCAGACCTTTCGCTGATTGCCAAGGCCCGCGCCAATGGTGCTGACTATCTCTACAGCCTGCTGATTGGGTATGTGGATGCACCCGCAAGCAAGGATGTCCCAGATGGCATGTATTACAACAATGCCTATTCTGGTCACCTGATTGCGATGCCTCAGCCGATCTATGGCGATGATGTGGAATATTCCGACGGTACGCCAACCACAGCTGAAATGCTGTCTGCTGATGTGACACATTTCCTGATGTGGGCCGCTGAGCCCAAGCTTGAAATACGCAAGCGTATTGGTGTTGCCGC
>WTJS01000181.1:7284-12333 GCA_011524735.1 Alphaproteobacteria bacterium
TGATGTGGGCCGCTGAGCCCAAGCTTGAAATACGCAAGCGTATTGGTGTTGCCGCTGTCTTTTTCCTGTCGATCTTCCTGGTCATGTCCTATCTCGCCAAGCGGCGCGTCTGGGCCGACCTTCACTGATCACCCACAGGACATGATTTCTGAATTGAAAAACCCCGGCCGAGGCCGGGGTTTTTGTTATCTGACTTTTAGGCTTTTACCTTGCTAGTGTATCGGTCGTGATGTCAGGTGAACCGCTGTCAGCTGCTAACCTCATCAAGAAATGTCAGGGTGCGGGTCCAGGCTTCTGTGGCAGCAGCTTCATCGAACTGGCTACGCGCATCACAATTGAAGCCGTGATCGGCGTCATAGACGAAGGTGGTCACATGAGGGTCTGATGAGGCCTGCGCCGCAATGAAGGTATTGACCCCGTCAAGAGGGATGCCCTTGTCGCGGCTGCCAAAATGGGCCGTAACAGGGCAATGCGAGGCGAGGCCGGCTTTGGCTGGAAGCTCACCCCCATAATAGGATACGGCGCCTGCAAGCCCGCTTAGACAGGTGGCTGCCCGCCAGGCAAGAGAGCCGCCCCAGCAGAACCCCACCACACTTACAGGCCCAGCCATGGAAGCTGCTGAAATGGCGGCAGACACATCCAGGATCGCGTGGCCGTCAACAGCATTCTTGCATTCGATGCCGCGAGCGCGCCCATCCGCATCGTAATCCAATTCAAGACCAGGCTCGACACGATCGAACAGCGCGGGTGCAACGGCGTAATATCCAGCCTCAGCAAAGCGGCGTGGCAGGTCGCGGATATGACCGTTCAGTCCGAATATTTCCTGAAGGACAACAATGCTGCCTTTTGCATTTGATGGGTCACCTGCAACACAGGCTGTAAGCTGATGACCGTCCTCAGCGGTCAGCTGGATCATCTCTGTCATGGGATATCTCCGGTAGGCGGGCCTTATCTAATCAAACATTGAAGCGGAAGTGGAACACATCGCCGTCAGCAACCTTATAGTCGCTTCCTTCGATACGCAATTTACCGGCATCCCGGGCCCCAGATTCCCCGCTACAAGCGATGTAGTCATCAAAGGAAATAGTCTCAGCCCGAATGAAGCCACGTTGGAAGTCGGTATGAATGACGCCTGCTGCCTCGGGTGCTGATGATCCTGCAGCCACAGTCCATGCACGGGCCTCTTTTGGACCAACAGTGAAGAATGTCAGAAGGCTCAAAAGCCCATATCCAGCGCGAATCAGGCGGGCAAGGCCGGCTTCTTCAAGTCCAAGTTCGGAGAGAAACTCAGCTTTGTCATCTGCATCAAGCTGGGCAATTTCAGACTCGATAGCAGCCGAAACTACAACGTGAGCAGCCCCCTCAGCTTCCGCATGCGCGGCAACTGCGGCGGAATGCTGGTTCCCGGTGGCTGCCTCATGCTCGGCGACATTACAGACATAAAGGATTGGCTTTGATGTCAGGAGTTGCAGTTGAGGCAGGCGAACTTCCTCATCCTGTGTCAGACCTGTGGCTGACCGCGCAGGCACTCCATCTGACAGTTGCGGAAACAGTTTTTCCATCAGGGCAAGATCGCGCTTGGCCTCGGCGTCACCGCCGCGTGTTTTCTTCACCAGCGCGGCCATACGCTTCTCAAGGGAGTCGAGGTCCGCAAGCATGAGTTCTGTCTCGACAGTCGCGGCATCACGAAGCGGGTCAACCGACCCGTCAACATGAGTGATGTCGTCATTTTCGAAACATCGAAGAACATGCGCGATGGCGTCAACTTCCCGAATATTGCCAAGAAATTGGTTGCCAAGTCCTTCGCCTTTGGAGGCGCCGCGCACGAGTCCGGCGATATCTACAAACTCAAGCTGCGTCGGAATGACATTCGCTGATTTGGCAAGGTTGGCCAACTTATCGAGCCGTGGATCAGGTACCGCTACCCGTCCTGTATTTGGCTCAATGGTGCAGAAGGGATAATTGGCCGCTTCAGCTGCCGCAGTCTCTGTCAGCGCATTGAACAATGTTGATTTACCAACATTCGGAAGGCCTACAATGCCGCAGTTAAAACCCATGATTATTCCTTTTCTGGTTTGCCGGAAACGTCGGCAGAACTGTCATCGTCTTTGCCTGGCAGTTTGGCAGCGGGTGCAAGATAGGCAACCCGACTCATAAAACCACCATCGTCATGCTGGGTCAGGCGCTCGGCCTCGTCAGCCATGGCCCTTAGCAGGTCAGAAAGCCATCCAGCTTCCTCTTCACGGGCAAAGTCCATCAAAACCCATTTCTTGATATCGATGCGCGATCCGGGAATGACCTGTTCTGGGCGACCAACACCCATACGCACCCGCCAATAATCCTGCCCGAGATGCCGGTCGATGTCGCGGATGCCATTGTGACCACCATGGCCACCCCCCACCTTTACGCGGATCCTTCCTGGGGCCAGATCGATTTCATCATAGAACACAAAAATGTCTGAAACAGCGATCTTGTAAAAGCGCGCTATCTCAGCGACGGGTAATCCCGACTTGTTCATAAAGCTTTGGGGTTTTGCCAGTATGACTTTGCTTGTGCCAACCCTGCCATCACTGACAAGTGCACCAGATTTCATTTTCCATGGAGAAAAGCTGTGTCTGTCGGCAAGACTGTCAAGCGCCATAAAGCCGGCATTGTGCCGGTTATGAGCATATTCACTTCCAGGATTCCCAAGACCAACAAACAGAAGCATGGCGTCCTCGGTTGCTCAGGATTTTACGACAAAACCGTCATTGCAGGCCAGACATAGCCAGAGCTGACGGCACAATGGATAAGGGGCCAGATCGAAACCCAGCCCCTATATCATTAGGCTTCGGCGTCGCCGTCTTCTGCGGCACCCTCTTCGCCTTCATCATCTTCGTTCTTCACGCCGCCCCCTGGTGATGCCAGGGTGGCCACGGTGAAGTCACGGTCTGAAATGGTTGGGCTAACCCCATCGGGGAGCGGAATGGCGCTGATGTGGATCGTATCACCGATCTTCACACCATCCAGATCAACAGTGATTTTTTCGGGAATGGCTGTCGCTGGGCAGTTCAGTTCAACCTCATAACGAACAACGTTCAGAACACCGCCGATACGGATGCCTGGGCACTTGTCTTCATTGATGAATTCGACTGGTACCGCTACGGCAACTGTCGCCGACTGCGAAACGCGCAGGAAATCCATGTGCATAATCGTGTCATTCACCGGATGGAATTGAATGTCACGGGTCAGCACGGTGTGCTTCTTACCGCCGACCTCGATGCTCAGCAAACGGCCAAAAATACCGGGCTGATGAACAATCTTGGTGATTTCGCGGGACTCCATATTGATTCCCACGGGGTCTTTCTTGTCGCCGTAGATTACGGCAGGGACCAGGCCTGCGCGGCGTGCCGCACGGGCGGACCCCTTACCGACCCGTTCGCGCTCGGAAGCGCTGATGGTTGTGATGTCAGACATTGTATTGCTCCTTGCTTAAACAATGCGCCACGCCTCCAGGGGTGCGCGGCATCGCGGGGTATAGGCGCATTACGCCTGAAACTCAAGGAAAAAGGGGGGATTTGACGGTATGTTGCAGGCTATGCCCAAACGCAAGACCTAGAACAATGTCGAGACCGAGCGTTCTTCATTAATCCGGCGGATCGCCTCACCCAAGAGCGGCGCGATTGAGATGTGTCGAATGTTCCGTGCCACCCGTACGGCTTCAGTCGCAGGGATCGAATCGGTTGTGACCAGAGACTGCAAAGGTGAAGATGCTACGCGGCTCACAGCGCCGCCTGACAACACCCCGTGTGTGACGTAGGCATCAACGCTGATGGCGCCACTGTCGATAAGGGCGGCGGCAGCGTTACACAGCGTTCCCCCGGAATCGACAATATCGTCAACCATGATGCAGTGCCGGTCGGATACATCACCAATGATGTTCATTACCTCTGAAACACCAGCCTTGGGACGGCGTTTGTCGATAATGGCGAGATCTGCGTCAAGGCGGCTTGCCAGCGATCTGGCCCGCACCACACCACCGACGTCAGGCGAGACAATCATCAGCTTCGCACCGTCATAACGCGATTTGATGTCCTCGATAAAGACTGGCGCAGCAAACAGGTTATCAGTCGGGATATCGAAAAAGCCCTGAATCTGTCCTGCATGCAGGTCAATAGTCAGCACGCGGTCAGCGCCCGCTGAGGTGATCAGGTTTGCCAGAAGCTTGGCAGAAATCGGCGTTCGTGGGCCTGATTTACGGTCCTGACGAGCGTAGCCGTAATATGGCAGAACAGCAGTCACGCGGCGCGCTGACCCGCGACGCAGCGCATCAAGCGCAACCAGAAGCTCCATGACATTGTCGTTCGCAGGGAAGCAGGTCGACTGAACAACGAAAACATCTTCACCGCGGACGTTCTCGCCAATTTCGACGAACACTTCCATGTCTGCGAAGCGGCGGACGTCAGCTTTGGTCAGCGGAACATCGAGATAAGCAGCGATCGCTTCCGCAAGGGGACGGTTACTATTACAGGAAAGAATCTTCATTTAGACCCAGTGGCCCCCGGCATTGCAGCCTCGAACAATGAGAGCATGTTGATAGCAATCAGCCTTTCGGGGGGCAAGCGGTTAACAGAAGGTTTGTCATGGAATTGTAATTTTTTGCCCGTGTGACAGCTATCCCATAAAGCAGCTGGCCAGAAGCCCGAACATAAGAAGTCCTAGAAAAATATAGAGATGTGGCATGTCGTTTCATTTCCGTCTGATGGGTTTGTCAGGTTTCACACGCCGCAGCAGATAATTGAAATCTGGCGCCCTGAATCGGCCGCTTTGGCGTGTGTGGCACGTCGATGGGAGAAATAAGCTGGAGAATCGGAGGGGCCCAGGAGGCTAGAGCCGTAGGTATCCATGGCGCAGTCATGAATGTCCTCGACGCCGGCATCGCGAAGCTGGCTTTTTACAAGCCGCGGCAGGTCAAATCTGTATTTCGGTGCAGGATCAACCTTGGTGCTGGAATCTTCCCCTTGGAAACATTCTGCCGCCTCATCTGTCAGGTGAGGGGCAATACTGGCG
>WTJS01000126.1 GCA_011524735.1 Alphaproteobacteria bacterium
CCACCCCCAGTGGACGCCTTTTTCGCAGGTTCAAGCCCTGCCGGCATCCCCCCATTCCCCGCTGCAATCGCAATGGCCAGCGCATCAGCAGCATCGGCATTGGCCGCCTGCACCCCCAGAAGCCGGGTGACCATGGCGCCCATCTGGGCCTTGTCAGCGCTGCCTGTTCCGACAATGGCCTTTTTGACCTCCCGCGCCGCCAGTTCGGCAACATCCAGACCGGCCGTACCACACGCCATCATCGCCACGCCACGCGCCATGCCAAGCTTCAGTGCAGAGGCGGCCGACTTGGCGACGAAAATGGCTTCAATGGCAGCGGCGTTGGGCCGGTGTGTCTGGATGATATCGGCAAGCCCGTCGGCAATGACCGACAGGCGGGCGGCATCCGGCGCAGCAGGATCAGGCTGGATCACGCCGTTCGCGACATGGGTCAGCGTGCCGCGAGTCAGGCTGACGATTCCCCAACCGGTATTGCGGATGCCTGGGTCAATGCCAAGAATGCGCATCCGCCCCGCCCATCAGGCCAGCTTTGCCAGAATATCGTCGGAGATATCGAAGTTCGACGCAATGTTCTGCACATCGTCATTATCGTCGAGCGTGTCCAGAAGCTTGATCAGCGTTGAGGCCTGATCTTCATTCACTTCAATGGTGTTCTGCGGCTTCCAGACAAGGCCGGATTCCGCTGGGGCCCCGAAGCTGCCTTCAAGGGCTTCGCTGACGGCATGGAAATCTTCAGTGGCACAGGTGATCTCATGCGTTTCGTCATCACTTTCAACATTGTCGGCCCCTGCTTCAAGAGCGGCTTCGAACATGCTGTCAGCATCGGTGGCATCGGCGGCATAGATGATCTGGCCGACGCGGTCGAACATGAAGCTGACCGATCCGGTTTCACCAAGCGATCCGCCAAACTTGCTGAAGGCAGCGCGCACTTCGGAGGCGGTGCGGTTCTTGTTATCAGTCATCGCCTCGACAATCAGCGCGGTGCCGCCCGGTCCATAACCCTCATAGCGGATTTCATCATAAATCTCGCCATCACCGCCCTCGGCCTTTTTCAGAACGCGTTCAATATTGTCCTTTGGCATGTTGGCGGCGCGGGCCGCCGTCAGTGCCGTGCGCAGACGCGGATTCGATGACGGGTCGGTACTGGCGCGGGCCGCCACGGTCAGTTCCTTGATCAGACGGGAAAACACCTTGGCGCGTTTCTTGTCCTGTGCGCCTTTACGATGCTGAATATTCTTGAATTTACTATGGCCTGCCATGGTGTTCGGGTCTTCATCCTCAGGGTGGTCACGAATGGGTGGTCAAAATCGATAGGTGTAGGCCAGTCCGCCCAGGACGCGCTGGCCACGCCAAGCTATACCAAATTAGGCACGGGTAACGCCAGCGTCGATCACATCGCTGCCGATGGCCAGCTCCGTCTCCCGGGGTGCGGCTGTGGGGGTGTGGGCCGACAGCCTGCCCCCACGGCGCAGCGGTTCCACCGAAATCGCCCGGCCGTCAGCGTCGCTTTCAACCAGCAGACCGCATAATGTTGGCGCCCCCATGGCCACCGACAGGCGCGGCCCGTCAGTGCCGGTGAAGCGGGCGGTGGCCGCCTCCTTGTTCATGCCAATGACGCTGTCATAATCACCGCACATGCCGGTATCAGACTGGTATGCCGTGCCGCCCGCCAGAATCTGGTGGTCGGCGGTTGGTACATGGGTGTGGGTGCCAACCACCATTGACGCACGGCCATCCGCATAATGGCCAATCGCCATCTTTTCCGACGTTGCCTCACCATGAACATCGATCATGATGAAATCAGCATCACGGCCAAGCTTGTTGCGGACAAGCGCCGCATTCACCGCCGGGAAAACCGGTTCATAGTCAGCCATGAACAGATTGGTGATGACATTCACCACGGTGAACCGCTGACCGGCGTCGTTGGTGACGGTTACCGAGCCTTCACCCGGCACGCCTTCTGCCATGTTCAGCGGACGCAGAAGCCGCGGCTGGTTGGCGATATAGTCGAAAATCTCACGCTTGTCCCAGACATGGTTGCCGGTGGTGAGCACATCCGCCCCCGCCGCCAGCACATCATCACAGATGGCCGGGGTGACACCAAAACCGCCAGCGGCATTTTCAACATTCACCACAATAAAATCGAGCGCCAGTTCACGGCGCAGACCGGGAAGCTGTTCAATCACCGCATTGCGGCCGCTGCGCCCGACGATATCGCCCAGAAACAGAACGCGCATCATAACTCTCCAGAGGTTGCGGCGGGCGGCTGGATCAGGCCCGACGGCGTCAGCACGCCATCCAGCGCCATGTCATAAGGACCGGTGGGAACCTGGCCCACCTTCTGGCCGTCATAGGCAATCCCGATGGCGGTGACCGTTCTGCCAGCCGCACGAAGCCCGCCAAGCGTACGGTCATAGAATCCCCCGCCATAGCCTAGCCGCCAGCAGGCAGCGTCAAAGGCGAGCATCGGCGCAAGGATCACGGCCGGGGTAACAAGCGGCGCATCAGCGGATGGCTGCTGGGTCTTGTACGGCCCATCAACCAGCGGATCGCCCGGTGCCCATTGATGAAAGGTAAGCGGGTTCTCAGGTTCCGGCGTCACCGGCATCGCGGTGACCACACCGCGCGCATTTAGCGCCGCCACAAGTGGCAGGGGTGACAGTTCAGACCGGATCGGCAAATAGGCTGCCACGATAGCGCCTGCGCCAATATCGGCAATTTTGTTCGCAATCATGTCAGCATGGGCAGCCAGCTGATTGGCAGCATCAGGCATCTGTTTCGCCAGCGCAGCACGGGTGGCAGCCGCCGCCTTGCGAAGGGCAGCCTTGTCAGCTGCGGGGTCAGCTGCGGGGTCAGCTGCGGGGTCAGCTGCAGGATCGGCGGCAGGATCGGCGACTGGATCGGAGGGCGCCCCCGCTGGTGAATTCATCGAAGTGGTAGACATGATGCGCCAGCCAGATGGGTGAAAAGGAGAGGTCGGAAAACGGCGACAACCAGTGCAACCGCCGGCAAGCTCATCCTCTGTGACCTGC
>WTJS01000108.1 GCA_011524735.1 Alphaproteobacteria bacterium
GCGTGGCATGGGCCGCGGTGCCGTCTCCACTGTGCTGGCGATGATTGTCGGCAACATCGTGATCTATGCCTTTGGCTTTGCTTATCTCAGCAGCCTGATTGGCATGTCGAAGGCCTTCATCTTTGGTGTGCAGCCTTTCCTTGTCGGGGATATTGCCAAGATCATTGTGGCGGCTGGCCTGATGCCTGCCGCATGGTATGGCGTCAGCCTGCTTCGTCGCGGCGCTGACGATGAGTCCAAATAACCTAACAGAAGGCTGGCGGCGTATGATGCGCCGCCGCCTCTGATGCTGTCGGCGATCGCGGCGACGCTTGCCATAGTCGCCATTGGGCATCTGCTTAAACGCCGCAATTTTCTGCCACAGGTTGCCTGGGATTCAATTACCCGCCTTTGCTACTGGGTGCTGTTTCCGGGACTTCTCTTCAATCTGATGTCGACCGCCGAGCTGAACGCGTCCTTCGTTGGGCCTTTTCTGGCAACGTTGTTGATCGGCAGCGCCATTATGATTGGCTATGCACTTCTATTTGGTCGCGTCACAGGCATGTCTGGACCGGCAACAGGCTCATTGCTTCAGGGTTCCCTTCGTCATAATGGCTTTCTGTCGCTGTCCATTCTTCAGGGAACATTCGGGGTCTCTGCCCTGCAGATGGGGGCCCTTGCCATTGCGGGGCTGGTTCCTGTGTCGAACATTGTTTCTGTGGCAGCGCTTCTGACCCTTGGGGCGCGGCGTGACGGACGCGGTCTGAAAGCTGCGATCATTGCTGAGATAGCGCGCAACCCTTTGCTTGGCGCCATCATCCTTGGTTTGCTGGTCAAATATTTTCAGATACCAGTCCCGGCATTTGTAAGTCAGATGACCGTGTTTCTCGGTAATGCAGCCCTGCCCCTTCTGCTATTATGTATTGGGGCCTCGCTGCAGTTTAGCGCGTTTCGCGGCCATGCTGTCCCGCTCATCGGGGCTGTGGTCTCGAAGCTTGTCCTGTTTCCATTTGTACTTGTGTCTGTGGGCTGGTGGCTCGGGCTTGATGCGCTTGCTCTGGCAGTACTGGCGGCTACCGGGGCCGCCCCA
Organism: Alphaproteobacteria bacterium; assembly: GCA_011524735.1. GTDB lineage: Bacteria > Pseudomonadota > Alphaproteobacteria > Puniceispirillales > Puniceispirillaceae > UBA8309. The sequence goes on from WTJS01000108.1 coordinate 1,070, forward strand.
ACGGCGTCTTCAAGCTATGCGCTGGCATCCGAACTTGGTGGCGATGCTGAGTTGATGGCCGAAATTATTTCCCTGCAGACGCTTTTTGCGGCGCTGTCACTGCCTCTATGGAGACGGTTGGCCGGTGCGGGGCCGACCTTGCTTGCGTTCAGCTAACCAACACAGCCTTGTTTGCCGCTTCAGCATGCTGACGTCACGCATACGTCCTGAAGGCGCGTCCGCGTTAGATCGTTACCAGTCGGGCGTTGTCGTTGGCTGGCAGCGCCGTGGTGCTTTCAAAGCCGGGATCTAGCTCTTCCATGGCATCCTCAGCGTCAAGAACCTCTACGTCACCGCTTCGTTCCAGAATGTCGAGAAGTCGATCCTCAGGCGATTCGTCCGCAGAATGCAGCACAGTCACCGCAATCATAGCTGCAATACTTGTCGCTTCAACAGCCTCATGTTCGGTTTCGGGGCGATGGAACGGAATGACGTGACATTCCGGCCGAGGGTCTCGGTCGGTTACTCGCATGCGGATGCTCCATTAAAGAAGTCGGGTGACAGGGTGGCGTATGGCGACGCTTCATACAGGATGCTGGTTTGGCCTTGATCTGGCCACCTTCTTGAAGGGTAGGGCAAAAGGCCCCCGCGGACGCTGATGCGCCGGTTATCAACACTTAGGTGCAATAACATCGTTTCCATACAAGATGAAGTGTGACCCGAAAAAGGACTTGGCACAAAGTGAAAAGTGAATCGACAGAAAAAAAAGATGGCAGCTGCACAAAAAAAGGGCCCTGTCAGGGCCCTTTGTTACATGTTGATGACTGAAATGTCAGATATCTACCTTCCAACAGGAGGCTTAGCCCCCAACGCGGCGGACAAAGATAGTGCCGGCAGGCTTGTTATTGACGTTGCGCACGGTGTTTGTCGCCTGGCTGAAGATCACAGTCTCGACACCAAAGCTGTCGACCACGGCCACTCGAGCGCGGATCTGCTTGTTGACAAGCAGTTGTGACAGGGCAAGCTGGGTTGAGCCCGCCGTTTCAATAGCGCGCCAGTTCCGCCCGTCGCTGGAGGCTTCCCAACCAACGGACATGCTTGCGATGCCGTCTTCATCCGTCACGCCTTCAGTGCTGACCGTCATGACCTTGCCTTCTTCGGCTTCGCCAGCGATCTGGACTTCACCCTGAACAGGGTCGTCGACATTCTGCACCGTCTCAGACGGGCTGGTGACCAGAAGTTCTTTCGTACCGTGGCCATCTACATAGGAAACAACGGCCCGGTAGGAGTAACCAACATGACGTTGCTGCAGGGGAAGAACCTCGCCATTCACCTCAGGGAAGGCCTGCCAGTCAGTCTTGGTGCTGGAACGCTGCCAGATGATTGACAGATTGCCGAGCCCGTCATCGTCAGAAATCATGCTGGTATCAACAACCAGGGCATCTTCTTCCATCGCAGCACCAACAAGCTGCGGCGCGCCGTTTGGCTTGTCGTTGACGTTCTGAACAGGGCTTGAAGGTGGGCTGAGGATGGTTTCAAGGTTGCCCTGTCCATCGACATAAGACAGCTGTACCCGCAGCAGGCGGCCAACATGACGCTCGCGCGGTGTGAACGATTGCCGGATTTCACCACTCAGGTTCGACCAGACCTGCCCATTGTCAGAAATCTGCCACTGGACCTGCATGCTTCCGACGCCATCTCCATCCACAACAGAAGACGCGTCGATGATCAGCGGATCATCTTCAATTGCGACAAACGATCCGGTCTCTACACCTTCATCCGACACTGAAGACGCTGTTTCAGTTACGTTAGACGAAGGTGTCTGCGTTGCATTTGTCTGCGCAGGTGCCGCAGGCGCGGTTTCGGCAGCGGCAGGTGCCGCTGGCGCTGAAGTCGCCTGTGCAGTCGACCCTGCAGTCGCAGCAGAGCCGCTGTTATTTTCCGGCAGGCCACCTGCAATAGCAGATCCGCCTGCGGTCACAATCGATCCGACAAGGAAATAGGTACAAAGTCGGCGCATCACTCATGACCCCCTAAAATTCATCAGCCCAGTTATTCCACACATTGCTGACGGCAGTTTATACATCCATTAGCAATTTGGTACACTTAACCCATCAGAAAATCACTCATAATGGGGCGCATGTCCAGTTTTAAGTCAATTTGTTAGCGTAAAACGTTAGCTGCAAGCCTTAATTCAGAAGCCAATGGATGATCGCTGCGGACCAACGCAGTTTGTTCCTTGATGGATTCTGGCTCATATAGGTGGCGCATGATGTTGGCCAGACAGTGCGTCCTTCATGCATCGAGAAGGTTGCGGCTGCCGTGCCAACACACACAATTTTGCAGAAAAGGTTGCGGCTTTCCTCAGTCGTTCTGCTCTTCCAGAACCTTACGTGCGGCGCGGAAGCACTCTAGTGACTGCGGTACGCCACAATAGATGCCAATCACGTGAATGATCGCCCGAATCTCTTCTTTTGTGACCCCGTTGCGGATTGCGCCGCGACAGTGAAGTTCCCATTCGTGCATTTTACCAAGAGCACCGATCATGGCGAGATTCATCATTGAACGGGTCTTGGCGTCAATTGCGTCGTCGCCCCATCCAAACCCCCAACACCAGGCTGTCATGGCCTCCTGAAACGGCCGAGTGAAATCGTCTGCATTATCAAGTGTCGCCTGTACATATTCATCGCCAAGTGTCGCCTTACGCTGTTTCAGGCCGGTTTCAAACATATTGTCCATTGGAGCATTCCTTTGCTGTGCGGGGGGTTAGTCTCGGCAGGATCACACGTTACCCTGTGCTGCAGGTCAAGATTTCAATGCAGAAAAGATTAACATGCTGACAGAAAACAGTTTTCAACCTACCACTGAATCTGATTTATGACGGACATGAAGCGAATTGCCGCAACCGAATCTGTGGTATTAATAAATTGTTAACGTAGCGTATCTTCAGATCACCGAAACAAACCGACTTTGAAGACCATGATTGAAGTGAACTCCATTGATGCCGGGCCCGGCGAGGTCGAAATTCTGACCCTGGCTGCCAACTATGTGGCGGGCCGGCTGTTCACTGCGCGTCAGCAGAAGTCGATGGTCGTGCTGATCGATGTGACGCGTCAGGCCGTTCGTGAGCCTGTGTCTCGTGACATGCTCGCGCCGAAGAAAGCCGTCATTGGTAGCAAGCGTCCCGATTTCTTTGAGATGACTGTATCCACCGGTGCTGGCATTCGGGATGCGGCCGAGGTTATTGCCCATGAACTGCTGCACATTGCGCAGGCCATGAATGGACGGCTGCTGATCACGTCAAAGATGAAGAAAGTGAACCGGCGTCGGCAGAAAGTTGAATTTGCCCGCTGGATGGGTGGCAAGCCGATCATGATCGATGAACTGGCCTGGCACGACCGCCCTTGGGAGGTTGAGGCATGCCACTGGCAGATCGTGCTGGTGAATGAATTTCTGCAGATGTCGATGGGTCAGCTTGTTGACCAGCCAGTCCAAAAGCCGAAAAAGCAGCAAATGGCGCTGTATCCTGTGATTATGCCTGTGGCGACAGCCCCTCTTCATCAGGAGCCAGCGTTCGATTCGGAGGCTGTCAGCGCCGCTGCTGACCCAATCGCCGCCAATGGATCGGCAATCGATGCTCATTTTGGCGGCGATTCGCATGTCCCAGTCACAGCGCATGTCCCAGTCGCAGCACCCGCTGACGACATCGATGCTCTTGCCGATGCAATGCAGGTCAATGACGCTGACATGGTGTCTGCCGATGCGGGGCTGAACGACGCCGATGATGATGCGTTGATGGCTCAGCTTGCAGCTGATCTGGCTGTTAAGGCACCCGTCGATATGGAGCCTGCAGGTGCGGTGGGATCAGATTTTGACGAGGCGCGGGCCGAAGCATTTGAATCCGCTCCCTTCAACATCGAGTTACCAGCTTCTCCGGTGATCGATGTTGATGTGCCTGGCCTTGAGGTGCCCCGTCAGCTTGAACGTGAGGCGATGGATCGCAAGCTGATTGAGCTTCGTGCGCGAGGGCTCGCGGCGGCTCAGGCGGCTGATCTGTCAGCCGATTTCGAAAGCCGACTCTAGTCCCGATTTTGCGGGCCAGCCTGTATTCACCTATGTGTCATCTCCGCATAACCAGATGCGGCTTATAGGCTCAACACGCATTTCCGGGTGATTTTTGGCGTTGATCCGATTAGGTTGTGGCTCTTGCGCGTACTGTTGGGGCAGAAGAAGCAGCATGAATATTTATAAGGCGATCACGGATGAGGTTCTTGTCCCCATCCACCCGGCTGGTTGGCCGTTCATTTTCATCTTCGTGCTTGTCAGTGTTCTGATCACCGCATTCTGGCCGCCATTCGCGCTTCCCGGCACACTTTTAAGCCTGTGGTGTGTGTATTTCTTCCGCAATCCCATTCGGACGACTCCGGTGACAGACAATCTGGTGATTGCACCGGCCGATGGCCGTGTCCTGTCAACCGGACCTGCAGACGTGCCAGCAGATTTGGATTTACCGGCTGGTGAATGGCGCCGTATTGCGATCTTCATGAATGTGTTTGATGTGCATGTGAATCGTGCGCCTGTGGCTGGCAAGGTTACCGCCACATCCTACCATGCTGGCCAGTTTGTGAATGCCAGCCTCGACAAGGCATCAGAGGCGAATGAGCGCCAGAATGTTGTTATGGAGATGGTTGGTGGTCAGAAGGTTGGGATTGTCCAGATTGCCGGGCTTGTCGCACGCCGGATTCTGCTGGAAGCGGGGGTTGGAGATCAACTCGCCATCGGCCAGCAATTTGGCATCATCCGGTTTGGCAGTCGTGTAGATCTGTGGATTCCTGCCTCAACGCCCGTTCTTGTCATGCCTGGCCAGCGCACGGTTGCCGGGGAGACGGTGCTTGCAGATCTTGGGGCAACGCTTCAGGAGCCAGTGGATTCAAGGAAAGCGTGATGGCGGCAGCTCAGACAAAACAGCGTCGTTTCAGGTCTGTATCTTTGTTCTGGTTGATCCCGAACATTATCACTGTCGCGGGTCTCATTTCTGGTTTGACGGCGCTCCGGTTTGCTCTGGATGGTCAATGGTCAATGGTCATTGGGCTGATCACGCTGGCGGCCGTTTTTGACGCACTTGACGGCCGCGCTGCACGCCGGTTCAAGACATCTTCAAAATTTGGTGCGGCGCTGGACAGCCTCAGCGATATGGTTGTTTTTGGTGTGGTGCCATCTCTGTGTCTCTATCTGTGGGCGCTGCAGGATTCCGGCAATCTTGCCTGGTGGGCCACTATGTTTTACGCGGTGGCCATCGCCCTTCGGCTTGCACGTTTTGACTCAGAGCTTCGCGAGCCTGATGAAAAGTTAAAAGACTTCTTTACTGGCGTTCCCGCGCCGGCGGCAGCGTTTCTTGTGCTGACCCCGATCTGCGTTGATCTCGAGCTTGGCATTGCCTGGGCGCGCGAGGCGACATATGTCGGTGCATGGCTTGTCATTATTGGCGGGCTTGCCGTTTCCTCCATCCCAACATTTGCTGGAAAGCGACTGAAACTTCCCGCCGTGGCCGTTCTGCCGGTATTGGCTGGGGGTTCGATACTGATAGCCGGCATTTTCATGCAGCCATGGATCACTTACCTGACCCTTGCCACCGCCTATGTGGCAAGTATTCCCTGGGCGATTATCAAGTTTAACCAGTCTCCTGGGGCTGACCAGTAGCGCCAAGTGGGCGTTGGCGCTCGCGGTGGAATAGATAGAGACCGCTGGCGACAATAATGCCAACACCGGCAATGGTGCTTGGGGCAGGCACGTCACCAAACACAAGATATCCCAGCAGGCTTGCGCCAATGATTTCAACATATTGAAAGGGTGCCAGAAGGTTTGTGGGCGCATTTACCGCTGCCCAGACGATAAAGGCATGGCCTAGCGTTGCGGCAACGCCCATTCCAATAATCCAGCTGATCTCGACCATTGTGGGCATCACAATGATGCTATCGGAGAAGCCAAGGGCAGCGCTTACCGCCAGCAATAGTGCCAATACCATCATCGATGCCACACTTCCCATGAACTGCATCTGATAGGGATGTACAGTGCTGGATAGCTGCCGCGTCATCACCATATAAATGGCCATCGAAGCAGCAGAGGCCAGCGGCAGAGCAGCAGGCCAGCCAAAGATCACCAGACTAGGTTGAAGGATGATCAGCGTGCCCGCCAGGCCAACCAGAATGGCCATTATCCGGCGAATGCGAAGCCGTTCTCCAAGGAGCAGCGCAGACAGGACTGTCAGGATCACAGGCTGGACGAAGAAAATGGCGATGGCTTCCGCCATGGGAAGATGCTGAAGCGCTGCAAAGAAGAATATGGTTGCCAGAGCAAGCATCAGCCCGCGCCCGGCTTGAAGCAAGGCCGTTCCGGCTGGAACGCGCCAAAGCCGTAACGCGACCACAAAGGGCAACATCAGAACGGTCTGCATGAGGAAACGCCAGAAAGTCACTTCCAGGGGCCCATGCGCCATACCAAGAAGTTTCGCAAACACATCCAGAAACGGAATGATCAGCATGCCAGCGCACAGCTGAATAACACCAAGAGAGTGTCTGTGTTCCTGTTGGCCGGAACTATGGTCAGAAATGGTCATACCTGCATGGTTGAACCGTTATTTTGGTAAGGTCAATCACGATGGTTGAATTGCGTCCCATTTCGCCTTTCTGGATATTCCGCTAGCTGAACATCTCCTTGAAACTTGGCGAGAAAGGCGGCAAGATGCCTTCCGAAATCAATGCCAATTTGTGCGCGTCAATCAGCGCTGCACAGGAACGTCAATGTCCAAAGATCTGCTTACAAAATGCCTTGGTAAAGGCATTCGGATGACCAATCAGCGACAGGTAATCGTCAGCGTGATTGGTGATTCTGACGACCATCCCGATGTTGATGAGCTCTACCGTCGTTCTGTCGCCGAGGACAGCACCATTTCCATTGCAACTGTCTATCGTACCGTAAAGCTTCTTGAGGAAGCCGGGGTGATTGACAGGCTGGAATTTGGTGACGGCAGGGCCAGATATGAAGAATCTGGTGAGCACCACGAACACCTGGTCGATGTGGAAACTGGTGAAGTCATCGAATTCTACCATGCCGAGCTTGAGGCGCTGAAGGAGCAGATTGCCCGTGAGATGGGGTATGAGCTTGTTGATCACAGGCTTGAGCTTTTTGGCCGCAAGATTACCTGACCTAACCCGCGCATTCTGACTGCTCTCCTGAGATATGGTGGCAGCCAGCTGCGTCTGAAGAGTGCCAGATGTCTAACCCTGTTGAGCCTGCAGCTGATCAGCTAGTTCCTGCCTACAGATCCAATCTCCTGCGTCTGGCCGCCGCTCAGGCATTGTCGATGACGTCCATGAACGTCAACATCATCAATACAGCCCTTGTCGGTGTGCTTCTTGCTCCCATGGCCTGGCTGGCAACACTGCCACTCTCCCTACAATTCGTAACCTCCATGCTGGTGACGCTTCCCGCCTCTCTGCTGATGGGTCGATTTGGCCGACGACCAGTCTTGCTGGCGGGCGTTGCCATAAGCAGTGCCTCAACGCTCAGTCTCGGTATTGCTGTCGTGACCCAGCAGTTCCTTCTGTTCTGTGCGGGCAGTATGGGGCTTGGTATAGCCATGGGAATCGCTGGCTATTATCGCTATGCCGCCGCTGACGGGTTGCCGGGTCCGCTCAGGCCAAAGGCCATTTCCTATGTGCTGGCGGGTGGGCTGGCGGCCGCTGTGATGGGGCCGGAGATTGCCCGCCGTACCGTGGATATTGTGCCGGGGATCATGTATGCGGGATGCTTTTTTACGGTAGCTGTAGTGCAGCTTCTCTCCCTTCCTATCCTTGCCGGCATCCGGATTGAGAAGCCTTCGAAAACCCTGACCGGCGGGCGGCCAATCGGCGCGTTCTTGCGCATGCCGGTATTTGTCGTTGGCATGATCTGCTGTGCAATCGGCTATGCGCTGATGAGCTATCTCATGACTGCCACACCATTGCAGGTGGTGAATGTCGCCAAGCTTGGCACCTCTGCCAATGCGACGATCATTCAGTGGCATGTTGTGGCGATGTTCCTGCCTTCATTCTTCACCGGCAATCTGATTGCCCGGTTCGGGGCGCTTCGGATTTTGTCGGCAGGTGTGATCTGTTACATCCTGACAATCATCATCGCCGTGAATGCAGTTGGCTTTTGGCCCTATTGGTGGGCTCTGATGCTGCTTGGCCTTGGATGGAATTTCTTGTTCGTCGGTGGCAGTTCGCTGGTGGCAGGCGTCGCCGAACCGGCAGAGCGTGGCCGCGTTCAGGGGCTTGCTGATCTTGCGACCACGACAACCGTCGCCTTCGCATCTCTTTCCGCAGGCGCTCTGCACAGCCAGCTTGGCTGGCAGATGGTCAGCCTCGCGGCTATCCCGCCGGTTATCGTGGTAATGGTGGCGCTTGTCTGGTTGAAAATCAGCGCGGTATCGTCAAAACCGCACGCAGCCTGATTATTCCTGTAATCCACTATCCGCCAGTGACATTCATGTGCCGGCTGACTGCCGGATCACTGTGCCGGCGGTCGATGATGAAGTCATGACCTTTAGGCTTGCGGCCGATGGCTTCAACAATGGCGGCGTCAAGACCTGCTTCTCCGCCGTCCCGCAGGGCGCGCCGAAGGTCGGAATTGTCGTCCTGTCCAAGGCACATATAAAGCTGGCCGGTACATGTAACCCTGACACGGTTGCAGCTTTCGCAGAAATTATGGGTCAGCGGCGTGATGAAGCCAAGCTTTTGACCGGTTTCCTCAACTTTCACATAGCGTGCTGGCCCGCCGGTACGGAAGGGGATGTCAGTCAGGGTGAACCGCTTCGACAGATCAGCGCGCACCTTGGACAGCGGAAGATACTGATCCAGCCTGTTTTCGGTGCCGATATCACCCATGGGCATGACCTCAATGATGGTCATGTCGAATCCTTCATCGCCGCACCAGGCCAGCATGTCGCCAAGTTCTTCATCATTGACGCCGCGAAGCGCGACCGCATTGATCTTTACACCAAGACCGGCCGCCTGCGCCGCCCGCAAACCGTCCAGCACCTTATTCAGATCACCCCAGCGTGTAACCGCCTTGAACCTGTAGGGATCAAGCGTGTCCAAGGAGATGTTCACGCGGCGCACACCAGCGGCAAAAAGATCATCAGCCATTTTAGACAGCTGGCTTCCATTGGTGGTGATTGTCAGCTCATCCAGCCCACCGGTCTTCGTCTCGGCACCAAGATTTCCAATCAGCTGCATGATGTTCCGGCGTACCAGCGGCTCACCACCTGTCAGGCGTATCTTGCGGACACCGGCGGCCATAAAGCGACGGCACAGTATCTCCAGCTCCTCCAGAGAGAGAAGTTCAGCCTTTGGCAGGAAGGTCATTTCTTCTGCCATGCAATAAACACAGCGGAAATCACACCTGTCCGTTACCGATACGCGAAGATAGTCAACGGTTCGGCCAAACGGATCAATCAATGGCGCTGTGCCAAGCGGTGACAGGTCGGTGATAGCCGGATTATCATTTAGTGGCATGATTGAACGTTTCCCCCGTTTGTTATCTTGATGCTAGGCGGGGATTCGCAAGTTTGGCAAGGCACGACACGTCGCACCCCTGTTTCGATCATCAGACAAAAAAAAGGCCGTGAGGAATCTCACGGCCGAGTTTAGGGAGGAAACGCACAACAAATCTGTCGTGCACGCGGTATATGCGCCTCACACCGCGCACCGTCAACCCCTAAGACGCTATTTTAGGTAAAAAATGCTGACCAATTTATTTTTTCTGGAATTCTGAAAAAACAATTGCTTAGTCACTTTGTGGAGTCAAGGTTCGATGACTGACGGTATTTTCGGCATATTTCCGACGATATCTGTCGCACAGATGCCGTCTTCTCGCATCTGGCGCAGGCTTCGTGCGGCATCCCTTTTGGCCAGTCGCGTGCCAGCCTCATCCGTTACAAGGTCGTGATGCAGATAATCAGGTGGCTGAATGTCCAGAAGTGCCTGTAACACCCTGTGGACATGTGTGCTCTCGGACAGATCCGCCCCACGGGTCACCAGCGTGATTCGATCCAGCTGATCGTCGATTACAACTGACAGATGATAGGATGTGCCAATATCACGCCGTGCAATGACAACATCCCCATGCGCCTTCATATCAACTGGAACGTCCATCCCATTGCGAAGATCTCTCCAGGTCAGGGGACCGGTGATCCGCAGAGCGTCCGCAGTGCGCAGGCGCCAGGCAGGTTCACGGCCTTCTTCCGCGCGCCGGGTCTGTTCTGATGCGGGCAACACCGTGTCTGTTGCGGTTGGGGCGGTATGCGGTGCAGACAGGACATCAGCAAGTTCGGCGCGGGACAGGTAGCACGGATATATAAGGTCGCGACGACGTAAGTCTTCCAAGGCCGTAGCATATGCCTCAAGCCGGTGGCTCTGAAACACTGGATTACCCTGCCATTGTAACCCCAGCCACTGCAGATCATCATAGATGCCGTCAACGAATTGTGGGCGGCATCTCGTATGGTCGATGTCGTCAATACGCAGAGTGAACCCATTGCCCAGTGAAGCGGCAACAAGGGCAGAATAGGCGTGACCCAGATGCAGGTCGCCTGTCGGGCTTGGCGCAAATCTCGTGACGGTTTCTAAGGGCAAATACACATTCCAGCGGGTTGTCAGCCAGACGATGTCTGCCAATATAACCAGTCATGACGCGGATGTCGCAGGCTTTTGTGGAGAGGCGCACCGTCACGGGATGCCGCTTGGCTAGGGAAATTCTGGAATGAAGACTTTTGGTGACCTTAACGGTGTTTTCACGCCGCCCGCGCGTGGCGGCACGGCGTCCTGCCTTGTCGTGATACTGCATGGTTGGGGGGCTGATGCGAATGATCTCGCCGATCTGGCTTATCCGATGTCGCTGCGCTTTCCGGGGGCTGCCTTCTTCATACCCAACGCGCCTGAACCCTGCAGCATGAACCCGATGGGACGGCAATGGTTTGACCTTGCTGATCGGCATGCGGGTCCTGTTGGCGCCGCCGCGACCATTGAAGCATCGCTTGTCGCTGCCGCTACCGAGCTTGGTGTCACCATGGGTCAGGTGGCACTGACCGGATTCTCGCAAGGCGGCATGATGAGCCTTCATTGCGGCCTCCAGATGGAGACCCCGCCCGCAGCGCTTGTCAGTTTCTCTGGGGCGCTGCTTCGACCTGATCTCCTTGCCGATGATCTGAACGACAGGCCGGCTGTCATGCTGG
>WTJS01000251.1 GCA_011524735.1 Alphaproteobacteria bacterium
TGCTATGCATGGTAAGTCACAGATCGTGTTCATTGATACGCCCGGGATTTTTCAGCCAAAACGGCGACTTGATCGCGCAATGGTTCAGGCAGCGTGGAAAGGGGCTGAAGATGGGGATGTCCTGTTATTGCTTCATGATTGTGCACGCCGCGAAATTGATCAGGATACGGCAGCCATCGTGGACCAGCTTGCCAGTTCAGGGCGTCGAGCCTCGCTGGTTTTGAACAAGATTGACCTTGCGCCTCAGGAACGACTGCTGTCCCGTGCTGACGAGCTGTCAAAGATGTATGATTTTGAGCGTATCTTCATGATTTCTGCCGAAACCGGCAATGGCGTGAATGACCTGAAATCATGGCTGGCTGACCACATGCCGCCAGGACCATATCTTTTTGATCCTGACGATCTGTCAGACATGCCGATGCGTCTGCTTGCCGCTGAAATCATGCGCGAAAAGCTGTTTCTAAATCTGCATCAGGAACTGCCCTATCAGCTGACGGTAGAGACAGAAAAGTGGGAAGAGTACAAGGATGGCAGCGCAGCTGTGCACCTGACCATTTATGTGGCCCGCGACGGGCATCGCGGCATCATTCTTGGCAAACAGGGAAGCACCATTCGCAGAATTGGTATGGCTGCTCGTATCGAGCTGGAGGAGGCGCTTGATCGCCGGATCCATATCCTGAGCCATGTGAAGGTTCGCAAAGACTGGATGGATGATGCCGCCCGGTATTCTGACTGGGATTTGGATTACGATGCCTGAATGGAGCGAGGATGCGCTGATCCTGTCGGTGCGTCCCCATGGTGAAGCAAGCGCTCTGGTGACGGTTATGACGCCGGAGCAAGGGCGGCATGCTGGTCTTGTTCGTGGTGGAGCATCTTCCAAACTTAGGGGGACTTTGCAGCCTGGCAATCGTGTGAGAGCCAGCTGGAGAGCGCGCCTTCCAGAACAGCTTGGTCAGATGCAGGTGGAACTTAGCCAGTCTGTTCCTGCACTGCTTCTTGATGATCCTTTGAGGCTTGCAGGAATTGCTTCTGCCTGTGCCCTATTGGAAGGCTCTCTTCCAGAGAGAGAGCCACATTCTGGGCTGTATGGCGCTACACAGGCGCTGTTTGACCTGATTTGCATGGAAGACTCAGAACATCGTTGGGTAGAGGGTTACATACGATGGGAGCTTGGGCTTCTTCAGGCAGTAGGCTTCCAACTGGATCTTACCAGCTGCGCTGTTACGGGAGATGTTTCTCGTCTTGCGCATGTCAGTCCGAAATCTGGGCGTGCGGTCGCTGAAGGGGCGGCCGGAGAGTTTGCGGGCCGAATGCTGGCATTGCCGCGTTTTCTGGGTGGTGTTGCCTGTAATCGGCATGATTACGATGCTGGATTGTCTTTGACAGGCCATTTTCTGGAACGCCGTGTGTTTGCGGCGTACCACGTCGATCTCCCCCCACAACGCCGTCGCTTGGCGGATATGGTGGCTGGCATATATGGTGGTTTGGCGGTATAAAAACTCAACCCTTGGTAGGGTCTGACAGGGTTTTCCCATCTAGGTGATTTTCAGTGAACGGGGCCAGGTGTAAAAATGAGTGATGACATCATGGTCGGCAGTGATGACCGTATTGTTGGAACCGAATTTTCAGCCGCGCTGAGCGAGCGTTATCTTGCCTATGCTCTTTCGACGATCACTTCTCGGTCGCTGCCTGATGTGCGTGATGGGTTGAAACCGGTTCATCGCAGGCTGTTATATGCCATGCGTCAGCTGAAGCTCGACCCGGGACAGGGGTTTAAGAAGTCGGCAAGAGTTGTCGGCGACGTGATGGGTAAATTTCACCCTCATGGCGATGCTGCCATCTATGATGCGATGGTGCGTTTGGCACAGGAATTTGCCATGCGTTACCGGCTTGTCGACGGGCAGGGGAATTTTGGCAATATCGATGGCGATAATGCCGCTGCCATGCGTTACACCGAAGCTAGAATGACCAATGTTGCGCAGCTTCTGCTTGATGGCATCGACGAAGACACTGTCGATTTCAGGTCTACATATGATGGCGAGTCTGAAGAACCAACTCTGTTGCCAGCAGGGTTTCCAAATCTGCTGGCCAACGGCGCACAGGGCATTGCTGTGGGCATGGCGACATCCATCCCGCCGCATAATGTTACCGAGCTTGCGGATGCTGCACTCCATCTAATCAAGCATCCAAATGCATCTGTCGACACACTGTTGCAATATGTCAAAGGCCCGGATTTCCCAACCGGGGGCATATTGGTTGAACCACAGGATTCAATCCGCGAGGCCTACAGTACAGGTCGTGGTGGTTTCCGAGTGCGCGCGCGTTGGTCGGTGGAAAAGGAAAAGGGGGGAGCCTGGCAGATTGTGGTCTCTGAAATCCCCTATCAGGTCCAGAAGTCGCGCCTGATTGAACGGATGGCAGACATGCTTCAGGCGAAGAAGCTGCCTTTCCTTGCAGATATTCGGGACGAGTCCGCCGAGGATCTGCGTATCGTGCTGGAGCCAAAGTCACGTCGCATGGAACCCGATGTGGTGATGGAAAGCCTGTTTAAAGCCACTGACCTTGAATCCCGTGTGCCGCTGAACCTCAATGTTCTCGATGCTGACGGTCGACCAGGCGTGATGGATTTGCGTGGAGCGCTGAATGCGTGGCTGGCCCATCGGCAGGTTGTATTGGTGCGCCGGTCAAATTTCCGTCTTGGCAAGATTGCGGCTCGGCTTGAAGTCCTTGAAGGCTATCTGATCGTCTTTTTGAACCTTGATGAAGTAATTGCCATCATCAGGGAGGCAGAAAATCCGCGGATTCGTTTGATTGAACGGTTTGAACTGACGGAAACACAGGCAAACGCCATTCTTGATATGCGGTTGCGATCACTGCGTCGTCTGGAAGAAATGGCCCTGAAAACTGAACGCGACGAGCTGATCTCTGAGCAGGAAGGTCTTCGAGCCTTGGTGGCGGATGAGGCTCTGCAATGGCAGAAGATCAGCGGTGAAATTCGTGACATGAAAGCCATGTTTGCGAAGACTGATCGTCGGCGTACTGATTGTGGTGAGGCGCCGGAAATCGATCTCGATGCAGCAGAAATGCTGATTGAACGTGAGCCCGTCACGATCATTTGTTCGGAAAAGGGATGGATCCGTGCCATGAAGGGGCATCTCGATCTGGATAGTGAGTTCAAATACAAGGAAGGTGATGGCCCTGCCTTCGTGCTTCATGCCGAAACAACCGACAAAATTTTGCTGTTTGCAGAAAACGGCCGCTTCTACACGCTTGCAGCAGATAAGCTGCCCAAAGGGCGCGGATTTGGTGAACCTGTGAGCCTTATGGTGGACCTGCCCGCGGACGTCGAAATTGTTCGGCTTATCAAAGCTGAAGGCAAGCAGCTTCTTGTGGCTGCCAGCACCGGTCACGGGCTGCGCGTTCAAACCGATGCAGCCCTGGCGCAGACCAGAACAGGCAAACAGGTTCTTAATATTTCTGGCAGTGATCGTGCTGTGGCGTGTTGCCCGGTAGATGGTGACATGGTTGCTGTCGTAGGGGTCAATCGAAAGCTGGTTGCGTTTCCTGTTGAAGAGGTGCCAGAAATGTCACGCGGCAAGGGTGTGATCCTTCAGCGATACAAGGATGGCGGATTGGCTGACATCACTGTCTATTCGTCCGCCACCGGGTTGTCCTGGAAAGCCGGCGGTGGGCGCACGCGTACCGAAAGCGATATGACACCATGGCTTGGCAAGCGTGCGTCGGCGGGAAAATTGCCGCCAACAGGTTTCCCGCGCCCAGCGAAATTTACCTGAGTCTGCTTAGCGGTTGGTCTCGTAGGCCTGCCAACTGCCGCCGGTAAATACCTCGGCAGGGCGGAAGCGCGCTTTGTACATCATCTTTTGGCTGCCAGCGACATAGTAACCAAGATACAGCCAGCGAAGGCCACTCTTTCGACTGTAATCGAGCAGATCCAATATCATGTAGGTGCCAAGCGACCGAGCCTCTTGTGCTGGATCAAAGAAGGAATAGACAGCGCTCAAACCATCTTCCTGAACGTCTGTGAGCACACAGCCGACAAGTCTTCCGTCCGCATCACGATAGTTTGCAATAAATGTCTCGATAGGGCTGTTTTCGACCATGGAGATGAAGTCATCACGGCCCATATTGGCCATCTGTCCATCACTGTGACGCTGGCGGATATAGGACTGGAAAAGCGCATATTGTTCCCGATTGGGGCGGATCGATGTGATTTCGCGGGTCAGATCCATATTGGTGCGGGCAATGCGCTTCAAATTCCGGCCAGGTTTGAACGCATGGCTGTCAACACGCCAAGGGAGACAGGCGTTACATCCCGGACAGACCGGTTTGTAGACCCAGTTTTCCACCCGACGAAATCCAGCGCGGGCGAGTTCATCATGTAGAGCAGGATTTTCAGATATATCTACAGCAACACGCTGTTCGGTGCGTCCATCGATATAGGGACACTCCGAACGCATGCTAAGGCGCATCTGAAGCGGCGGAAGCTGATGTAGACGTTTATCCTGATCCATGCGTCTAAGCTTGCCAGAATTCCATCATGGGACAAGGAGACATATGCCGCACCCCTTGGAGTGCGGTGTGAGCCTTAAATGCCTGAACTGTCATCCAATTGCTGTACCTGAAAATTTGCGCCTCGGAGGTCGGCGATGATTTCATCGACATGATCCGGACCGCGCGTTTCGATGACGGCGTCTATTTTTGCTAGCTTTGCCGGGACATCATAGAACAACCTTTGATGGTAGATTTCCACGATGTTGCCGCCACAGCGGCTAATTGACGATGAAATGGCCGCGAGCATGCCAGGCTCATCGGAAATGTCGATGCGCAGCCGCGCAAGCCGCCCGTCACTTGCCATGTTTCGGTTCAGAATAGAAGCCAGAAGACGAGGGTCGATGTTACCTCCACAGATCACCGTGCCGACACGTTTACCGGCAAAAATCTCACGGTGCTGATAAAGGGCGGCTATGCCTGCAGCGCCAGCACCTTCAGCAACAATGCGTTGTTGTTCGATTAACGCCCCAACTGCCCATTCAAGCGACTGCTCGTTTACCAGAAGAATATCATCCACCAAAGACTCGACCACTGGTTTTGTAACGCCACCTGGCTTTTTGACAGCGATACCTTCGGCAAGTGTTTCGCCACCACAGACGATTTCCTGACCAGAAACAGCCAGTTTCATCGTTGGGTAGAGCTCTGTCTGTACACCATAAATTTTCAGGTTAGGGCGCATGTCACGGGCAATGGTTGCAATGCCACCAATCAGGCCACCACCCCCGATCGGGACCAGAAGAACTTCGAGATCATCACGATCAGTCAGCATTTCCAGCCCAGCTGTTCCCTGACCAGTCATGACAAGTTCGTTGTCATATGGGTGAATGAGAGATAGCCCACGCTCTTCAATTAGCTTATTAACCGTACCTTCACATTCGTTCAGGTTCCGTCCTTCAAGCACAACTTCAGCACCATAGGATCGTGTCCTTGAAACTTTTGCAAATGGCGTCTGTGCAGGCATCACAATCACCGCCGGAATGCCCATGTTCTGAGCGTGATAGGCGATGGCCTGGGCATGGTTGCCCGCAGACATGGTGATCACACCACGACGTTTGGCGTCCTCGTTGAGTGCCTGCATGGCCATGTAGGCACCACGCGCTTTGAAAGACGACGTGTGCTGAAGGTTTTCAAGCTTCAGCGACAGATCGCATCCAAGAGTTCGCGACAACATTGGTGCATCAACGAATGGTGTGCGGATGACGTGCCCATCAAGCTGACTGGCTGCCTGTCTGATATCCTGTGCAGAGACGCTCATGTCGAGGCTCCTCTTGTCTGGTGTTATCGTTTGATCGTCGCGTCTGCCAAGCAGACACTTAACCTTCATCTGCGATAACTTGTAACCCACACGGAATCTGTCTTATCCGCGCCCTACTTTGCCAGAATGCGGGCAGCTTTGGGTGCAAAATAGGTCAAGATCGCATCAGCGCCGGCACGCTTGAAGCCCAGAAGGCTTTCCATCATGGCGCGGTCACCATCCATCCACCCATTAGCATCGGCCGCAGCGATCATCGAAAACTCACCAGAAACCTGGTAGGCGACACATGGTACGCCGAATTCCGTCTTTGCACGTGCAAGAATGTCCAGATAGGGCATGCCAGGCTTCACAATCACCATGTCTGCACCTTCCGCAAGATCTAGCGCGATCTCGTGCATGGCTTCGTCGCTATTGGATGGGTCCATCTGATAGGTTGCCTTGCCGTCACCACCAAGTCCGCTACCTGCCTTCACCGCGTCACGGAATGGTCCATAAAAACCCGATGCATATTTGGCCGCATAGGCCATGATCTGGACTTTTTGATGGCCTGCCGCATCCAGAGCTTCTCGTATGGCGCCAACCCTGCCATCCATCATGTCAGATGGGGCTATGATGTCACAGCCGGCGTTGGCCTGGTGAACTGCCTGTTCGCAAAGAATTGCAACGGTCTCATCGTTTGGAATTTCGCCATCCTGATACAGCCCGTCATGTCCATGAGACGTGAAAGGATCAAGGGCAACGTCACATATGACACCAATGTCTGGAACAGCGGCCTTGATGGCCCGCACGGCACGGCAAACCAGATTTTCACCATCGCGTGCCAGCGATCCAACCTCATCCTTCAGACTGCTTTCGATTGAGGGAAAAATTGCAATGGCAGGAATGCCAAGCTCATTGGCTTCGATTGCCTGATCGACAAGGCGATCGATGCTGAGCCGGCTGACGCCTGGCATGGAGGCGACGTCCTCAGAAAGATTGGTGCCCTCGATGACGAACATTGGCCAGATCAAATCATCAACCGAAAGACGATTTTCGGCTACCATTCGTCTTGCAAAGGCTTTCATCCGATTGCGCCGCATGCGCGTCGCTGGATATTGTCCTCTACTCATCTCAGCTCCAATCGACTAGTGTCTGCTGACCGCGCACCATGCAAGTGCAGTGGCTGACATCACATCATGACACGATGTTGATGTCCTCGACCGACATATAATCGCCATCCAGACGGTACGCAATGCAACAGGACACATCTTCACAGGCTCTGCCTCAACATGATGACATCAAATTTTCAGTTCATCTTACAGCTGGGTTAATTCTCCTGGATCGCCCGCGCGCTTTGAACGCCATAAGTGCCGACATGGCGGTATCCATACGAAAAGCCGTATCCCAATGGTCGCAGGACGACACCATTACACATATTGTCATTTCTGCATCGGAGCCGCGTGCTTTTTGCGCAGGGGGGGATATCAGGGCTCTGTATGAATTTGTGACTGAAGGTGGAGAAGACCAACTCATTCCGCATTTTCGCGAGGAATATCTAGCTGACGCAGATATTTA
Source organism: Alphaproteobacteria bacterium (assembly GCA_011524735.1). GTDB lineage: Bacteria > Pseudomonadota > Alphaproteobacteria > Puniceispirillales > Puniceispirillaceae > UBA8309. The sequence goes on from WTJS01000251.1 coordinate 7,382, forward strand.
TGAATGTGGAAAACCGGTTGTCGCTCTTGCCGATGGCATTGTTATGGGTGGCGGTGCTGGCCTCATGCAGAGCTGCACCCACAGTGTGGTTACCGATACGACACGTTTTGCCATGCCTGAAAGCGCCATAGGTTTGTTTCCCGACGCTGGCGCTAGCCTCTTTCTCGGTCGCTGTCCGAGGTCGATTGCCTTGTTCATGGGCATTACAGGCCGGATCATAGGCGGCGCGGACTGCCTTATGCTGGGACTTGCGACTGTCATGGTGCCGTCAGGTCGGATTGCGGAACTGCGTGATGCTTTGCTGGCTTGTGAAGCTGCCGAAATTGATGATGTCCTGGAGCGATTCCGAACAGATCCCGGTTCTGCACCATTGCAGGAACACCGGACCGAGATCGATCATATTTTTTCGGGGAGTGACCTGTGTGCGATGCGCGAGCGCGCAGGTGATCTGGCTCGGCTTAAGGACAGCAGTCTTGCACAGGAAATCCATGCGGCGATGTTAAATAAATGCCCTATGAGTATGCATGTCTTCCTGCGTCTGATTGAAAGGAGTGATGAGATCGTCGATTTGATCTCAGCCTATGAATTGGACTTTCACCTTGCCATTCGCATGACGGCTCGCGACGATTTCAGGGAAGGCATCAGAGCCGTCCTGATTGACAAGACGAATGATGCCGTCTGGCACCCGGCAAAGCTTGAAGATGTGACACAGTCAATGCTGGACCACGTATTCGATAGAAGCGGCCTTCCTGCCATTCGATAAGTTCCTGCCATTCTATAAGATCGTAATGCAGCCGTATGATCGCTGCTTGGCGGTGGTTGCGTTAGGGCGTCCTCCGCCTTAGATTGGCGACGTCATCTAAATGTTGACAGTTCTTTGTCAACAACGCCCAAGCAATTGGTGCTTGGACATGTCCTCGTGAAAGGTTCAAGACATGCGTCTCAGCCAGTATTTTCTGCCGGTTCTCAAGGAAACACCGAAGGAAGCTCAGATTGCGTCGCATCGGTTGATGCTCCGTGCCGGAATGATCCAGCAATCCAGTGCTGGCATTTATTCCTGGCTGCCTCTCGGTAAGAAGGTGCTTGATCGGATCGCCCAGATTGTTCGCGAGGAACAAAACCGGGCGGGGGCGTTGGAAATTATGATGCCCACCATTCAACCCGCTGAAATCTGGCAGGAATCCGGACGTTATGACGACTATGGAGCGGAGATGCTGCGCATCCGCGACCGGCATGATCGTGACATGTTGTACGGCCCGACAAATGAAGAGCAGGTTACCGATATTTTCCGGAACCATGTGCGGAGCTATAAGACGCTGCCGCTCAACCTTTATCATATTCAATGGAAATTCCGTGACGAAGTGCGGCCGCGCTTTGGCATCATGCGGGGTCGTGAGTTTTTGATGAAGGATGCCTATTCATTCGATCTGGATGCTGACCGTGCGCGCGAAGCCTACAACCGGATGTTTGTGTCCTATCTCAAGACCTTTGCGCGGATGGGGCTGACTGCAATTCCGATGGAAGCTGACACTGGGCCAATTGGTGGTGATATGAGCCACGAGTTCATCATTCTGGCCGAGACAGGCGAGAGCGGGGTCTATTTCCATAAGGACTGGTTGGCTGCTGACCTCGTCACCAGCGTAAATTACGACGAGGACCTTCAGCCCGTTGTTGATAAGTTCACCTCGCTCTATGCGCGGGCGGATGAAAAGCATGACCCCGACAATTGTCCTGTGTCAGATGGTGATTTGATGAGCCTTCGCGGTATTGAAGTTGGGCATATTTTCTATTTTGGTGAAAAATATTCAGCAGCCATGGGGGCCACTGTAGCAGGACCGGATGGCGCAAATGTGCCTGTCCATATGGGTTCATATGGCATCGGTGTTTCGCGTCTTGTCGGGGGGATCATTGAAGCAAGTCATGATGACAAAGGAATCATCTGGCCGCGTGCGGTAGCGCCGTTCGATGTCGCCGTAATCAATCTGAAAGCTGACGATGAGACATGCACGTCCTGTGCGGAAGATCTCTATGCCAAGCTTCAGACAGCTGGTGCGGACCCGCTATTGGACGACCGTGATGAACGTCCTGGCGCCAAGCTTGCAGCTATCGATTTGATTGGCGTGCCATGGCAGATTGTGGTTGGGCCACGTGGGATGAAAAACGGTGTGGTCGAGGTCAAGAATCGGCGTACGGGCGAGGCAGTCGAAATTTCGCCAGAATCCGCTTTGACCATGGTAATGTCAGACGCGTAACACCGCTAAAGACATTTGGTGATCCATTCCGCGATAGCTGAGGCCATCCTTCATGCGAATATTCACGCCAGTTGAACGGCTTCTTGCCATGCGCTACATGCGATCGCGGCGTTCAGAAGGTTTTATCTCGGTCATAGCTTGGTTCTCTCTTGCAGGGATCACGCTTGGTGTCGCAACGCTGATCATTGTGATGTCAGTAATGAACGGGTTTCGAGCCGAACTTGTTGGTCGTATCCTTGGATTGAACGGACATGTAGGTGTGTTTGCCGCCAAGCCCGGTGGTATCTCCGACTTCGATAATATCGCATTGTCACTGGCGGAGTTGCCTGGGGTAATCGCTGTGACCCCGCAGGTAGAAGGCCAGGTCATGGCCAGTCGTGGGACAGTTAATTTAGGCGCTGTGGTGCGCGGTGTAAGGTGGTCGGACCTTGCGGCACGTCGTCCACTTTGGAACGCGCTAGATGAGACGGCCATCGCCGGGTTTCGTGACGAAGGCGGCGTTCTGATCGGTCGTACGATGGCATTCAAGATGGGCATCGGTGTGGGGGACAAGATTACCCTAACAGCGGCCCGTGGTGAGGCCACAGCCTTTGGTACCCTGCCAACCAGACGAACCTATCGCGTTGCCGGCATATTCGACGTCGGCATGCATGAATATGACTCCAGCTTTGTGTTTATGCCGCTGGATAGTGCTGGCAGGCTGTTTGGTATGAAAGACCGCGTTTCTGGCCTCGAAATCTACACGTCAGACCCACAACATATCGCGATAACGCGTACCCTTGTCGTTGACCGGATCGGTAGTGGCCTGCGTGCTTTTGACTGGCTTCAGCGCAATCGTACTTTCATCAATGCGCTTCGTGTGGAGCGCAATGTGATGTTCCTGATCCTGACGCTGATCATCATCGTTGCAGCTTTCAACATTATCTCGTCGATGATTATGCTGGTGCGGTCCAAACATGCTGACATCGCAGTTTTGCGCACCATGGGGGCAAGTGGCGGGGCCGTGATGCGCGTGTTCCTGTTGACCGGGGCAAGCATTGGCATTGTTGGTACGCTGACTGGAACCGTGCTTGGCCTGCTGTTCTGCTGGAAGATTGGATCAATTCAAGGCTTCATTGAGAGTATCTCCGGCGCTGAGCTGTTCGCGGCCGAGATCTATTTCCTGTCGACGCTACCAGCCAAGATTGATGCTTCAGAGGTGGGGTTGGTTATCTTGATGGCACTTACCCTGTCGTTCCTCGCCAGCCTCTATCCTGCCTGGCGTGCTGGACGAATCGCCCCAGCCGAGGTGCTTCGTAATGAATGATGTTTGGGCGTCTGACAAAGTGCTGCTGGAACTCCGAAATGTGTACCGCCAGTTTGAACAGGGCGGCACCGTCATTGAGGTGCTGCGTGATGCGTCGCTTCGCGTCTCTGCTGGGGAATTGACGGCTCTCGTAGGTCCTTCAGGCTCAGGCAAATCCACCTTGTTGAATATCGCTGGCCTGCTCGAAAGACCGACTGCAGGCGATGTGGTGATCGATGGTACGGAAACCAGCGGTCTTAGCAGCCGGCGTCGGGGTCGGCTTCGAGGCAGCCACATTGGATTTGTGTTTCAGTTTCATCGGTTACTCGCTGAATTTTCGGCAATGGAAAATGTCATGATTCCGCAGATGTTGAACGGTCTTGCGCGCCATGAGGCTGAACATCGAGCTGAACAGCTGCTTACAATGGTCGGGCTACAGGACCGCCAGTCGCACAGGCCAGGAACCTTATCGGGGGGCGAACAGCAACGTGTCGCTATTGCGCGGGCCGTGGCAAATGCCCCCCGCGTTCTTCTGGCTGACGAACCCACCGGCAATCTCGACCCTGAGACAGCTGAAGAGGTGTTTACGCATCTTCGTCAGATTGTCCGCGGGACGGGCGCTGCGGCACTGATTGTCACACATAATGAAAAGCTGGCAGCGACAATGGACAGGTGCCTGACAATTCGTGACGGAGCCATAGTCGAGCTGTAGCCCGATAGACGTACTCTGAGTTGTCTTTTTTGAGTGTTCACCCTTGCGGCGATCACTACCTTCTTTATCCTGTTTCCATCTCTCCATTCCCTTGGGCCAGATATGCCAGCTCCCTTTGTCCATCTGCGCGTCCACTCAGCTTATTCGCTGGCGGAATCCACTCTGCGAGTGAAGAAAATCGCGTCACTTGCGTCATCCGATTCGCAGCCAGCTGTTGCATTGACCGACACAAACAACATGTTTGCGGCGTTGGAGTTCTCTCAGGCGATGCTTGGTGCCGGCGTGCAACCGGTGATTGGTGTTCAGTGTCAGCTCTCCGATGACAAGGGCGCTGGCGAGGTTGTATTGCTCGCACAGAATGAGGCTGGCTATCAGGCTTTGAGTCGCCTCAATTCACAGGCCCTTCTTGAAATTGAAGGTGGAGACGATCCTGTCATTCCGTTGGAGCGGCTAGCACAGGATTGTGAGGGTGTCATTTTGCTGACCGGGGGTGCGGTTTCCGGTTTTGTTGGTATGGCAGCTGCTGACGGGCAAACAGCGCTTGTAGAATCCCGAC
>WTJS01000230.1 GCA_011524735.1 Alphaproteobacteria bacterium
GGGTATCACCATCTGAATTGACGGCGCCTGCGGCTTCATCCAGCGCCACGCCCGGTAGCCGGATTTCGTCTGCAATCTCGACCGCCGCTGCAGCGATGCCCAGAACAGCAAGGGCAACAGGTTCGTCCGTTCGGCTGGCAAGATAAGCGGCGAGATTGGTCATGTGCAGAAAATTCCAGGTTAAGGTTCAGACATAAAAAACGCGCCCGGCCAAACTGATCCGGACGCGTTCAATTCGGTCATCGCTGACAGACTATTCGCGGTTGCCGAACAGCTGCAGCATAAAGACAAACATGTTGATGAAGTTGATATAGAGCGACAATGCGCCATAGATCGACTTCTTCGCCAGCATCGCAGCGGAATCACCAGCATAGTACATCAGCTTCAGGCGCTGTGTGTCATAGGCGGTCAGGCCGCCAAAGATCAGCACACCGATCACAGAAATCGCCAGCTGCAGGGTCGATGACCCAAGGAACATGTTGACGATGATCGCCAGGAACAGACCAATCACGCCAATGGTGAGAAACGCACCAAAGGCCGACAGGTTACGCTTGGTGGTGTAGCCATACAGGCTAAGTCCGGCAAACGCACCAGCGGTGACGAAGAATGCACGCGCAACGCTTGGCATGTTGAACACGATCAGGATCGACGCCAGCGACATGCCCATGACAGCGGCAAACACGAAGAACAGAGTCTGTGCCCGTGATACCGACATGGAATTCAGACGTGCGCCAATCCAGAACACGAACACAAACGGCGCAAACATCAGCACGAAGCGAAACGGTGAGTTGAACAGAAGCGAGCCGAACGGTGTCAGGAACACCTGACCGGCAGGCCCTTCAACTGTTGCCAGCATCTTGGTGCCGAACGCAAACAGGCCACTGACCAGCAGCGCCGATGTCATATAGTTGTAGATGCCAAGCATGTAGCTGCGAAGACCAAGATCGACCTGCGCTGCCTCTGCGGCACTGGAATTCATATAGCGGTTATCAGCCATTAGTTACCCCCAATCGACTATCCGATGATGGAAATGTAGTTGTGTTTACAGGCACTTTCAAGAAGTCTGCGATGCTATTTGTCCCGCATCATGTCGCATCACCGCCAGACGCGGCTTCCCGCGCCCGCGCGGTGCCGGTGCGCTGGCCACGGGCCCGCTCTGACGCGGATTTCAACTGACCACAGGCTGCCAGAATATCCCGGCCCCTTGGTGTGCGGACCGGAGAGGCGTACCCAGCCCTTAAAACCTTGGCGGCGAACGCTTCAATCCGGTCATCGGATGAGCATTCATACGGGCTTCCAGGCCACGGATTGAAGGGAATCAGATTGATCTTTGAGGGAATGCCGCGAATGAGTTTCAGCAGGGCCGCACAATCGGCATCACTGTCATTGACACCATCCAGCATCACATATTCCCAGGTGATCCGCCGCGCATTGGACAGGCCAGGATAGTTGCGACAGGCGTCAATCAGCACGTCCAGTGGATATTTCCGGTTGATCGGCACAAGCTCGTCGCGCAATTCGTCGCGGACAGCGTGAAGGGAAATGGCCAGATTGACCCCAAGTTCGGCGCCGGCCCGGGCAATTTCCGGAACCACACCCGACGTCGACAGCGTGATCCGCCGTTTCGACAGACCGATGCCTTCACCGCTCATGACAATACGCATGGCCTTGGCGACATTCTCGTAATTGAACAGGGGCTCACCCATGCCCATGAGAACGATATTGGTCAGGCGCCGCTCTGGCTTGCCAGCAGGCCAGTCCCCAAGTTCATCCATCGCCAGAAGGACCTGACCGGTGATTTCCGCTACGCTCAAATTGCGGACAAGCTTCTGAGTTCCGGTATGACAGAAGCTGCAGGTCAGCGTGCAGCCAACCTGCGAAGAAATGCACAGTGTGCCGCGATCATCATCCGGAATATAGACCGTTTCCGCTTCATTACCGTCCGGGAACCGCAGCAGCCATTTGATCGTACCGTCACTCGACTTCTGACGACTTGTCACCGCTGGCCGGTCCAGCGTGAACATGGTAGCAAACTGTTCGCGGACAGGTTTGCCAAGATCGCTCATTTCATCGAATTCAGTCAGCCCGTGCCGCCAGACCCAGCGCCAGAGCTGACGAGCTCGAAACTTAGGCAGGCCCGCCTCGACAATCACCGCCTCGAGATCAGCCGCCTCCAGCCCGAGAAGCGAAAGCCGCTCCGGGTGAACGGCAGGCGATGCGTCGCCCGCCTGCGAGGATGCTGATGCCATATCGTCCATCATGTTCCGAACAGCGCGTGGCGCTGCCCTAAAAATATCCTGCTACTGGCCTGCTACTGGCCTACTGTCAGCGCTGGCCGTCTAGCTGCAGGTTTTGTCGATCAGGTTCTTCGTCTTGGTGAAGCCCGAAAGCGAATAAGTATCGGTGGTCTTTGTACCGCGGCTGGAGGTGCCAATGACGGTCATCTTGCGACCGCGCTTCATGGCGCGGATCATGGCGATGTCGTCTTCCTCACGCTCGGCAAAGGCGCGGCCTTCAATGGTGAAGAGCGTAAACTTCTTGCCGTCGATATTGACTGTGACGTCAGACTGTTTCTTGTGTTTGTACCCAGCGGTGAACTGCACAACATTGCGCTCGGCCTTGCCGGGGCCATGCGATACAAACACCCGGGCTTCGCCCCGGTTTGCCGGGTCATATTTGCCGGTCGACTTTGTTGGCAGGGAACTGATGAAACACATCCGTCCCTTGTCATCATCAACCCGAAACGCTTCCCAGTCCTTTTCGGTCAGCATGCGCTTTGGCTCAGCAGCCATCGCCGCCATGCCAACGGCACCGAGTGCCAGAGCTGTCACGATAGCTGTCGCAATCTTTGCAAGGAATTTATGCATTGCCTTCATTACCTGCCTGCTGTCCTGTTTGTTTATTACCGGCGGATGATTCAAGCGATGATTTATGGCAGCAATATGCCGCCATATCGCCATAGGTGATCACCGCCGG
>WTJS01000155.1 GCA_011524735.1 Alphaproteobacteria bacterium
CAACCGAATCACCGCCCGCGGCTGCCTTCAGATCCCACCCGGCGGAAAAGAATTTCTCGCCTGCCGTGCGAACGATGCAGACCCGCAATTCTGGATCGTCTCTAAACGACTTGAAGGTTTCGCCCATGCGCTGGGATGTGACAAGGTCAATGGCGTTTGCCTTTGGCCGGTCTAGGGTCACCTCAAAAATATGGCCCTCGGTGCGGGTCTGGATGACGTCTGTGTCGCTCATTTTGGGCTCTCCTCTGGCGCAATGTCGGGGTCTGTCCATATCACCGCGTCAACGGCTGTCACGCCAGCACCGGCGGCCCCTGCCATCAGCGGGTTGATTTCAATTTCGTCTATGTCTGGCCGGGTGTCCATCATCTGTGCCAGATGTTCAACCGTTGCCACAAGGGCGTCAATATCGGCCTGGTCCTGACCGCGATACCCGGTCAGCATCGGAGCAAGGCGTAATCCCAGAAGGGCGTCGCGGATCTGATTGGCCGAAACCGGCAGGACCAGTGTTGCGACATCGCACAGCAATTCTGCGGTCACCCCACCCATGCCAAGCGTCATCGTGGTGCCATAAACCGGGTCACGGCGCAGACCGATCAGAATTTCGGCAATTGGCTTTGAGACCATTTCCTCAACCAGAAAGCCGTCTGCATCCACCATTGCCTTGGCGGCGCTGACAAGCTGATCTCTGCCCAGCCCCAGCTTTACCAGCCCGGCCTCACTCTTATGGGCATGACCAAGACCTTTCAGTGCAAGCGGCGGTGTCAGCGCCTCCGCAAACACGGCAAGCGCCTCTGCCTGATCGGCACGTCTGCCCTTTGGGACAGATATGCCAGCGTCTTCCAGCATGGCTTTGGCATCGGCTTCATCAATCAGATGCCGCGTTGAGGCTGATGGCCGGGCCTGAACAGGTTGCCAGCTTGCCTCTGACATCGGTGTGGTGGCAGCTTCAATGGCACGAAGGCCGTGAGAGAAGCCGCATAAGGCAACAATGCCGTCATCGGCAAGCTGGGTTGCCCATTCATCGGAAATGCCCTCGGCAATACTGCCAAGAAGGGCAATTCTGGTGCCCGTCTGCGCGGCGGCACGTTTCATCGCATTGACGGCAGGTTGCCATGCCGCATCGCTGCACCGGTCGGCGCGTGGAAAATCGATCACCAGAACGGACAGGTCCACCCATGGCCCCATCATGCCGGCAAAGGTATCCGTCATCTTGTCTTCATCACCCCAGATGAAGGTGTGATAGTCCAACGGGTTGGCGATGGCGACCAGCGGGCCAAGCGTGTCGGTAAGAGCCTGTTGATTAGCCGCTGGAATGGCTGGCCAGATCAGATCATGGCGATCCGCAAGGTCGGCGATCAATCCGGCTTCACCGCCGGAACAGCACATCGCGGTGATATTGTTGCCGTTAAGCCTGCCATGAAGGTTCAGGATTTTCAGCGTCTCCAGCATGTCCTCAATGGAGTCTGCCTCGATCACGCCGCACTGGCGCAAAAAGGCGGATGAGGCGGCGGCATCGCCTGCCAGCGCAGCTGTGTGCGAGCTTGCAGCCTCCCGACTGGCATCTGTCTTGCCAGCCTTGATGGCAACGATGCTCTTGCCCCGGCTGGCGGCCTCGCTGACCATCATGGCAAAATCTGCCGGATCGGTGATGCCTTCGATGTAAAATCCGGCGGCGGTAACACGGTCATCGGCAAGCAGCGTGCGTGCCATATCGGTCAGGCTGGTCTGGGCCTGATTGCCAACACAGGCGGTATAGGCAATTGGCAGTCCGCGGGCCTGCATGCTGATATTGATCGCGATATTCGAAGACTGGCTGATGATGGCGATGCCTGAGTCGACGGCACGTCCCCCATGCTGGTCTGGCCACAGCATTGCCCCATCAAGATAATTCAGAACGCCATAGCAGTTTGGCCCAAGCAGTGGCATGTCACCGGCGGCCGTGACCAGCGCCTCCTGAAGATCGGTATCACCACTTTCGGCAAAGCCAGAGGCGAAACAGACGGCTCCGCCACATCCCATCGCGGCAAGTTGGGCTGTCACCTCAATCACCGCATGGCGATTGATCCCCAGAAAGGCGGCGTCCGGAATGCCCGGCAGCTCGTCCAGACTGCGAAAACAGGGAATGCCGGCAATCTCATCCCGTTTCGGATGGACCGGCCAGATATCACCGTCAAATCCTGATTTCAGACTCTGGCCAATGACATTCTCCGCCCATGATCCGCCAAACACGACAATGGATCGTGGGCGGAACAGGCGGGACAGGTCTCGCGATGGCGCGGTCATGTCAGCCGCCAAGCGGACGCAACAGATCGCGGCTGATGATGTGGCGCTGGATTTCCGATGTGCCGTCCCAGATCCTCTCAACCCGCGCATCGCGCCAGAACCGCGCCAACGGCAGATCATCCATCAGCCCCATGCCGCCATAGATCTGGATGGCCTCATCTGTGACGCGGGCCAGCATTTCAGACGCATATAGCTTGGCAGACGCAATTTCGCGGTTGGCTGGCAAGCCCTGATCAAGCCGCCATGCTGCCGACAATGTCAGCCAGTCAGCCGCGTCAATCTCGGTGATCATGTCTGCAAGCTTGAAACTGACCCCTTGGAACTTGCCAAGCTGCTTGCCGAACTGCTTGCGCTCAACGCTGTAGTTCAGCGCATAGTCAAAGGCGCGACGGGCGCGGCCAACACACATGGTGGCCACGGTGATCCGGGTGGCATAGAGCCAGGTGTTCATCACCTCGAACCCGCCATCAACCTCGCCCAGAACCTGAGCATCGCTCAGGCGGCAATCCTCAAATTTCAGAATCACATTGTGATAGCCGGCATGCGAGACCGAGTTATAGCCCGGCAGAACCTCAAAACCCGGGTGACCACGATCCACAAGGAAACAGGTGATCCGCTTCTTTGGCCCATGCGGGGTGTCATCGACGCCCGTCGCCACAAACACAATAAAGAAATCGGCATGATCGCCGCCGG
>WTJS01000218.1 GCA_011524735.1 Alphaproteobacteria bacterium
TGACCATACCTTCGCCCGCTGGCATCGCGCATGATGCAATCGGCTTTGGCGCACGCTCCATATCAACAAGGCACATGCGGCAGTTGCCGGCGATCGACAGCCTGTCATGATAGCAGAAACGCGGGATTTCCACGTCGGCAGCTTCACAAGCGTGCAGAACGGTGGCCCCGTCCTCAACCTCAACTTCAACACCGTTAACTGTCAGCTTTGGCATTGTTCTCGCCCCCTATTCCGCGGCCTGAACGGCTGCTGCCGCCTGATGCGCCACGATCCGGCGTTCAATTTCCGGACGGAAATGCTTGATCAGCCCCTGGATTGGCCAGGCCGCCGCGTCACCAAGAGCGCAGATGGTATGGCCTTCGACCTGCCGTGTAACGGCTTCCAGCGTCTCAATTTCATGGATTTCAGCATCGCCGCGGACAAGCCGATCCATCATCCGCCACATCCAACCTGTTCCCTCGCGGCATGGCGTACACTGGCCACAGGATTCATGCTTGTAGAAATAGGACAGCCGGGCAATCGCCTTCACGACGTCCGTGCTTTTGTCCATAACGATGATGCCAGCTGTACCAAGGCCGGTTCCCGCCTCCTTCAGCGCATCAAAATCCATGGTGATGGTGTTACAGACGCTCTGCGGCATGAGCGGGGTTGATGATCCACCTGGAATAACCGCCAGAAGATTGTCCCATCCACCGCGAACACCACCAGCATGCTTTTCAATGAGCTCCCGAAGTGGGATGCCCATTTCCTCTTCCACATTGCAAGGCTTGTTCACATGGCCGGAAATGCAGAACAGCTTTGTGCCGGTGTTGCCTTCCTTGCCAAGACCCGAGAACCAGTCGGCACCGCGGCGCAGAATGGTTGGTGTAACAGCAATCGACTCAACGTTGTTCACCGTGGTCGGACAGCCATAAAGACCGGCACCTGCGGGGAATGGAGGCTTCAGACGTGGCTGGCCTTTCTTGCCTTCCAGAGATTCGATCAGCGCCGTTTCCTCGCCACAGATATAGGCTCCGGCCCCGCGGTGAAGATAGATATCGAACTTCCAGCCCGACCCCGCCGCATTGTCACCGAGAAGACCCGCGTCATAGGCTTCGTCGATGGCGGCCTGAAGACGCCGCGCCTCATTCACAAACTCACCGCGAATGTAGATGTACGCGGCATGCGCCCGCATGGCGAAACCGGCCACGACACAGCCTTCAAGAAGCTTATGTGGCTCATGGCGGATGATATCGCGGTCCTTGCATGTACCTGGCTCAGACTCATCGGCGTTTACCACCAGATAGTGCGGACGAGCACCAACCTCCTTGGGCATGAACGACCATTTCAGACCAGTTGGAAACCCGGCACCGCCGCGACCACGCAGACCCGAAGCCTTGATGCGCTCGATGATCTCGTCGTGACCAAGTTTGATCAGATTGGCTGTCCCGTCCCAGTCGCCACGTGACTTGGCACCGGCAAGACCGGAGTCAGCCCAGCCATAGAGATTGGTGAAAATGCGATCTTCATCTCTCAGCATTCTTACTCTCCCGCACCCGCAGGTTTCAGCTCAACAAGACTGGTGGCACCACCATCTGCCTCAGACCCTGATCTTCCTGTCACAGACCCGACCGGCAGCGGTGCATCAGCTTCCAGTGAATCCAAAAGCGCGCCGGTGCTGGCGTAATCAAGATCTTCGTAGAAATCATCATTCACTTGCAGGATTGGTGCGTTCACACAGGCACCAAGACATTCAACTTCCAGCAGAGTGAACCGTCCACATGCAGAGGTTTCCCCTGATGAGATGCCGTAGCGATCTTTGATGCAGCGCATCATCATGTCTGACCCGCGAAGCCAGCATGGTGTCGTTGTACAGGCCTGCAGGAAATACTTTCCGACCGGCTTGAGATTGAACATCGTGTAGAAGGTCGCAACTTCAAGCACCCGGATCTCAGCCATATCGAGCTTCTCAGCAATCAGCTCAATGGCCTTCATGGGAATCCAGTTGTCATGCTGGCGTTGCGCAAGATCAAGAAGCGGCATCACTGCACTGGCCTGGCGACCTTTTGGATATTTTGCGATGATGCGCTTGATCTCGGCCTCGTTCTCTTTCGTGAACGCAAAGCTCTCAGGCTGCTCATCCGCAATGCGGGCATCAATGCTCATCTGTCAATCTCACCAAAAACGATGTCGAGCGATCCGATAATGGCCACCGAATCTGCAAGCATGTGGCCGCGCGACAACTCGTCAACGGCAGCCATAAAATAGAACCCCGGCGCTCGAATTTTGCAGCGATACGGCTTGTTCGAACCATCTGCCACAACATAGACACCGAATTCACCCTTCGGCGCCTCAACGGCGGTATAGCTCTCCCCCTCAGGCACATGAAACCCTTCGGTGTAGAGCTTAAAGTGATGGATCAGCGCTTCCATCGACTGCTTCATTTCACCCCGTTTTGGCGGTGTCACTTTATTGTTCTCGGCTAGAACCGGACCATCAGGCATGTTGTCGATGCACTGTTTGATGATCTTCAGCGACTGCCGCATTTCTTCGACCCGCACCAGATACCGCGCATAGCAGTCACCTGTCTTGCCAACAGGAATGTCAAAATCCATCTCGGCGTAGGCATCATAGGGCTGTGCCTTGCGAAGGTCCCAGGCAACACCACTACCGCGCAGGCATGGACCAGACATCCCAAGATCAAGCGCCTGTTCCTCTGAAATCACACCAATATCAACGGTACGCTGCTTAAAGATGCGGTTGTCGGTCAGCAATGTTTCCAGATCAGAGATGAAAGCTGGGAATTTGTCTGCCCAATCTGCAATCTCATCCAGAAGACCGTCAGGAAGGTCCTGATGCACACCGCCAGGACGGAAATAGGCAGCGTGCAGTCGCGCACCGCAGGCACGCTCATAGAACCCCATGAGCTCTTCGCGCTCTTCAAAGCCCCACAACAGAGGCGTCATCGCCCCCACATCAATCGCA
>WTJS01000139.1 GCA_011524735.1 Alphaproteobacteria bacterium
CCAGGCTCCGTGCCTGAAGCGCCTGTTCTGCAGGAACAGCAGAAGGTGCTAATCGCGGACTAACAATTGTCGCAGCGCGTCGTTGATAGTCTTGAATGGATCTATCGGCTGTAGCTACAGGCATCAACCCCACATTGGTCTGGCGCCCATTTGGCACAGAGATTGCACCAACCGTCGTAGGTTGCATTCCATAACCGCCTGGCACAGGTGCGCCAGCGGCGGGGGATGCTGTGGGTGTGAACGATATGGACATGCAATAACGATACCACATTGGTTGGTGTTCGTCCAATAGAGTAAGAGGAGCTGCTCCTGTATCGTTAAAACGATCTTCTGCAGCACGGGTCAAACAAGGGGCAGGATTTTAATGACCAACAGAAAGATGATGCAGGCATATCAGAATGCCGACCGTCAGGCCGCGGCAGAGTCAGACAACCCGCACGCATTAATTGCTGTCCTGTTTGATGAATTGTTACGCAGCATGCGTCAGTTCCTTACGCAGCTCGAACAGTCAGAAGAAACAACCGAGGAAACCAACACACATTTCTCACGTTCCCTGACGATCCTCTATGGGCTGCAATCCAGCCTGAATTTTGAACAGGGTGGTGAAATCGCCGAGAACCTCTTCCGTCTCTATGAATACGCCCGGCAGCAGCTGTTGAGTACGATGCGTACGCGCGACGTCGCTGGTACAGTCGCGGCGATCGACGCACTTGAGAATATCCGCGATGCTTGGCAGCAAATTGAAGGGCAGGTCGCAAAATGAGTGGTATCATGGTTGATGGCAGCGCCATGTCTAAGCAAGACTTCATTAAGGAGTTCAACGCGCTGAACGCGCACATCGAACAAGCTCTTGCGAAACATGATTTCGAACGTGCAATGCGGATTGACGCTGCCCGTCAGCAGATGTTGCATGAGTTTGCGGTGGCGACTGTCCCTGACGGAGACAAGGTGTTCTTTGAAGCTCTGGAACGATGTGCTGCGGACAATGCCCGCGCGATTACACAATTGAGCGCCGAATATGGGAATGTGCGGCGCAAGGCTGGCCATCAGCTTCGTGGTCTGAATGGCTATCGCCAGCATCGCGGGTGATATTCGCCCGTTTCCCCAAATCGTATCTCGTGAAGTGCTTTGGTTGATTTAACCAGAGGCCGTGTTGGTATCGTCATTGGAGCCCGGCCGCTCAATCATCAGCTTCTTCATCTTTTCGATAAGTGTGGTGCGTCGCAGTTTCAGCAACTCTGCGGCCTGGCTCACCATGCCGTTTGAGTGGGCCAGTGCAGCTTCAATCAACACCACTTCGATATCGCGCAGATGCCTGCGCATATCAATGCCGTCAAAGTAACTGAACCAATCTGCATAATGTGACGGGTGCGGAAGCGGCGCCTCAGCTTTGTCGGCGATCAGATCAACACCGCTTAGGTCCTGCGAGGCTTCCCACAAAGCATCCATTTCCTCATCATGGTTTGGTGCTTTCATGCGCAACAGGTTCTCGCGCACATGTGTGGATGTGATGGCCTGTCCAGGGAACATGACCATGGCCCGCTCCAGGACGTTCCGTAGCTCACGAACATTTCCTGGCCATGGATAGCGTGACAATTCCGTCATGGCGCTTTCCTCTAGGCTTGGCCGATCACCTCCACCTACCGCAGTCAACTGCGCCAGGATCGTATTCGTGATAAGCGGGACATCCACGTGGCGCTCTGCAAGTGTTGGAACCTGTATTGGAAACACATTGATGCGGTAAAATAAATCGGCTCGGAAACTACCTTCATCCACCCGGGCCTGCATATTCTGGTGTGTGGCACATACCAGCCTGAAATCAACATCAATCTCGGTGTTGCCGCCCACCCGTTGAACAGTCCGGCTCTCAAGCACGCGCAACAGCTTAGACTGGAGTGCCAGCGGCATGTCGCCGATCTCGTCTAGAAACAGCGTGCCGCCATGCGCAAGCTCTACTCGCCCTTCACGGGCCTTGTCGGCACCGGTGAAAGATCCCTTTTCATGACCGAACAGTTCCGATTCCAGCAGTTCGCCAGGTATCGCGGCACAGTTGACTGAGATGAGTCGGCCAGACCGGCCGGATGCAGCATGAATGGCCTGAGCAACAAGCTCTTTGCCGCTGCCTGTCTCGCCAAGGACCAGCACACTGGTTGGGCTTGAAGCCACAACCTCAATGAGCTTTTTCATTTCCTTAACTGCGGCTGACTGTCCGACGATGATATCGTCTATCGCGCTGTCCATGTCTAAAACCACCAAAAAATGGGACCAATCGATAGGCGTCAATATTTTGTCTTAACGTACAGAAGTGGCCTGCTACTTGTCAAAATTTTGGTAAGAACAGGCCGCCCTGAGGGTGGTGATCTCATCTACTATTACCAATCCAGGAGCTCATGATAGGGGTGTGGGGCACCCCAGCATCTGCTGTTACCAGAAGATAAATTCTGTAACTCATTAAAAAATATATCTTTTTGAAGATTGTGCGCAAAAATTTCCTGTTTCAGCTGCTACTTGGCAGGGTTCTTGCCTTGTCTGTTGGAGAGAAAAATCCGCTTGAGGCAAAAGACAATGAGCACAATCCGCCTTGAAAATGAAAACTTTGGCGCTGCAGACAGATTGGCGTCTGTTCTGCGTGAAAGACTGCTGAATGTGACCCCGGCTGAAACGGACGCGGGTGGTGATGCAAAGACCACCACATATGTATGCAGTGCGGCATATGAAACGGCTATCGGTGGGCAGGAAGCAGCGATTGCACGCGGCCGAGCCGTTCGTGCAGGCACGATGATGATCATCGAAGAAGATGCATCGGTGTTTTCAGTTACTGAAGAACTTGGCGGTAAGCTCATCCGTCTGGCCTTACCTTCTGGTAACGCATTTGCTGTTGCTGATGACTTTGGATTGCAGCTTGTGGCTACAATGCTGTCAGATGACACAACTGTCGCTACTGGTGACAGGATCAGCCGCGAC
>WTJS01000074.1 GCA_011524735.1 Alphaproteobacteria bacterium
TGTCAGCACATCCGTTTCCAGAAGATCGATACCGACAAGCTTGGCTGGCCCCGATCCAAGACGGGTGCGATCCGCCACCACCTGAAGCCAGCCCCCGGGCGCACAGCCAAGATCGACAACTGACATGCCAGGGCGCAGGAGCTTGTACCGGTCATCCATCTGTTCCAGCTTCAGCGCAGCGCGTGACCGATACCCCTTGGCCTTGGCTTCGGCGACAAACGGGTCATTCAACTGCCGTGTCAGCCAGCGCTGTGAGGACGGTTTGCGGCCCCGCATCTTCTTGGGCTGGCGCGTCAGCCCGGTATCGTTGCGATAGCTGCGCCCCGACGATCCGCGATTTGGCGAGTGGCCTGCCGGCTTTCTGGCCATGATGAATTCCGATCTGAAATCTGTAACCCTGACTGGAATAGCATAATGCTGGCCCCACCGCTTGGGTAATTTCAAGATCACACCCCAACCGCATTCCACTGGACGGCGCGACAGGGTGGAGTAGACTCATCCCCATGACCAACCTGCCAATTCCAAAGCTGATCAATGGACCACCGCTTGCCACAGACGGGCATGGCGGCATCCTGCCTGATCTCCTGCTGTGGGCTGACACGATTCTGCAGGCTTGTGCCACAGACAGCACAACCCCGATCAGCCGTGATTCGCTGGCAGCTGCGCTTGCCCATTCACGACATTTTCAGACCCTGCTGAAGGCCCATTCAGATGCCGCCCCTCTTATTCTGGGCGGCCAGGCAGAACATGTCGTCACCACGGCCATTCAGGAGCTTCGCGACGCCGTATCGGCAGATCTGGAGGAAGCTGGTTTCATGGCTGCCATCCGCCGCCTGCGTCAGCGGAGTGGGCTTGCCGTCATCCTGTCAGACATTTGCGAAATGGCCGATGTCGAAACGCAGATGGAATGGATGAGCAAGGCGGCCGACGCCGCGCTTGATGCGGCGGTCGCCTATCTGTTCCAACAGGCAGAACGGCGCGGCCAGGTCACGTCACTAACCCCCGGCTGGCCAGGCCTTGCCGGGTGCGGCTGGACTATACTTGCGCTTGGCAAGCTTGGCGCCGGGGAATTGAACTATTCGTCCGATCTCGATCTCATCCTCCTTCACGATCCGCAGGCCACGCCACTGACCACGCCGGACAGGAGCCAGCAATTCTATGTCGAGATGACGCGCGCACTGGTGCGCCTGCTGGGACACCAAACTGCAAATGGTATTGGCTGGCGCATCGATCTGCGGCTGCGGCCAGATCCAGGCGCCACCGCCGTCAGCATTCAGCGCGAGGCTGCCATCGGCTATTATGAATCCATCGCCCGAACCTGGGAGCGCGCCGCGTTCATCCGCGCACGGCCAGTCGCCGGCGACCTTGGGCTGGGACAGCAGTTTCTTGACGACATCCAGCCCTTCATCTGGCGCCGAACCCTTGACTACACAGTCATGGATGACATGAAGACAATGCTGCGCCGACAGGTTGCGGCACCGGGGTGGACTGGATTCAATCTCAAGACGGGCCCCAACGGCATTCGCAGCATCGAATTCCTGACCCATGTGCTGCAGCTTGTAGCAGGGGGACGGGCCCCAGAAACCCGCAAGCGCAGCACCCTGCCCGCCCTTCAGGAGCTCGCCCGGACTGGCTGGATTACAGACGATCAGGCCGGCATGCTTGGCAGCCTCTATCACCTTTTGCGAAGGGCAGAACACCGGCTACAGATGCTGGCTGACGGGCAAACACATTCTCTGCCACGCGGCGAATCCGACCTGGCCGACTTTGCCCGGTTCTTGGGGCATGACCAGAGTGACAGCTTTCTGGACGCGCTGTCCGAAACGCTGAACCTTGTTGGACAGAACTGCCTTCACAGGCTGTTTGACGAAGAGCAAGACCCGGCAGACACGCCAAACGCCCCGTTATTTGATGACAGTGACGCGGTGTCATCATGGGTGGGCAGCATGGGGTTTGCCCGCCCGGACGACATCGCCGGGGTGCTATCCGGATGGATGGCCGGCCGCATTCCAACAACAAGAGGGGAACGAGCCCGCAGCCTGCTGACCCGAATCATGCCCGATATCATTCAGCAGCTGGCCACCGCCGACGATCCGGACACCGCCTTTGTCAGCTTTGCCGGATTTGTCGAAGGATTGCCAGCAAGCGTGCAGATCTTCTCGCTGCTTGACCACAATCGCGATCTGACTCGCCTGCTATGTGACATTCTCGTGCTGTCGCCGCGCCTTGCAAACCAGCTACGCCGTCACCCAATGCTGTTTGACCTGGTTCTGTTTGACGAATTCTTCGCCCCGCTTCCGGACGCAGACGGATTTGAAACTGCCCTGAGAAACGCCATTGATGAACAGCCAACAGAAATGGCACTCGACACCATTACCCGCATGACGCGTGAGCGACGGTTCCGTATCGAAGTTCAGATGCTGAGCCAGATTGCCAGCCGCCAGATGGCCGGCCACGCGCTTGCGGACACAGCCGATGCCGTCATCCGGGTGATCCGCGATCTGGCCCGCGCCGACATGGAACGTCGACATGGCCGCATTGAAGGTGGTTTTGATGTGCTTGCCCTTGGGCGGCTGGGAATCCGTGACATGACGGCCACATCTGACATTGACCTGATCTATCTTTGGCATGGCGCGGGGGACGGTCAGGATGATGTGCGTTCAGATGGCAGCAGGTCGCTGGCTGCAGGCCCCTATTTCATGCGCATGGCCCAGACGCTGACAAGCTGGCTTGGCGGGGCCACCGGTGAAGGGCAGCTGTTCACGGTGGATCTGCGGCTTCGTCCAGATGGCGATAAAGGGCCGCTTGCGCCCTCGCTGGCCCGGCTTGAGGATTATTACCGGGCAGAAGCCTGGCTGTGGGAACGGCTCGCCCTTGCCAAGGCACGCTGCGTCACAGCAGCAGGCGATGGCAGCAATCCGGTTACCCAAACCATTGCCGATATCATTGCCCGGCCTGCCACACAGGCGGAAACTGCGACTGCTCTTCAGGATATGCGGCGACGACTGCGCACAACCTATGGCGCTGCACCAGAATGGCAGCTTCGAAAACAACCAGGCGGCATTGCAGAACTTGACCTGTTGGTTCAGGGGCTTCGCCTTGTGCATGCCGAGCTCATACCTGATCCGGCGATGCCGGTCGGCGACATTCTGGAGCGCCTGGCGTCAGCCGAACTCCTGTCTGATGAAGACGCCGTCGCGCTGGAAACGGCGCATGCGATGTTTGGCAATCTGACCCACGCCCTGCGGCTGGTCATGGGAACAGCGGGCCAGCAGAGTGATGCGCTGGCACCGCCAGCCATCCAGTTCATTCTAGCAAGCTGTGACTGCCCGGACATTGCCAGCCTGAACGGGCAGCTGGCCGGCCTTCGCAGCGCCGTGGACCAGATCTTTGACAGGCTGTTTCCGTCGTAAAATCAGCGGCTTTGCCGAGCTAAGGAGCCGTCCGGCGGCCAAAAATCGTATCACTATCGCTAAAACGACCTGAATTCGGAAATTTCTGGACAGACGCGGGCCGGTTATCGCCCCTATCAGAGCAAATGCAGACACGTCTGCAAACTGTTACTCCAACACAATTTTGACCCGGGCAACCGGAGCGTGGATCACCCACACTTCCAGCGCCCCTTTTAGGACCTGTAGACCGGCGATGCTGAGATCCGCTGCGGCTTCATGGACTCTGTTTTTTGGCCTGTTGCTGATTATGGCTGGCAACGGGCTACAGGTCGTTCTGCTTGGCACAGAAGCCAAGGAAGCCGGCTTTTCCAACCTGACAACAGGCTTTGTCATGGCTGGGTACTTCCTTGGCATTTTCTGCGGATCACTGCTGGTACCAAAGCTCTTGAACAATGTCGGGCATGTGCGCGTGTTCGGGGCGATGTCAGCCCTGGCGTCAGCTGCCGTTCTGGTGATCGCAGCGCTTGAACTTCCCTATGTCTGGGCATTGATGCGGCTGCTGACCGGTTTCAGCTTTGCTGGGATGTATATCGTCTGTGAAAGCTGGCTGAACGACAAATCGACCAATGAAACGCGCGGCCAGATGCTCTCGCTCTACATGATTGTGTCAATGGGTGGCATGGCCATTGGTCAGATGATGATCTCGGCCGGAGGCAAGGATACGATCATCCTGTTCCTGCTCGCATCGGTGATGGTGTCAATCGCGGTTGTTCCCATTCTGCTGACAGCTGGTTCAGCCCCCAGCTTTGAAGAGCCAGAGCGGATGAGCATCCGGCGTCTGGTGCAGGTTTCACCGCTTGCGGTGATCGGGCTTGGCCTGAACGGGGTTGCCGTGTCGATGGTGTTTGGTATGGGCGCGGTTTACGGCCTGTCGATTGGCATGGATACAGGCGAAGTTGGCTATTTCATGACAGCCCCGATTGTTGGCGGCATGCTGCTGCAATTTCCCATTGGCAGGCTTTCAGACACTTTTGACCGTCGCCTTGTGATTCTGGGCGTTGCGGCGATGGGCGGCGTGGCCGCCGCATTTGCCACCCTTTTTGGGCGAACAGAATTTGCCCTGCTGCTGATCTGCATGGTGATCTATGGGGGATCACTGTTCCCGCTCTATTCGCTGTGCATCGCCCATGGCAATGACTTTCTGACGCCGAGCCAGATGGTGGCCGCAGCCTCTGGACTGGTCATGGTCAATGGCGCTGGCGCAGTCTTTGGATCGCCGCTTGCCGCGGGTGTGATTGAAGTGTTTGGCGTTGGTAGTTTCTTTCCCGTCATTGCAGGTCTGCAGTGCCTGATTGTCGCCGTTGTGCTGTTCCGGATGACCAGACGTGCGGCCGTACCGAACGAGGCACAGGGTACATTTGTTGCCATTCCGGAAACATCAAGCGCGGTTGTGGCGACACTGAACCCGGAAACCGAATGGGTGCCAGGGGCGGACGAGATCGAGGAAGAAGACGATCCGTTCTACGACAATCCCTATGTGATGCGCTCGGAAACCTGATCCAGACGGACAATGCGGCATTGGAAACAGTTATTGGCCGCTGACCTGACATCGACAAACGCCACGTTCGGATTCCCCAGAAGATAGGCCGCGCGGCCACTGATCTCTGATCTTGCGACCACACCACCAGTGCCTTCAATGATCCGTTCGGCGCCGCTATAGCCGCGTAGAAGATAGCGCTCGCTATCCAGAATTTCAGGAAGCTCTTCCTGCATGACAGCCCGCTGGCAGCGCGATGCGTGAAGGAAGATTGGGCCCGTCTCGGTATAGGGGTTCACCCCGGCAAAGGGGCGATAGGCCAGGATCAGATAAGCGTCACCAGCCTGCACCATCTTCAGGCAGTGGCGACAGGGCACGCCACCACCGTCAGAAATGGCATGTTCCGGAAGCCGGCCATAGGCATCTACGCCACCGCGCCAGAACCGCACGGCATCCTCACTTGGTATGGCAACAAACCCGGGCTTCATCGCTTTTCTCACTTCTGCACGGCCGCATGCACAGCCGCATACACAGCCGAACCTCAACTATAGCCAAACTTAACCTTCAGCAGATGACATTCTGTCCGGCAATCACCCGTCAGGACCGTCCATCAGCAGGACGCGAAAATGGCGTGCATTTGGTCTGCTGACTGGCTCGCTTTTCTTAGTGGAAGCGCTGCTGCCATTAGATTAGTAATTTCTTATGAACAGACATGTCCCCAGATCCATAGCTTTGCCTGCGCTTCTGTGTGCGGGTCTGATCACTGCCAATGGCCTTTTCAGTATCGCCCTGGCAGATGACCAGCCCCCGTTTGATCTTGGGGGCACGGTTACGGTCACCCGTGTCATCGATGGTGATTCGCTGCGCAGCGGCGACCTGCGGATCAGGGTCCACGGTATTGATGCGCCTGAAATGCGCCAGAGCTGTGTAGATGGTCGCGGTGCATCCTGGGCCTGTGGCAAGGCGGCACGGACAGCGATGACGGAAATCGTATCAAACGCCCCAAATCTGCAGTGCGACCTGCTGGATGTTGACCGGTACGGTCGGCTGGTGATGCGGTGCATGGCAGGTGACACCGACATTGCAGCAGCCCTTGTCAGGCGCGGTCTAGCACTGGCTTATCGGCGGCATGCCAGCGATTACATTGCAGCAGAACAGGCAGCCGAAAAGGCGGGGGCCGGTATGTGGCAGGGTAAGTTTGACCCGCCATGGGAGTGGCGAAAAGCGAACTAGCCGCATGAGCATCCCAAAATAAAGCACCTGACAAAAGGGTCGCACCCTGCCATACAGACATAACTCCCCCACCTTTTGATCAACTGTCCATCAGGGTGTTACCGACATGACCGACGAAGACCGCATCACCATCATCGCCGAAAGTTTCGAAGCTGCCGCGCTTGAATTTCACCGCCGCAACCTTGCTGGAGACGGCTATCGTATGGTCGGCCCCATCAGCATGCAGCGTTTTGAAAAAATGGACGGACCCAAGCGTGAAGTCCTGTTTGATGGCAACCCAATGTTCGCCGTGACCTTCGCCCGCGAATCCTGATCGAGACCATCACCACCAGATCGTTGCCGTGCCCTTCGCGCGTTACAGCAACCCCAGATCTCGAAGTTCCGCCACCATGTCAGCAGGCATGGTGGCATCCCCATCTGCGCTGACCGGAATATCCGCCGGGGCGTCCTTGGCCTCCAGATAACGCCATCCCTGAAAAATTCTCACCCGCCGTGACTCAACCGGAATGATTTCTGGTGCGAGGACAATGCCGCAGGCAGGCTTGCCATCGGCACGCTGCATGCTGCGCAATTCGATGATGGGCTGACGCGCGCACATGACACCCTTGATCACCCAGTAGATTGATCCGCCAGCCAACACCTCTTCAGCACGGCGCGGTGTGTTGCGGGTGATGTGCATCAATTCAAACCCAGCTTCGCGGCGGGCAGCCTGCCATTGCCGCATACTGGCAAGGGATTCCGATCCAACAGATAGCTTTTTCAAATGAACCGTCATCGCCTGCAACTTTCACTCTATCCCGGACCGGTAGAACACCGACCCGATCCATGTGACCATAGATATGGTTACATCAGGTAGAGCGCGGCAAGACCAAGGAACACAAAAAACCCGACAACATCGGTAATTGTGGTGATGAAGACGCTGGAGGCCACGGCCGGATCCACCCCGGCCCTTACCAGACCAAGGGGCACCAGCGTTCCGCTGAGGCCCGCCACCACCAGATTGGCAAACATCGCCACAGCCATGACCGCTGCGATGTCCCGGTCACCAAACCACAGATATGACAGGCTGGCAGCCAGTACCGCAAAGACGATGCCGTTCAGGCAGGCAACAGCAAGTTCCCGTCCCACAAAGCTGGTCGCGGCATCCCGGTCAAGCTGGCGCAAAGCCAGTGCCCGCACCGCCACGGTCACTGTCTGTGTGCCGGCATTGCCCCCCATTGAGGCAACAATCGGCATCAGCACCGCAAGCGCCACAAGCCTTTCAATAGTGGCATCGAACAGTCCGATGACCGCCGATGCAACCACCGCTGTCAGAAGGTTGATCAGCAGCCATGAGGTGCGTCCGCGAATGGTCTCCCACAGGCTGGACCTGACATTCGTGTCACCAACGCCGGCAAGCGCCATCAGATCCTCTTCCGCCTCTTCATCAATCACGTCGATAACATCATCAATGGTGATCATCCCGATCAGCCGTTCGTCCACATCCACCACAGGCGCACTGACCATGCCATACCGGCGGAACAGGATGGACACCTCCTCCTGATCCATGTCGGCCGGAATTTTGCGAAAATCCCCTTCCATGATTTCCGATATGCGGCGCGGCCGCGGCGTACAGAGCAGCTTGCCAAGCCCAACCTCGCCAATCGGATGGCGCGCCGGATCAACGACAAAAATCTGATAGAATTCAGCATCTCCGAAGGTTGAACTTCGCAGGAAATCGATCGTCTGGCCAACTGTCCAGAAAGAGGGCACCGTCACAAGCTCGCGCTGCATCATCCGGCCGGCGGAATCTTCGGGATAGGACAGCCCCTCTTCAACCAGAACCCGGTCTTCGGCAGGAAGCGCCGCCAGAACATCATCAATCTCGTCCTGCTCCAGCTCTTCGATGATGTTGACGGCATCATCCGTGTCCAGCTCAGGAAGCTGGCGGGCAAGGGCTGCCATACCCATCACGTCAACAATTTCATCCCGCGTATTCTCATCAAGATAGGCCAGCGTTTCCGCATCAAGCCCATCACCAAGCATGCGCACAAGCTCAGCCGCACGGGTACGCGGCAGACGTTCCAGAAGATCAGCCTGATCAGCCGGGTGCAGGGGGGCAACAAGGGCGCGGGCCCGCTGCCCTGCCCCAGCCTCAATCGCAGCCGAAATGGCACTTTCAACCTTGGGCGTCAGACCATAGAGCGACGCCAGCCGGTCACCTTCGTCACGGCGGTCCTGTGACTCACTGACCTCAGCATGCCCGGCAGCCGATTCAGGTGTTCTGAATGTCTTGTCTGTGTCGGTTGCCATGGCATCCTGCCTCCGCATCAAGCCAGGCCTTGCGCTCCGGACATATCAATTGGCCGGCAAGCACCACCAATTGTCGTGCCTGCCCAACCGGGCGGCAGTGGCTTCGTTCGCGGCACAATAGCAGATCGAGACAGCAAGGCAAATTGCCCAGAAGACAGGGTAATTTTATTTCAAGACCACCCACAAGGCGCATTTTGAAAGAAAATTACAGCTCTCCTCCGACACCCTGAGCGACACCCTGAGCGACACCCTGAGCGACACCCTTGTGACTGGCAAACGACACAGCCACTATCCTCGACAAGCCTTTTGGTGCAGCTTGTTAAAAGAACCAGGTGTCAGTTACGTCTTATCAGGCATCGAGATCGTAAAGACCAAGACGGCGCGAATGCCCGTCAAATCGGACCTCATGCCCGACTGGCGGATGGGCGCGCTGCGTACAATCCATCCGTTCACAGACCGTGCAGCCAATGCCAATCGGATCATGCTGGCGCCGTTTCATATCTTCAAATTCATCGGCATAGATAAGATCACGCGCATGATGGATTTCACATCCCAGCGCGACAGCGAATTCTGGCGCCTCTTCGCCTGGCGGTGCCCAGAGGCGCGGTACAGTGCGTGCAATCGTAAAGAATTTCTGGCCATTGGGTAGCTCTGCCGCCTGAAAGCGCATCCTGTCGGGGGTGCGAAAGGCCTTGTGAATATCCCATCGCGGACAGGTACCACCATTACGGGCGAACTGCATGCCACCGGCTGCAAGCCGTTTGGAAATATTGCCAGCATCATCCACGCGAATGAAGAAAAACGGAATGCCTCTGTTACTTGGCGCATTCAGGCTGGTCAGGCGATGACAGACCTGCTCGAAACTGGCGCCGAACCGACGTCCAAGCAGATCAAGATCGTGACGCAGTTCCTTTGCCGATGTCAGGAAAGCGTCATAGGGCATCATCACCGCGGCGGCAAAATATCCGGCAAGCGTTGTGCGGAACAATGACCGCGCCCCATCTTCGTCCAGCCCCTGCCGGTCACACAGTTCATCCATGACATCTGCCTGCCCGATCAGCCCAAGCTGAACCAGAAGATGAAAGACCCGCTGTGGTCGGCGCAATGCTTCACTCAACAGAATTTCGCGGCGGTGGTGATCATAGCGGCGCAGCTGACGACCCATGACAGAGGCGGGAATGACGCGCACGCGCAGACCGCGTTCCTCGGCCGTGTGCGCAATAAGTGCTTCAAGCAAGGCATCACTTCGATCCTGATGACCTCCCAGAACGTCATGGCGGAACGTCTCTGCACTCTCTTCGATTTCGACGAAATAGTTGTTTTCCTGCTGCAGGATGGTGCGAACATGTTCAACCGGATTGTTCAGATCCCCGCCATCACGCCCATGACCGGCGGCGACTTCTAGCTCATCCCGTACTTTCCGGTAGGCCTGAAACAGACTGAGCATGCCCCGCGCCGCGGTTGGTGCCGCCGCAACAAGGTCCTGCAACTCGCGCCGTGATACGCGCTCGGCACTCAGCAGCGGATCGGCGAACACCTCGGCAAGATCGGCCATTAAGGCCGGGCTGTCATCCTCAGCAAAACTCTTCAGATCAATATCAAAGCTGTTCCCAAGCCGCAGCAGCAGGCTGACAGTCAGCGGGCGCTGATTATGCTCCAGAAGATTGAGGTAGGACGGGCTGATATCCAGCGCTTCCGCCATAGCCGTCTGGGACATGCCAGCAGACTGCCGAAAGCGACGCAGCTTATGTCCAACCAGAATCTTCTCCTGCATGACGACAACCTCCAGAACCCGCCCCATGAAAGCGGCTTGCAAAACCGGTCACAAAGTAAAGTTGTAAAGAGTAAATGTAAAGATTTTACTATTTTCACATTTTCTCTTTTTTCCTCGCCAGCCTGACCTGTCTCCGGTACGGATTGTCGCAGTTGAGTTTCAGCCCCTTATTGCACGGCATCAAACCCAGAGGAGACAGACACCATGAGCGATGCAAAGACCCAAGCCCAATTTGAAGCCCATACCGGCGCAGTGGCCGGCCGCTTTGACAACACCAAGCGCGACTACGCCATGTCTGACGTCACCCGCCTCGCCGGTTCGGTGCCGATTGAACATACATTGGCGCGGCGCGGCGCAAACAAGCTGTGGGACATGCTCCACACCGAGGACTACGTCCATTCCCTTGGCGCGATGACCGGCAACCAGGCCATGCAGATGGTTCGCGCAGGTCTGAAGGCCATCTATCTGTCAGGCTGGCAGGTGGCTGCCGATGCCAACACCGCCGGCGCCATGTTCCCTGATCAATCGCTCTATCCGGCCAATTCGGGTCCTGAGCTTGCGCGCAAGATCAACCGGACCCTGCAGCGAGCAGACCAGATTCAAACCCTGGAAGGCAATGGTGACACTGACTGGTTCGCCCCGATTGTTGCCGATGCCGAAGCTGGATTTGGCGGCGCACTCAACGCGTTTGAGCTGACCCGCAACTATATTGAAGCCGGTGTTGCTGGCGTCCATTTTGAAGACCAGCTGGCCTCCGAGAAAAAGTGCGGTCATATGGGCGGCAAGGTTCTGATCCCAGTTCAGCAGCATATCGCCAATCTGAATGCGGCCCGTCTTGCCGCTGACACCGCCGGCGTGCCAACCCTGATCGTGGCCCGCACAGACGCCGAAAGCGCCAAGCTGATCACCTCCGATGTTGACGAGCGTGACCGTCCGTTCCTGACGGGCGAGCGCACCGAAGAAGGCTTTTATCGTCTTGATCCGGAAACAGCGTTCGAGCGCTGCGTCATCCGCGGTAAAGCGTTCTCCGAATATGCGGATCTGCTGTGGATGGAGACTTCCACGCCAAATCTTGAGCAGGCCGCTCGCTTCGCTGAGGAAATCCGCAAGGAACATCCAAACCAGATGCTGGCCTACAACTGCTCGCCAAGCTTCAACTGGTCGGCCAAGCTGTCACCAGAGGATATCGCCCGCTTCCAGCGTGAGATCGGCGCGATGGGCTACAAGTTCCAGTTCATCACACTGGCTGGCTTCCATTCCCTGAACTACTCCATGTTCCAGCTGGCAAGCGGCTATCGTGACCGCGGCATGGAGGCCTATTGCGAGCTTCAGAATGCCGAGTTCGCTGCTGAGGCCGACGGCTACACAGCAACCCGCCACCAGCGCGAAGTTGGGGCCGGCTGGTTCGATGCCATTTCGGTTGCCGTCAAGGGCGGTCAATCAGCGACCACAGCGTTGGCCGATTCGACCGAAGAAGACCAGTTCACGAGCAACGAGCAATCGATCGCCGCTGAATAAACCTCCCGTTTGGTCAACCATCCCCATATCTTCGGCAGCGGGCTTGGGGGAGTAGCGCACCGAAATGGGTTGACCAGACACTGAAGGCCGGACGGATTTCTTTGCTTTACCGTCCGGCCTTTTTCATGCGCAAACTTCAGAAGTCGCCAGCCAGCCTCAGCCAGTCTCAGCCAGTCTCAGCCAGAAGCGGCGTAGCCAGATCGACAATGCGATCATAGGCAATGGCAATATCATCATGCGTTGTCATGGTGGCACCCACCGACACCCGAATAATGTAACGCCCGCCATGAATAGTCTGCGTCAGATA
>WTJS01000134.1 GCA_011524735.1 Alphaproteobacteria bacterium
GCGATTGGTTCCAGGACGCCCCCATCACGCACCCGGAACATGGCGTTGGGCTGGCCAATATTATTCAGGAAGATCTCGTCATACCCGTCATTGTCAAAATCGGCGCTGATCACCGTACGGATCATGGATGGAGACCGAAATTCCGGAGTGGCAATATCTGTGAAGCTGTGTTCGGTTGGCACGAACATGCGGTGAAATCCGTTCCAGTTGCCAACAATAATGCCGAGACGCCCGTCATACATGATGTCCGCAAGCGCTGTGCCACGGCCATTCTGCATGGTGTCATCGACTCCAAGCTCTATGGCCCGGTCAAGAAAATTGCCGTCTATGTTCTGATAGAGGAAATTGGCTCCCCGTTCATTCGCGGCGAAAATGTCATTGCGGGGACCCAGGATATGGCCCGAAACGACAGCACGGCCCCCTGTTGTCTGATCCAGCCCCAGCGGGGTGGACAGATCGACAATTTCAGAATTGGTGGCTCCTCCCTTCAGCTCATAGAACCGGCTTGGCCCGCCATAATTCGAGACATAGATGCCATAACGCCCGTTGCCGGCGCGATCGACACAGGTGACAGAGCGTCCTGCGGTGAGGTTTTTGGCCACCCAGTTGTCCCCTATCTCAAACAGGTCAGCCGGCGTTGGGGCGATGTCCAGAAGCCTGTCAGCAAGCACCTTTTCGCCGCTATAGGTATCTGTATTCAGGAAATAGATTTCTTCATCCCCGTCACCATCCACATCGCATGCGGCAACGCCAATGGTCTTGCGCCGCGCATCCGCAAACAGCGGGTCACTCAGCTGGTTGACCAGCTTTCCGTCCTTCAAACCTAGGGCCAGATTGGCATAGCCAAAACCGGTGACGATGAATTCTGGATCCCCGTCGCCATCGACATCCGTGACCGCAACACCATAGCTGAGACGCGCGGGATTGGTCGCAATCAGCGCGCTGCGGTCATCAAAGAAGCTAGCACTGGCACTGATGCTGGTGCCAAGGCTTGCGCTGAGGCAGCCGGCCATTACCGCAAGCGGCATGGCAAGGTGTCGGGTGATCGTCATGTGGGTGATCGTGGTGTGGGTGATCGTCATGCGGGCAGGGGAAGAGGCCACCAGTCGCTCCTGATGTGGTCATGAACCGTAATCCCCCATGGACACAGATGTCGGATCTGTGTCCGTCTTTTCAAGGGTAGCCGGAGGCAAAACTCCGTCCCGGTCCTTTTGGCTGAATTGTTCCCACTCTCGCCTATGCGGCTTGTTTGTTTGCATGGCATGGCCCACCTGTTGGGTCAGACAGGCAAAAGGACAATGTCACCATGAGCATTCCCGATCTGGTAAGGGTGGAGGTGAGCTCTGAATCGGCCCTCTGGGCCTGGCTTGAAGCCCAGCACCAGTCCACCGACTCCTATCTTCTGGTCACGTGGAAAAAGGCGCATGCGAACCGCTATGTCAGCCGCGATCAGGTGCTGGATGCGTTGCTCGCCTATGGCTGGATTGACGGGCGCCGCTATACGCTGGATCAGGATCGTACGATGCAGCTGATTTGCCAGCGTCAGCAGCAGAGCTGGAGCAGATCCTATCGTGACAGATATGACAGGTTATGCGCAGAAGGCCGGATGATGGCTGCCGGCGCGGCAGTGGCCGAACGCGCACGCCAGAATGGCACCTGGCTTGCCGGTCAGGATGTGGATGACCTGGAAGACCCGGATGACCTGACTCATCATTTAAAGCGTGCCGATGGTCTTGATCATTGGCGGGCCTCGGCTCCGTCCTATCGACGCAATATCCTGCGCTGGCTGGCATCGGCAAAGAAGCCCGAGACACGCAGCAAGCGCCTTAGTACGATTGTTGAGGCTGCATCACACGGCCGCAAAATTCCAAATTACTGAGGGCTGGGCTGTCCGATATGCGTTCGGGTCAATACCAGCGGATAATGCCGATGACGGCCGATACGGCATAGAAGAACTGCAGCGCCAGAAAGGCCCATCTTTTGTCCAGAACAGCCCACAGGGCAAAAAGACCGGATGAGATCAGCAGCAGCGCAAAGCCAAGCACTTCATTGCCGGTGTTGGACGCGACGAGCAGCGCGTAGGCGATGGCCAATGTCGACCCGATCACTTCGAAAATACTGGTCAGGCGGCGTTTTGAGGTGTCCATGGGCGGATGTCTCTTGGGTCAGTTCGGCGTGCGCAAATCGGCACGACTGGTGTCATGTGGCAAGGATCTTACGGGCGCCATTGATCTAAAGGTCGATTGACAGGGCAAGGTTGCCGGACAGTGAAAAGGACGCATTGGCAAATGAAGGGGGCCCAAAAGTGCCTCTGGCATTGTTGCTGAACCCATATTGTTCCTTCGGAATGCCAAGAAAATTCTTGTCCATTTTGTTGTTGTAATTTGCATCAACAAAAATGCCTATGGCGTAAGTCCCGTCAGGAATCTCGAACTGGTAGGTCGCTGACCCCGTCGCCACATCCTCAATCACGCCGTCGATAATGCCGGGCGCCGCGCCGCCCTTTTCGCCTGTGTCATTCTCGAACACTGCTGCATCATCATAGATGGCAAGATGCATTTCGCCGGCCTGTTCAATGTTGTTTACCTGCACTGTCAGCGTCGCGGCTAGGGCTGATGGTGTTGTTGCGGCGATCGTGACCGCGGCAAGCAGGCGTGGAATGAATGATGGCATGATGGATGTCCTGAATATCTGCGATGTTGGGCATGAGGCATGCCGCAAACAGACATTCCCGCGATACAGGCGGAAAGACAACCGGATTTCTGGAGAGAATGGTGCTGGTGGAGAGGAGGAGTTCCTTATCCAAGCACCAATAACCAACCAAACCCAAGCGTTACAGCCATTTTGGGACAGTGCCTGTCACTGTCAACAGGCACATCTGTTTCACAGTTTGTTTCTCACCCAAGCCAGCACACAGACATGCTCTGTATGACTCTAGGAGAGTCACTGAC
>WTJS01000161.1 GCA_011524735.1 Alphaproteobacteria bacterium
GCTACGCCGTAGGCAGCCACTGCCGATGTGCCAAAGCTTTTCAGGTAATACTGAACGATGAATCCTGCAGACATCATCACAAACATAGTCATGGTGACCGGCAACATCTGTTTCATGATGGCACCATAGGTGTCCATCACCGGCGCAAAACAGGACTTCGTAACATCTCGCAGAAGATCGGTCTGAAAAACGCGGAAGGTCACATAAACCATGATGCCTGTCTGGCTGAGAGCCGTAGAGACAGCAATCCCGTCAAACCCCATGCCGTCCCAGATGCCAGGAATACCAAACACCAAAAGCGGGTTGAGCACGATATTGGCAAAGAAAGCCGCTATCTGCCCACGCTGCATGGACACTGAATCACCCTGCGACTGCAGCAGGCCATTTATACCAAACGCCAAAACGAAGCCCGGCACCGACAGGAGCAGCACCCGGAAATAGCGGGTGCCTGCGTCTCGGTATTCACCTTCAGTTGAAACAAGCTTGATCAGTTCTGGCCCAACAAACCACCCGACCACAATCAGCGCCAGCGAGATCAGCACACCAAAGCCAATACCCCGCGCTGCAACAAGACGTGCAGCCTCCGCATCTTTAGCGCCAATGGCATTACCAACCAACGCTGTCATCGCAGATGACAATCCAAATCCAAAAGTGATGAGAATGAAAAACGCCTGAAAGGATATCGCAAGGCCGGCCTGGGCAGCCGTGCCAATCAAACCAGCAAAGAAAACATCCACCACATTGTAGAGAGTGGTAAACACCATGCCGATGGCGGCTGGGATCGCCAGTGTCTTAAAATGCTGGGACAAAGGACCTGTTGTCAGATCATGCGTTCGCGACATATTTGAATTTCCAGCGACTGCGTCAGGCTGCGAGAGACGAATATTGTGATGCAGCCTGCGGGACAGGCCAGACTATGCGCCTTCAGACACTCAAAGTCCACGACACCCGTAGGCATACCACTCACAGGAATGCGATGCCCGGGCAGCGTTAAATCGGAACGCAGCCCGGTTACCTATTCAGCAGGAACGCGATCCATGCGCTGAGCATCCGACTGCACGGGCAGAATCACCCCTGCCAGAACGACCATGATGGCAAGACCGCTCATGAGACTGAAAAGCGCGGCCATTGCATATCCGGCCTGCAGAATGGCGCCACAGATCGGCAGAACGGTGGCACCGATAGTCAAATTCACCATGAACTTCACACTCAGCACACGTGCCCGCCATTCGTCAGGAACATAGCGTGACAGAATGGTGTCAGTGATCGGGATCTGTCCAAACACAAAGCACATCGCTATCAGCATCGCAAAAAACAGCGCATAGTCTGTATATTGAGATGCCAGTGCCACAAAGATTACCTGACCGACTCCCATCGCCATCAACACCCACTTTGGTGGCACGCGATCAATCAACCACCCGACACCAATCTGCGTGAAAGAGGCACAGGCATAGACGAGTCCAGCCAGCAACCCAGTCACCGCCACTGAGGTCGAGATAGCCGGAAGGGAAATTTCAAAATAGCGTGGCACGACGAAGGTCATGGCACCAAAAATGAACCCTCCGCTTGCCGTTGATAACAGCATCGCACCAAGCGCCATTTTCCATCCTGGCGCAAAACCAGTTGCCATTTTTTTTGCTGTCTTAGCCTGTGGCGCAGCCTCATCCCGCAATCCAAGGATAAACGCCACACCATACGCAATACAGAACAGCCCGGATGCGATAAAGCACAGCCGCCAATCCCCAACTGTTAACAGCAGACCGATAATCAGAGGGGCCGCCGCAACACCCATGTTGCCGAACACACCATTCACACCCAGACGAAACCCGATGGCCTTGTTGCTCTTAATCAGCATGGCAATGCCAACAGGATGATAGATGGCTGCGAACACCCCAATCAGCCCGATTGCCGCTGCAAGCTGCCACACCGTCTGGGTCAGACCAGCAAGAATGGCAGCAATGCCAATACCGAAATGATAAACCACCATCAGCAGTGATCGGGAATACCGATCCGCAAGCTGTGCCGCCACCGGTGCCATACCGCCAAACAGAACAAAGCCAGCCACGCCATAGACAATAATGTCTTCATAGCCGAGCCCAAAATGTCGACCGGCGTCATAGGCTGCCTTGGCAAAGACAAGCATGATGAAATGATCCAGAAAATGGCTGATGTTAAGATAGATGTCCGAAATACTTTTTGATCTGACGGCGGCAACTGCATTCATGAAATGACACTCCTGCGAAAAGGCTTCGCGGCTCAATTATTCTGAGACTGTAGACCCAGTCTGCAGAGAATGGCAATCTTTGTGCAGTTGAGATCACAACTAGCAAACGGACATGCCATGCGCCGCATTGACAATGAGTCCATCGACCACATCCTTGCCACAACCAGGGTCATTGCATTGGTCGGTGCCAGTGCCAATACGGCACGTCCATCAAACCGCGTAATGGCATTCATGCAGGATCGAGGCTTTCGCGTCATTCCTGTGAACCCCGGCCTGGCTGGCCAGACACTTCACGGTGAGACGGTCCATGCAAACCTTTTGGAAATTCCGGAACGGGTTGAGATGGTGGATGTATTTCGGCAGGCCGACCAATGCCCCGACATAGCACGGGATGCCGTATCTATTGGTGCAAAAACCCTCTGGCTGCAGTTGGATATTGTCAGCGACGAAGCCGCTGCCATCGCAGATGGTGCCGGCATGGATGTGGTAATGGATCGCTGCCCGAAAATCGAGATTGAGCGTGTTGAAAGAGCTGACGGCCAAATTAGCGCTTGAGGAAACCCTGGCTTTGAAGAAAGCCAAGCATGTGAGGCCGGCTCTCCTTACTCAACAAACCTGTCATCTGCTCTGACCAGCCCTGAACCTTGGCGTTGCTGCTGCGATTTGCGTAATAGTCGCGCATCACCTCATCATAGCCTGCAATAACCTCATCCTCGCCCTCAGTGC
>WTJS01000028.1 GCA_011524735.1 Alphaproteobacteria bacterium
GGCCGACATTCTGCGGATTGTTCGGGATTTTGCAAATGCCGCCAAAATCTGCAAGGAAGGCGGGCTTGACGGGCTTGAGATCATAGCCTCAGGTCATCTCATGGACCAGTTCTGGTCACCAGTGACCAACCAGCGCACCGACAGTTATGGCGGATCCCTTAACAACCGGATGCGATTCAGTCGCATGGTGTTCGAAGCGATGCGCGAAGCTGTTGGGCCAAAATTCGCGCTTGGTGTCAGAATGACCATGACCGAGCATGACCACGACACATCCGGTCTGTCGGAGGACGACACTGTCGAAATCGCGTCGCGCCTCCACAAGGATGGCACGGTTGACTTTCTGAATCTTGTTTCAGGACGTATTGACAGCCTGCCGCGACTGACAAGCTATATGCCAGGCATGGCGGCGCCATTGTCCCCCTTTCTGGAACAGGCAGGGCGCTTCAAACGTGAAGTCGGTTTGCCCATTCTTCATGCCACACGGATCAATGATCTTGCTACGGCACGCTTTGCGATAGGTGAGCGGATGATTGACCTTGTCGGCATGACCCGAGGCCATATCGCTGACCCCTATATTGTTGCCAAGCTGGAACGCGGCGAAGAAGATCGCATCCGAACTTGCGTTGGCGCCACATATTGTTCGAATTTCGGCTATTGCATCCAGAATGCCGCGACAGCCCGCGAGGCACAACTGCCACAGGTGATTGAGCCTGCTGCAGATCCGGAGAAGAAAATCGTCATTGTTGGGGGTGGGCCGGCTGGTCTGGAGGCTGCGCGTATCTGCGGCGAGCGGGGGTATGATGTGGTCCTGTTTGAAGCTTCGAACAAGGTTGGCGGTCAAGTGGAGCTGGCTGGCAAGCTCGGCTGGCGGCGCGATATCCTTGGCATAATAGACTGGCTTGATCGCGAATGTGAGCGTCTTGGCGTATCTGTGCGTCTCAATCAACTGGCGAGCAGAGAGGACGTGCTGGCCGAAGCCCCAGATGTCGTAATCATTGCAACTGGCGGGCTCCCCCATACCGACTGGGTCGATGGTAATGCAACGCTTCTTAGCAGCTGGGATGTGCTGTCTGGCATGGCATCACTGGAGGGGGATGTTCTGGTTCACGATCAGACAGGGCGCAATGTGGCAATGGCGGCTGCCGACTATCTGAGTGAACATGGAGCGAATGTCACCCTGACCACGCAAGACGCCAAAATCGGCATGGAGGCAATGCGTTTGGAGATGAGCCCGTTCATGAAACGCTTCTATGAACGGGGCGTTGTGATGCAGGTCGACAGTGAATTGATCAAAGCGGAAACAGCAGACAACAAAATTTCGGCAACGTTCCGGAACATGCACACCGGTAAGCTGTCACATCAATCCTTTGACCATATTGTCGTTGAGGCGGGTACACTTCCTAATGACGAGCTGTTCTACGAACTGGATGAGGCAGCGGCGAACGAAGGTGTCGTGGACCTTGACGCCATGCGCGACGGGCGTGCGCAACCAGTAAAGGATACTAACGGCTTTCATCTGTACCGAATTGGTGATGTTGTCGGCAGCCGCGACATACATTGTGCGCTTCTCGACGCCCTACGGATATGCGCAAATCTCTAGATGTTATTATGTCCAGATCTTATTGTCGGCATCATACTCAAACCAGCCAAACAGCGTGGCAGGTTTTCTGCTAGATGACCAGGTTGAAAGAAATATGGCGGAGGGACGGGGATTCGAACCCCGGAGGGGCTTTCACCCCAACACGCTTTCCAGGCGTGCGCCTTAAACCGCTCGGCCACCCCTCCTTCATGAACGGACAGGCCGCAGCCGTCGGCGTTCGATGCGGCGCAACCTAGCAGGCTGTCCGGCCCAGATCAACCGGCATACGCACTTGCCAGCATCATCTCTCACCGCTGCGATGATTGACTGTGAAAATTGACCGGCCGTTACCAGACAATTGACCGGCCAAACTGTCACAAATGACGCACTTTGCGCTTGAACAGGCACCGCCTGACGGTCACTATTGCGGCATGGTAAGCAACGTTTTTCGCATTCTTGGCTATCTCATCGGCATCGCTGCGTTCTATGCAATGTGGATCGACCTGTCGTCGCCCGATGATGCCAGCATCGTTCTCGGCCAGTTCTGGTTTGAACGCCACCCTGCCTCGCTGCAGATCAGCGAGGCCGTGATCAGCCGCTATATTGACCCGTGCGGCCTGATTGTTGCGCTGGATTGCGAACCATTTCTGTGGCACCCGCTGATTGCCACCCTTCTTGGCTGGCCAACAACACTCGTGCTGTTTCTGGTGATGATGGTCTTTCTTGGGATCGCCAAGCTGATTGGACGCGGCAAATCCAAGCGGACTCGCGGACAGAACCTCAAACGCCATGGCGAGAAATAACCGCCGTTTCAGCAGCCCCTGTAGCCTGTTCCTGACAGCGCGCCTGCCAGGATTTTCAGCCGTCGAAATTCTGGTGGTGACCGCGATTCTGATCAGCCTTGCCGCCATCGGCGTTGTGACCTACCGGACAACGATGCACAGCATTCATGTCGAACTCAGCACCAATCAGGAAGAAGAGGTTGTCGACCATGTGGCGCGGGTCACAATTGCGGTGAAGAGCGGGGTGGAAAGTGGCCTTGTCGCCGCAGACGGGTCCAGCCGGATCAATAACGACTCAACCTGCGCAGACTATCTGCAGGCGCTGAAGGAAACCATGCCGGATTATCGCAACCCCTATGATGGATCGCCGGCCATTACCTTTTCATCGGATTACGATATCTATCACAAGCGCGGCAAGATCCGGATCACCTGCTACAAGCTGCACCGCTACACCCCGTCCAATGGCGGGTCATGCAAGATGTATGATGCTGGCATCCGGATGACGCATTTCCTGTATGATTGTGGTGGCAAATGCGGATCGCCCAAATGCACC
>WTJS01000246.1 GCA_011524735.1 Alphaproteobacteria bacterium
GCCGCCAGCGTTCGTTCTGAGCCAGGATCAAACTCTTAGGTTAGACTGGTTCAACAGATTGCTCTGTGAACATTAGCCCGCCCAATTTAATCCATGTTCATTTTACTTCACATTGAAGTAAGCGTTCATGAGATCCATCGGGCTGACTTTGTGTTTACAAAGGACGACACGTTTCCACGTACCGCCACCCGCGAATCTCTTCCAAAATGCTCTTACATTTTCAAATAGCGACCGGCGTCTGCGTTTGTTGCGTCTGCTCGGTTTGTCCGGCCCGTCTGGGCTGGTGGAGGCGGGTTATAAGCGGGTCCCCTGACCCTGTCCACCCCTAAAATTCGTTTTTCTTCTTTTTTTTCATTCGACGCATTTTTTTTAGGTTGGGGCCTCTGTCTTTCTGGCGAAAGCCCCTTGAATTTAGGGGCTGAGGCCCGGCTTCTACTGCGCCGGATGGCAGTAACTAGATACCACCAGAAACATATCAATGGGAGTCTTATATAGGGATAGAGGCAATTTAATTTAGACAATCGTCGGCATAACAGTGCGTTTGGCACTGCCTGGTCCGACACAAGCAACATGAGCTAAGTAATGCAAAATCCTGATTCATCGAAAGAATCTTGTGTTTTTATTGACCGAAAAGGTTACTTCCTAAATTATGAGCGCACCGAAGGGTCAGAAACTTGCTGACTGATGATAATTATTGATTCGAGTATATTGGAATTCAGGGTTGGTTTAATGATTCGTATTTTGACGCGCAAGTTTGCGATCAGCCTTGCCCTCGCAACCACGTCAGCGTGTTTCTCAGCTACGACAGCAAGTGCCATGCAGGCTTTGCCAACAAATGGCGTGCTTCTCCCAGTGGCAAAGCCGGACATCGCTCACTTCTATGATGCCGTACCCGTCGAAATCGAAATTCCGGTCGTAAAACCTGACATCGAATCAATCTTGCCCCGGTCGACCCGCACGCTTGCAGAAATGATTCGCAGCGAAAGCGGTGTCGAAACTCTGTCCGAAGCCACTTATAAATTGAAGTCAGGCGAAGGTCTCGGCATTTTGCTGCGCCGCGCCGGCTATGAAGCAGCCGATATTGCGGCCTCTATCAATGCCGTTCAAGGACGCGCCAGCCTGCGTGCGCTTCC
Organism: Alphaproteobacteria bacterium; assembly: GCA_011524735.1. Taxonomy (GTDB): domain Bacteria; phylum Pseudomonadota; class Alphaproteobacteria; order Puniceispirillales; family Puniceispirillaceae; genus UBA8309. The sequence continues at coordinate 1,134 of WTJS01000246.1, forward strand.
CGTTGGGCTCGATGTTCGGGTTGCTGATCAGGGTTTTGCGTTCACGCTTCGCGATGGCCGCGACGTCTATGCGATTAATGACCCGCAGGAAGGGTGGTATGCCTTTACAGCGATTCGGCCGATAGAACGCTATTTGGCCTACGCCCAAGGCGTAATCGATGACTCGATCTATCGTGCTGCGGCAGCTGCTGACATTCCAGACGACGCCCTGTCCGAATATGTACGGGTGATGGGATTCTCCGTCGACTTCCAGCGGGAAATCCGAAGCGGTGATGCATTCGACCTGATGTATGAGCAACAGATCGACATGATCACAGGAAAGAAAATTTCAACGAAGCTGCATTATGCAGGGCTGATGCTCTCTGGCACTCAGCTTGGTTATTACCGGTTTGACCATTCAGAGACCCGTGTCGGGTGGTATGATCGGGACGGCGCGTCGGCTGCCCGTACCTTGATTCGGACGCCTATTTCCGGCGCAAGACTGTCTTCTTCTTATGGCATGCGCAAGCACCCGATCAGCGGGTATAACGCGATGCATAAGGGTGTCGATTTCGCGGCCCCTACCGGAACACCCATTGTGGCAGCTGGTAGCGGGGTTGTCACAAAGTCCGGATGGCTCGGGTCATATGGACGCTATATTCGCATCCGCCACAATGGCACCTACGACACAGCCTACGCACATATGTCGAAGATTGCGCGAGGCGTCACACGTGGTGCCCGTGTTGAGCAGGGTCAAATTATTGGCTATGTGGGATCAACAGGCCGGTCGACAGGTCCGCATCTTCACTACGAAATCCTTGTGAATAATCGCAAGGTCAATCCGATGACCGTCAGCCTGCCAACCGGTGAACGGATTCCGCCCGAACTGCTTGAGGACTTCAAGGCCCAGGTAGACATGGTAGAGGCTGAAGTACTTGCAACAGGATCTGTTAGGTTTGCAGCAATGGACTTGCTGCCGTCAGAGCTTGATCTGAATTAGGCACGTCATGCGAATCAGTGATATCTGGCACTATCCGGTAAAGGGCCTTGGCGGTGCCAGACTTGAACGCGTCACACTCCAAGCCGGATGTCTCATTCCAGGTGACCGTGAGTTTGCCATCACAAATGGTCATGTGAAGCATGATCAAACGCCAGCCGGCACCTGGATGAAAAAAGCATTTTTTCTTCAGTTGATGAAGTTTGATGTCCTTGCTGAACTGGACTGCACCTTTGACGACCAGGTCATGACCATCCGTCGAAATGGCGGAACTGTTTTGTCAGTCGATCCAAGTGATCCAGCGGGGGTCAAAGAATTTGAAGCCTTCTTTGACGGCCTTATCGGCGCTGGTCTTGATGGTAAACCCCGACTCACACGAATCACAAAGGGCGCCTACACAGATACAAATGCCCCCTGGATCAGCCTTGGCGGCACCGCGTCAGTGGAGCGGTTTGCAGAGATCACGGACACAGCAGCCGACGCGCGGCGCTTCCGCCTCAATATCATGCTGGATACGGCCAATCCTTTTGAGGAGGCTGGCCTGATCGGCCATACAATCCGCCTTGGTGAGGCAGTGCTGCGCGTTGTTGAACCTGTGGGTCGTTGCGCTGCTATAGATGTTGATCCTGAAACCGCAATGCGTGGCCTGCATTATCTTCCAATCATGAAGCAGGCACTAGGACACACCGATCTTGGCATCTTTGCCGAGATCACTGAAGGTGGCCAGATTGCAGTGGGCGACAGGATCGAAGTCCTGTCATAGACACAACAAGAGTTGGATTTTCGGAAACCCCTCAGCCTGAAGCTGAGTCCTGTTCTTCCTGGACCATTTCAGACAGTTTAGCTGGTGTCAGATCGACAACTTCAGCGCTATTGGCGCTTTCTGCTTCAGCACCATTGGCCTTAGCATTCTTAGCGGGCTTACTGTTTCCGGCATTGTCCTCAACATCTGGTTGCGAACCTTCGTTCTTGGCCTGCCGTTCAGCCTGCGCGGCCCCGTGCTGAGCTTTACGCTCTTCAGCAGCATCCACTGCTGCCTGATGCAGGCGAAAATAATGATCGGCAAACTGGGTATAAGCCTCAGCTGTGATCCTTTCGCCAGCGGCGGCTGCATCATGCGCCAGCGCCAGATACTTCTCGTTCAGCTGCTGGGCGTTACCACGAAGCTTCACGTCAGGACCATTGGATTCATAAGAAGTATTGCGATTTGGCACGTTAGGCTGGGCGTTGCCATTACCGCGGCGGCCACGTCCGCGGCCACGCTTTGCATTCTGAGGTTGTCTCATCGACCTGTTTACCAGTTAGTGAAAATTTCGGGCAAGCCAGATGCGCGTTATAAAATGCGATGCCAGAGCTTGCGTGAAAGTGCTGCCGATCAGGCAGCGTCCCGGTGATGCGTTCCCGCACTCAAACCGTGGAGGCACCATAGCCATGCTAAATGGGTTATTACAAGATAAAATATAGCCTTTATCCAAGAAACCTGCCCTTCACCCATAAAGTTACACATTTCGGGACTGGGGCCACATTCACCCATCATGGCCCAACTCAAGGCACCTGATCTCACCGCTCAGATCACGGTGGCGCGCTAGCGTCTTCAAACCCACCCCTGCTGCAATGGCAACGACGTCATCTCCCTGTCCTGCACCGATTTCCAGAAAAGCGTGGCCGCCATCTGTCAGGACCGCCTGTATTGCCGGAAGCACGGCCCGCCAGATGACCAGCCCATCTGCCCCACCATCGAGAGCTGACATAGGGTCAAAATCTACAACTTCAGGAGCCAGGTCTTCTATGTCTGACGATGGAATATAGGGCGGGTTACAAAGTACGATGTCGAACAGGCCAACATCCATTTGATCACTTGCAAAATCAGCACAGCGAAAATCGGCGCGTTCGGCTAAACCAAGCGCCTCTGAATTATGGGTGGCCGTTTCGACAGCACCAGGACTTATGTCGATACCAATACCCCGCGCATTCGCAAGTTCGGAAAGACATGCCAGCAGAAGAGCACCTGATCCTGTTCCCAGATCAAGCAGCCTTAGCTCCTTTTCCCGATCAGAGGCAACCCACGCCAAAGCTGCCTCCACCAGCGTTTCACTGTCAGGACGGGGATCAAGGGTTGCCGCGGTGATATCAAAACGCAACGACCAGAATTCCCGCCATCCCCGAATTCGGCTGACTGGCTCACCCTTCGCACGGCGCAGTAACAGGCCAGCAAATTTATCGACGCGATTCTGATCCCAACTCACAAGCATTTCGTGTGGCAGAACTGCCTCATCACGGCCAAGGGCATGGGCCAGAAGAAGCCGAGCATCCAGCCGGGCATCATCAGGCGTAATGGTGTGCTCGACGGCGTCATTTGCATTCCGGCTTGTCGCGACAAGATATTCAGCCGCCGGCCGCAAAACATGACGTGCCTCAACACCAGAAAGACTAGGGATGTGTGACAGCAACTTTGTCACTCGCCGCCTTCAGCGAGGCGCTGCGCCTGATCCTCTGCAACAAGAGCCTCAACCACCTCATCCAGCGCTTCACCAGCAACGATTTTGTCCAGTTTGTACAAAGTCAGGTTGATTCTGTGATCAGTGACACGGCCCTGAGGGAAGTTGTAGGTGCGAATTCGTTCTGAGCGATCACCAGAGCCGACCTGGCCTTTGCGCGAAGCCGCGCGCTCGGCTTGCACACGTGCACGCTCGGCGTCATAGAGTCTCGCCCGCAGAATTTTCATGGCCTTGGCACGGTTCTTGTGCTGTGACTTCTCATCCTGCTGACTAACAACAATGCCTGTCGGGATGTGCGTGATGCGAACAGCAGAGTCCGTCGTGTTCACGGACTGACCACCAGGGCCCGACGCGCGGAACACGTCAATGCGGAGATCACTCTCCTGAACGTCGATATCGACATCCTCAGCTTCAGGAAGCACGGCGACTGTTGCCGCCGAGGTGTGAATTCTGCCACCGGTTTCGGTTTCAGGAACACGCTGCACACGATGCACGCCTGATTCAAATTTCAGCCTTGCAAAAACATCTGCCCCAGCAATATTGGCTGTGGCTTCCTTGTACCCACCAATACCTGTTTCCGACACTTCCATCACTTCAAATCGCCATCCATGACGAGCGGCAAAGCGCTGATACATGCCAAACAGGTCAGCGGCAAACAAGGCTGCCTCATCTCCGCCAGTGCCCGCACGAACTTCCAAAATAGCATTTCGAGAGTCGTCACGGTCCTTTGGCAGCAGAAGCAGTTGTAGTGACTTATGTTCTTCAGGGAGTCTGTCATCAACGTCCTGAATTTCGGCCTGTGCCATCTCAATGATTTCAGCGTCGCCGTCTGCCTCTTCAATCATCTGCTCGGCGGCAGAACGATCCCCCTCAAGTCGACGGACGAGCTCAATCTGTTCACATACCGGCCGTAGCTCTGAAAGTTCGCGTGACAATGAAGCCAGTTCATCTGGCGACATACCAGCTGCTTGGCCAAGCCGATCTTCAACCTCGCTTCGGCGCGCCAGCACCTTGTCCATTGTCGCGTCCAAGCTCATGCCATGACCTTTCTTCCAGACCGCAGAAACAACATCAATCGCCTTCAGCCAGACGCGCGGCGATGATCACGGCAAGCTCACCCATCTCAATTTCCCTCTGCGTCCCTTCACCAAGATCGCGCAGCTGAACGGTACCATTGGCAATTTCATCACTGCCAAGAATGGCGGCGAAGCGAACCCCTGACCGGTCCGCCTTTTTCATTCGTTTCCCAATATTGCCGCCTGTTGGCAGATCTACTGAAATTCCAGCATGACGCAGTGTCTCCGCAAGCGCAAAAGCCATAGCCTCATCAGCTGAGTCCATTGCCATGACAGCAACAAGCGGAACTGCTGGTGTGACGTCACCTACGAGCATGGCTAACCGCTCAACGCCGGCAGCCCAACCCACCCCCGCAACTGGTGGACCGCCAAGCATTTCTGACAACCCATCATACCGGCCGCCACCAAGCACTGTTCCCTGCGCACCAAGAGCATCGGTAATGAACTCAAACGCGGTATGGCAGTAATAGTCGAGACCTCTCACAAGCAAGGGATCGAATGTCCAGTTAATGGAAGCGGCATCCAGCGCCTGGCAGACTTTGTCAAAATGCGCCTTCGATTCATCATTCAAAAACGCATTCAGGCGCGGCGCACCATCAATGATTTCCCTGTCGCCAGAATCTTTTGAATCAAGAATACGAAGCGGGTTGGTACCTAGGCGCGTCCGGCTGTCTTCAGACAAATCATCGGCATGGGACCTAAAGAAAGCAACGAGTGCTTCCCGGTACGCTGCCCGGCTTTCTGTATCACCCAGCGAATTAAGGTGAAGCGTACATTTGTCTAGAACACCCAACTGGTCAAGAATACGGGCACCACAGCCAATGATCTCAGCATCGGCTACACCATCACGCGGCCCCAGATACTCAATACCAATCTGGTGGAACTGTCGCATTCGACCTTTCTGTGGCCGTTCATAACGGAACATCGGACCAGCATAGAAAAATTTCAGTGGCAGGCTTTGTGTTAGCCCGTTTGAAATCATCGCTCTGACAACACCAGCTGTATTCTCAGGGCGCAGGGTCAGAGTCTCACCGCCACGGTCAGTAAAGTTGTAAGTTTCCTTGGTTACGACATCACTGCTATCGCCAAGTGGGCGTGAGAACACCTCAGCAAATTCAAAGATCGGGGTGGCCATCTCCTGAAAGCCATAACAGCCAGCGGCATCTCGCGCCGTATCGATCACTTTGCGATGAGCCGCCATCATCGCTGGCATCAGATCGGCGGTGCCGCGGGCGGGTTGCAGGCGTGACATGATTGAACGGTCTCCCGAAAGACAGGGTTTAACGAGTGGAAGGCAGTACAGGAGCTGAGCTCTATTCGCCTGCAGTGGCTTCGGCAGTCTTTATGGCCTCAACCCGCGCTTCAACAAGGCCGACAACATGCTCGACGATATCCCCATTCGTCAACCTGTGATCGGCCAATCCAGACACATAGACTTGATGCGTGCCCTTACCGCCGCCAGTCAAACCAATGTCTGTCTCACGGGCCTCACCTGGACCGTTAACGACGCAGCCAATAATCGACACTGTCATCGGAATATCGATATGCTCCAGCCGCTCCTCAATTGTCTGAACCGTGCTGATAACGTCAAACTGCTGACGCGCACAGGATGGGCAGGAAATCACAGTCACGCCCCGACGTCGCAATCCCAGTGATTTCAGCATTTCATAGGCGACGCGAACCTCCTCCGTGGGATCGGCAGAAAGTGACACTCTGATTGTGTCACCAATCCCAGCCCAGAGGAGTCCACCGAGCCCGATAGCAGATTTGACTGTGCCAGCCCGCAGGCCACCCGCTTCAGTGATACCTATATGAAGAGGGCAGTCGATTGCATCAGCCAGCTGTTGATATGCCGCAACGGCGAGAAACACATCAGACGCCTTCACCGAAATCTTGAACTCGTGGAAGTCATTATCCTGAAGGATACGCGCATGATCGAGAGCGGACTCGACAAGCGCTTCGGGACAGGGTTCTGCGTATTTTTCTAGCAGATGCTTCTCCAGCGAGCCGGCATTGACACCAATCCGCATGGAACACCCATGGTCACGCGCAGCACTGATGACTTCTCGCACTCGTTCGCTATTGCCAATATTCCCAGGATTGATCCGTAGACAGGCAGCGCCCGCTTCAGCCGCTTCAATTGCACGCCGATAATGAAAGTGAATATCAGCAACGATAGGCACGGGGCTTTCGGCGCAGATTTGTCTCAGCGCAACCGTACTGTCCTGATCTGGACAAGATACCCGGACAATGTCAGCACCGGCTTCAGCAGCAGCATTGATCTGAGCCATGGTTCCCGCGATATCGGTTGTCAACGTGTTCGTCATGGTCTGCACCGAAATGGGGGCATCGCCGCCGACGGGGACAGAGCCCACCATCACCTGACGACAAGGACGGCGTTCAATAGTGCGGTAAGCGCGATATGCGTTGGCCAAAACAGGCTCCCATGACAAAGGCAGCAAAGATTCTGACACTGTCAGAAGGTCTGCGTAAATGAACAGTGTTGAGGCTAGAGTTGGTTGCGAAGGCGTTCTGCATCAAGCGGCAGATCACGAAGAATTTCGCCGCTCACACCCACTGAACGAACAGTCCCATCATGGAACAGTAGTTCAAGCCCACCAGCATTCCCCGTACTGAGATAAAGCTTGTCGCGACTGTCGACAACATAGGTCTCGCCCTTGCGCATCAACTGGGTCATTACCTCTTCGCCATTGTTGCGAATAATCTCGACCCAGCTTGTACCTGTTGCTCGCACGGTGATTTCAAGTTCTGGCATGCGCTGCATCGCAAAAGCGACGCCAGTTGAAGCCGCTGCATCACCTGAGCCAAGCGGCATCCCAGCAGACTCTTCAGCTACAGCATCACCATCTGGAAGAGACGCCAGCCCCGTTTCAGCAACCGTTGTCAGATCAGAGTTCGTCGCTAGTGGGTTCAAAGCCGATGCGGGGGCCTGATCACCATCTTCACCTGTCAACAACCCATCATCCGCACTCGATTGCGCGAGCAGCGCATTGGTACCGCCAGCGCCGCTTGTAGAATCAACTGATTGGATTGGTGAAGGTCCCACGCCACCGTCAGCAGGAGCTGACCCCTCCGACACCAGACCAGCCGCGTCAGCCACTGTTGCTGCTGTGGCCAGGTCCGGCTGAATGGCCGTACCATCGGATGATCCATCGACATCTTCAATAGACCCAGCATCCACACGATCGCTGACACCCCCGATCGCCACAGCCGTAGATACGGGCTCAGCCTCACTGAGGATTGACGTTTGCTGAAGTTCCGGTGCGACCAGATCGTCTGGTTCAATAACCGCCGTTTCAACAGTTGGTGCGGAGATCACTGACGGCGCGTTGTCCCCAGTCAGTGCATTCAACAGATCGGGCTTGCCGGCGGCATACCAGCCGCCATATCCAGCAACTGCAAAAATGACCAAAATAGACGCCATCATCGCGCCAGAACGCTGTGGCCGCTGATGGTCAATGGGAAAAGCATATTGCGGCTGTGCAGCCTTGTCGTCTATCAGCGCACGATACCGCTTCGGCAGGGCATCCTGGTCAAGACCAACAGCACGGGCATAAGAGCGAAGGTACCCGCCGACATAGGTCGGCCCCGGCAATTGTTCAAAATCACCAGCTTCGATGCTCTTAATATAGTTGCGAGAGATCCGAAGTAGCTGGGCCACCTCAGACACCTGCATGCCAAGTTCGAGACGCGCAGCGCTTAGGTCAGCCCCAATCGCCTGGAAGCTGTCCTGAACACCTTCATCATCGCGTGTCAACGGTTCCATATTGCGATCCACGCGGCAAAAATTCCAAAACGCGAGTAAACGGTATCCGAATTAGAAAAAAAAGCAACCGGATCGACTGATTTAACAGGAAAAATAGACAATTCGCGCAAGAAATCTGTTGCCAAGGAGCATCCAACACCCTTGTTCAGGCAATACAAGTGCCAGAAGACTGCCCACTTGCTGCCGTCAAATGTCAGTCCTCGGCGTCAAGGCCAAATGCTGTGTGCAGGCTACGCACCGCAAGCTCGGTATAGTCCGAAGCAATGAGCACGGAAATCTTGATCTCGGAAGTGGAAATGACTTCCAGATTAATCCCACGCTCTGCGAGGGTTTGGAACATAGTTTTGGCCACACCTGGCTGCGACCTCATCGCCATACCCACGACTGATATCTTGGTAACATTTTCCTTGGCCACCACATCATCAAACCCAAGCGACCCTTTCGCCCCATCAATGATCTCGAGCGCCTTTGCCAGGTCCGCGCGGCCCAGCGAAAAGGTTATATCTGCTTTCTGACCTTCAGACGCCGCGCTCTGCACAATCATGTCAACATTGACGTGATTCGTTGCAAGATCACCAAAAATCTCCGCAGCAACACCGGGCTTGTCAGGCAATCCCTGAATTGTGATCTTGGCTTCGTCCGGGCTGTAGGCGATGCCGCTGATTTTTTCCTGTTCCACGATTGAATCCTCATTTACGACGAGCGTTCCGGGCGCATCTGAAAAGCTTGAACGCACCTGAAGGTTAACATTGTGGCGCATGGCCATGGCGACCGACCGGGTCTGTAGCACCTTTGCGCCAAGAGACGCCATTTCCAGCATTTCCTCGAACGTAATCTGATCGAGCTTGGTTGCTTTTGGCGCAATCCGTGGGTCAGTGGTGTAAACACCGTCAACATCCGTATAGATGTCGCAACGGTCTGCATCCAGCGCAGCCGCCAGCGCCACCGCAGATGTATCAGAACCGCCACGCCCCAAAGTGGCAATACGACCATCGGGAGCAATGCCCTGAAAACCAGCCACAACTGCAACCTGGCCGGCAGCGAGCCGCTCGCGCATGACAGTTGTGTCAATGGACTCAATGCGGGCAGCCCCATGCACATCATCAGTTTGAACCGGGATTTGCCAACCTAACCAGGACCGGGCATCAATACCGATATTCTGAAGTGCAATGGCCAGAAGCCCAACCGTGACCTGTTCACCAGTGGCAACGATGGCGTCATATTCCCGCGCATCATGGAGCGGGCCGATATCACGGGCCCATTCCACAAGCTGGTTTGTCGTGCCTGCCATCGCCGACACAACGACCGCAACCTGATTGCCAGCATCGACTTCCAGCTTGACGCGCTGAGCGACATTCCGGATGCGATCTAGATCACCAACAGAGGTTCCACCAAATTTTTGAACAATGAGCGCCATTTTTGCCCTAAAGTTGCCGCAGGTTGAAAAACGCAGAAGTCATAACGACTAAGGCGGAATGGGGCAAGCCTGTGGACACGACAGCAGATCAAAAAGAAATCGACAATTTCGCTGCGATGTCATCGCAATGGTGGGATGAAGCCGGCCCGATGGCGCCGCTTCACGATTTTGCGCCTGTTCGCATCGACTATATTCTGGATAGCATTACGCGCCTTGGCACACGCCCTGCCGCCGACAAGACGGGGCGGTCAAAACCGCCCTTATCTGGCTTGAACATTCTCGATATCGGTTGCGGCGGCGGCATTCTGGCCGAACCCATGGCAAGGCTGGGCGCCTCTGTCACCGGTATCGATGCAACGGCACCAGCCATTGACGCGGCACGTGCCCACGCCGAACTATCGGGTCTGCCAATCACCTACGAGTGCCGCACCGCAGAGGATCTAGCCGCCTCTGGAGCCAAATATGATGTCATCTACGCTTCTGAGGTGATTGAGCATGTGACTGACAGGGCGCTTTTTGCACACGCCATTGCCGACATGCTTGTGCCTGGGGGTACCGTTGTCATCACCACAATCAACCGCACTCTCGCCTCTCTGGCGCTTGCCAAATTTGCGTTGGAGTATGTCCTTCGAATGGTGCCCGCAGGAACACATGATCCGGCAAGATTTGTCCGCCCTGATGAATTGCGCAACGAATTTGCAGCAGCTGGAATTATTCTAGATGACATGACCGGCTTCGCCCCACGCCCGGCGCGACGCATCGGTGCTAATGGGTTTGTAAGAACTGGGATGATGGCGATCAATTACGGCGCCAGCGGCACGAAAGCCTGACAGAAACAAGCCAAAGTTACTTTATTTCATAGCTTATTGATCAGACTGCATCTCAGTCAGTCTGAAACAAGGTCAGTTATCTCTCGGAAGCCAGGGCATATCCAAGACAGTGATGCCCTCTTCGTCCAGTGCTTCACGTTCTTCGGGAGTCGCCTGCCCATAAAT
>WTJS01000209.1 GCA_011524735.1 Alphaproteobacteria bacterium
GTCATATAGCCAAACGCCCAGAACATCAGGACAAAAAAGGCGCCACACCCGACAACCATCATAATCCGGCGGATGTCACTTTCCAGAAAGCCGTAGCCGTCCTTCAGGTCACCAGCGCGCCCGGTAAAGGCTCGAATTGCTAACCACAGCCCACCAAGTACAAGCGAGATGGCAAGTGTCAGTGGCATGGTTCGCGGACCTACCGCCTCTCGCGACGTCTCTACAGTGAAGGCTTGAAAGATGAAAAAGACCCCGATCAGCAGAACGACGGCACTTACACCATATTCCACCTTGATCTTGTACTCCTGGGTGCCCATGCGCCCCTCCCGGTGCTTGGTCAGAATGAAACAGAAAAATTTTCAAAAGAAAAAGGGCAAGCCAGCTAGGGCTTGCCCCTGTGTTATGTCACAGATTTAGTTGCTTGCCAGAATTTTGGCAACAACCGGACCCATGGTTTTGTACATGGCGTCCTGGGCAGCATTAGCGCTTTCCGCGCTGGTGTAGAAGGCGCCCAGGCTGTTTTTGGCCATATATTTCTGGAAGCCCGAAATGCCGGCAACGTGCTCAATGGCGGCGCCAATGTCGGCTCGCACTTCGTCGGACACGCCCTTTTTACCAAACAGGCACATAAGGCCGGTAAAGTCGATGCCTTCAAGGCCCTGCTCACCAAAAGTCATCAGATCTTTGGCAGTTGGGTCACGCTCTGCACCGGCAGATGCCAGTGGGCGAATATCTTCTTCAAAACCGACAACGGTGTTCACACCGCCAAGTACGGCATCAACAGACTGGGAAACCAGAGCCGCGCGAGCCTTGGAACCGCCTTTGAAAGGCACTTTCTTGTGTGGGATGCCATAGGCGTCAAAGAATGCATGGCCGATGGCAGCATGCATGGTGACCGCGCCGGATGTGCCCCATGTGATGGTCTTGCCAGAGGACTTCGCGTTGTCGATGAATTCCTGCATGGTGGTGGCTGGGTTCGAAGTGTGAACCTGCAGCGATGTCACCAGCTGTGATGCGCAACCGAGGTTTTCGAACGCTTCTGGAACATGATATGGGCGGTCTTCGCCCTTCGCCAGTTCACCGGCGATGAACGTACCGATGTTGATCATGTACAGGGTGTAACCGTCAGCGTCTTCGTTCAGAACAGCCTTGGCAGCCTTCTGGCCGGATGCGCCAGGCAGGTTAACGATGTAGGCAGGGGCGCCATTCAAGGATGGTGCCTCATGCATGTAGGACGCAAAGCCACGAGCAGTGGTGTCTGTGCCACCGCCGGCCGAGAAACCAACCATGATTTTGATTGGCTTTTCTGGGTAGTCAGCGAATGCTGCGCCACCGGCCAGCATTGCGGTTGCTGCGAGACCTGCAGCAAGAGTTTTGGTGAATTTCATAGGTTCCTCCCGATAAAAGAGGCTTAGAAAATCTTAATTGGCAGGGGATGTAAACAAGTTTCTAAGGAATTTTCAAACTAGATTGAAATATCTGTTCGCGACATGACGGAACCCCCTGCAAATGCAGGTTTTTCAACCATTTTGATGAGACAAAATGTCCGCGTAATGGTTATGCCTACCGTCAAGTCCTAAAGCCGTAAAGCCGGGTTCGTCGTGAAGATAGTTGACGAATCATCAAATACCGTTCCAATCCGACATTTTGCCGACAGTTTACGGGTGACGATGTGGTCAGAATTCCTGGTTCAGAGCGTCCATGGCAGGGATTTCGCGTTCGCGGCGAGCGATGTAGTCATCCAGCTCGTCACTGATCGCGGCGTCAAGGTCTGGCTTTTCATAGGAATCAAGCATGGCCCGTGCTGTGGCCAATCCGCGCTCGGTCACATCCTTTGATCCTTCTGCAATCCATTGCTCATAGGAATTATTGTCAAACAGTTTTGGCATGAAAAAGGCCTGCTGGAACTTTTCCTGTGTATGTGGATGCCCGAGATAATGACCTCCCGGCCCAATATCGCGAACCGCTGCCAGCGCCTCGTCGAAATCATCCCATTTCAGACCCTCAGCCATGCGATACGCCATCGCACACTGTTCGGAATCAACAACGAATTTGGCCATCGAACAATGCATCCCAGCTTCGTTCCAGCCAGCGGAATGCCATATGTAGTTCGCTCCAGACAGCATCACCGCCATCAGTGTGGTTGCGGATTCATATCCGGCCTGCGCGTCCAGTGTCTTGGCCCCGCCAAGCGTGTTGGATGTCCGCCATGGAATGCCATAATGGCGCGCCATCTGTCCGATCATGAAATTCATCAGACTGATTTCAGGCGTACCAGCCATGGGCGCCCCCGACTGCATCGATACCGTCGACAGATAGTGTCCATAGATGGCCGGACATCCCTTGCGGATTACCTGCGTATAGGCAAGCGCTGACAGCGCTTCAGCATTGAGCTGAGCCACGGTCGGCACCGTTGAGGCTGGTGTGTTCGCGCCACCGAGAACAAAGGGCGAGCATAACACAGGCTGGTTCCGGCGATTGAAGGCCCGCATCGCTGACAGCATGGTCTCATCCCATACCAAAGGCGAGTTCCCGTTGCAGTTTCCGACAACAACCGCATGGTCTTCCATGAAGTCAGCGCCGAACAGAATGGTGCACATGTCCAGCACATCCTCGGCATTCTGTCCGGATGTAGTCATGCCCATGAAGGTCTTGTCCGAATGCACCATCGATGACTGGGTGATTCGAAGGTGCCGATGTGAAATCGGGTGATCCATCGGTTCGACGATATGATGCGCCGACGAATGCATCGCTGGTAGCATGTGCGAGAGCTTATGAAATGTCGCCAGGTCATCGAGCGTCGGGGCCCGGCGTTTGTCGTCAAGATCCCGAAGATAGGGGGCGCCTGTCATGGGTACAAAAATCGAATTGCGTCCACCAAGGGCAACAGATTTTTGCGGATTGCGGGCATGAAGCGTGATTTCAGATGGAATCGTACTGATCAGGGATTTGACAAGGGCGCGGTCCAGATGCACGCGCTCTCCCCGAACATCGGCGCCTGCCTTGCGCCAATCTTCCAGTGCGATGTCATCACGAAAGACAACGCCAACCTCTTCCAGAATGTCCAGCGAAGCGGAGTCAATACGCTCAACCTGTTCAGCATTCATGGGTTCGGTCAGTGGCAGCTTCCCGATAAGGCCGGGCAGCATGTCATGCTGTGGTTTCGTGCGGATGGCGCGCCGCTCACCGCGGCCACCACGTCTTGCCGGTGTAGCGTTATCGGTTGTCAATGTTCCGTGATCCCAACATTTAATACAAACTGTATACAAATCACATAATATAAGCTATGAATGCGATTGCAATTAAAAAAGCGGGTCGACCCTTTGGGTTGTTCAAGGGCATGGGCATTTCTAAAGATCACATTCTGCGTCAGCTTCAGCGGCGCATTTTGACGCTAGAGCTTGAGCCAGGGCAGCCGCTCGATGAAGTCAGACTGAGTGAGGAGTTCAATGTGTCGCGTACGCCCATGCGCGAGATATTGCGTCGACTTGCTGGCGAAGGTTATGTGCAGATACGCGATCAGCGAGGTCCAATCGTAGCTCCTATGGATCCAAAATCGATGCGCAATTTCTTTTTAACTGCGCCGATGATCTATGCTGCAACATCGCGGCTTGCCGCACAGCTTGCCACACCGGCCCAGATTGACGCGCTGGCTGAGATTCAGATGCACTTTAAAAATGCTGTTAGTGAAGAGGCCGTTGACTCGCTTGTCTATTACAATGACAGGTTTCATTCCATGATCGGGGAGATGGCTGATAACGCCTTCCTGGCGCCAAGCCTGCAGCGACTTCTGATTGACCATGCGCGGATTGGCCAGACTTTCTGGAAAGCAAGAACCGACGGGCTTTACGGTAGGGTCCTTGAGGCAAGTCGGCATCATGATATGTTTATTGAAATTTTCGCCGCGAATGATGAAGAGGCAGCGGTGGCGCTGACAATAGAACATTGGGAATTGTCACGCGCCAATATTGAAACCTATATCCGACCCATTCCACTGCCGATTAATATGAAAATAACGGGATAGGTCTGGATGTTGCGTCTGCTGGAAATATTCGCGGCAGTTGAAAAGATGGCTCGGAGCCAAACGGGAAGCGGAAATGGAATTTTACGGTATATACACGCCGGTGATCACGCCCTATTTCGATGATCACAGCATCAATGAAGACGGTTATGCTGCGATGATCGAACATCTGATCGCGGCAGGTGTTCATGGCATCATCATTGCTGGTACCACAGGTGAGTATTACGCCCAGACTACGGCTGAACGCGAACGTCTTTTGGCGCTGGGAAGCGAAATCATTGATGGCCGGGTCAGCGTCATTGGTGGTACCGGCGCGATGCGTACCGAGGATTCGATCCATTTTGCGAAAGTGGCCAAATCCGTTGGGGTTGATGCGCTGCTGGTCGCAACGCCGCCCTATGCCGTGCCGACCGGGCGTGAAAATGCGCTACATGCTCTGGCAGTGGAACGGGCAGTAGATCTTCCCTGCATGCTGTACAACTACCCAGGTCGCATGGCGGCTGAAATGGACGAGGATTTTCTTGATCGGGTTGGTCAGTCCTCAAACTTCATCGCGATCAAGGAAAGTTCGGGCGACATCAACCGCGTGCACATGCTGGCGCGGCGGTATCCACATATAGCGCTATCCTGCGGCATGGATGATCAGGCGCTGGAATTCTTTGCCTGGGGAGCGCAATCCTGGGTTTGTGCTGCGTCGAATTTTGCTCCTGAGGCGCATATTGCTTTATGGCAGGCCTGTGCCGTCGAAGGTGATTTCGCTACAGGCCGTCGAATCATGACGGCAATGCTGCCTTTGATGCAGGTTCTGGAACAGGGTGGCAAATTTGTTCAGGCTGTAAAATATGGATGCACCCGGTTGGGGCTTCCTGCGGGCGGCCCACGCCTGCCACTTCGCCCGCTGGACAAAGACGAAAAACGTGACCTCGATCAGGTGATCGACAGAATGGACGCAACCATCCGGCAGATACTGGCTGAAAAGGAAGCCAGCCGTCCGGCTCCAAAATCGCACCGACAAGCGCAGGAAGAACAGAATGTCTGAATTGCTGAGCCTAGATGAATACCGCTCTCTGGCGGCGGAAGTGGAAATCCAGAATGCTGCCCATATAGACGGCAGCTTTCATCGTTGTAACGGGCCAGCTTTTGACACGTTGAATCCGGCAACAGGCGAGAAGCTAACCTCGCTCAATATGGCGGGTGAGGCTGAAGTTGATCTGGCAGTAGCGCGCGCTCGTGAGGCATTTGACTCCGGACGCTGGTCTCGGCTTCATCCTGCCGAACGTAAGGAAGTGCTGATCCGCCTTGCCAAGCTGATTAAGCGCAATCGTCATGAACTTGCGGTAATCGAATCTCTTGATAGTGGCAAACCTATTGCCGACTGTGCGGCAATAGATATCCCTGAGACGATCAACACCATCATTTGGCATGCCGAGGCAATCGACAAAATCTATGATGATGCAGCGCCAGTTGGTGCCGATGCGATCAGCGTGATCGAACGGGAACCGATCGGTGTGGTTGGGGCAGTACTCCCCTGGAATTTTCCACTTCTGATGCTGGCCTGGAAGCTTGGCCCCGCGCTGGCCGCTGGCAACAGCTTGATTGTCAAGCCGGCTGAGCAAACACCACTTAGTGCATTGTATCTGGCGCGTCTAGCAGCTACTGCCGGTGTGCCGCGCGGTGTGTTTCAGGTGTTGCCAGGCGACGGCCCTGTTACCGGTCAGGCGATTGGCCTTCACAGTGACATCGACATGGTTAGTTTCACCGGCTCCACCGAGACAGGCAAGATGTTCCTGTCCTATGCTGCACAATCTAACCTGAAGAAAGTTACCCTGGAATGTGGAGGCAAGAATCCAGCCATCGTCATGGATGATGCCGAAGATATGGGCGCTGTGGCCGAACATATCGCAAATGGTGCGTTCTGGAATTTAGGTCAGAATTGCTCTGCAACCTCTCGTCTGATCGTTCATTCATCGGTAAAGGACGAACTAGTCGATCGGCTGAAGGACCAGCTGAAAGAATGGCGCCAGGGAGATCCGCTTGATCCTGCCAACAGGCTCGGTGTTCTCGTCGATGAAGGGCATCGCGGAAAGGTTCGTGCCTGCCTTGATCGGGCAATGGCCGAAGGTTTGCCGGTACTAGCCGGCTCAGCATCTGAGGATCACTGTCCGGTCATCATGGATGTTGCAGATAAGGATAATTTTCTTGCGGTTGATGAGGTGTTCGGACCAGTTCTGGCAGTGCTGACCGTCAATAGCATGGATGAGGCTGTTCAGATCGCGAACCGTACTGAATACGGGTTGGCGGCTTCTCTGTTCACCACCAACATCAAGCAAGCCATCACCGCGGCCAGAAATATTCGGGCCGGTACTGTCACTGTCAATTCCTATGGTGAGGGTGATATTACAACTCCGTTCGGTGGATATAAGCAGTCGGGCTTTGGTGGCCGCGATAACGGCCTTGCTGCTCATGACCAGTTCACCGAGATGAAAACCATCTGGATCGACCTTGCCGACAGGAAGCCGGACAATCTGTAATGGCGGGGGAACGCGTCATCCGCCGTCTGCCGCGTGATACCGGCGTCACTGGCTGGGACGCGGTGTTGCCGCCAAAGCCAGACTATCCGGTGGCGGAAGGGTCCATTACCGCAGACTGGCTTGTGATTGGTGGCGGTTTTGCGGGGCTATCGGCTGCCAAGCGCCTGACCGAGCTTCGTGGTGGCGATAAAACTGTGCTGCTGGAAGCGGGCAGGATTGCCTCTGGACCGGCCGGCCGCAATTCCGGATTTATGATCGACCTGCCGCACGAACTCAATGACAGTGCGGGCTATGTAGGTGGAGTTGAGGCCGACAGGCTGCAGATCACTCTCAACCGTCAGGCACAGGATTTTGCCAGAGCTTGTGCTGCGCAATACGACATGCCTGCTGAGGCCGTCGCATCGGTTGGCCGTACCAACGGAGCCGTCAATGCCAGTGGTGAAGCACATAATCACGCTTACGCCGAACAGCTTGCCGCGCTGGGTGAAGAGTCCATTCAGCTTTCAGCAGATGACATGAAGGCGATGACTGGTACTGACTATTACAGCTCCGGTCTGTTTCTGCCTGGCGCCGTTCTGCTTCAGCCTGCCCTCTATATTCGTGAGCTGGCACAGGGCGTCAGTCGCAAGGAACCTTTTCCCGCTGTTATTTATGAGGGCAGCCCAGCGATATCGTTTGAACGGCAGGGTGATGGTTGGGTTGTGAAAACGCCAAAGGCCACAATTCATGCAGGTGCCGTGATCATGGCGGTAAATGGTCATGCCGAAAGCTTCGGATTTTTCAAGCGGCGACTGATGCATGTCTTTACCTATGCTTCCATGAGTGAGCCGCTGAGTGAAGATCAGCAGCGCCGTCTGGGCGGGGCATCGAGCTGGGGCATCACCCCAGCCGATCCCATGGGCTCTACGGTGCGGCGTCATGATGGGATTGGTGGCAATCGCATCGTGATCCGCAATCGCTGGACCTATAATTCGTCAATGGAGGTCAGTGAGGCCCGTGTCGCTGCCTTTCGCCGTGATCACGAACGGGCTTTCACGCGGCGCTTTCCAATGCTGGATGATGTTGGCATGGCGCATAGCTGGGGTGGCAGGTTATGCCTGTCCCGCAATTCAGTGCCTGCCTTTGGCGAGATCGAACCGAACTTCTATTCTGCCTGCTGTCAGAATGGTCTGGGGACCGCCAAAGGCACTTTATCGGGAATAGCCGCGATTGAGTTGGCAACACGTGCCAATTCCCCAATTGTTCAGGATCTCCAGTCTTACGACGAACCAAGCCGCCTGCCGCCTGAACCTATTGCCAGCCTAGGGGCGACAATTGTTTTGCGCTGGCGGGAATGGCGAGCGGCTGGCGAGATATAGCCTCTCACAGCTAGCGTCAATTGTATCAGTCGTTATCGTTCAGTCCGGCACCAGCGCCTGACAGGCGGGACTGGCTTGTTGCTGGTGCATAAGTCCGGTGGGCAAGGGCTGTCAGCTGGTCAATGCAGCATTGATACTGATCGGAAACGCGTGACTGTGTGGCAAGGGACTTCTCAACTTGCAGTGTCTGATCGCGCCTGATTTCACAATGCACTGTCGTTGCCATCAGACCTGCGTCCCACAGGTCTTCTATCGTTGCAAGACGACGAAATTCCGTGCCCCTGGCCCGTAGCCAGTAGGGCCCGTCAAGATGAGATTGCAGGACCCCCAGCAACAGAGCTGGGCTGTGCACCATGCCAAGATCCCTACATTCACCTGTGCCGTCAGGCAGGTTGACGGCACCGTCGCTGATTGCACATCCAAGGGCAATTGGACATGCGGGGCTGCTATCTCCGTCTTTCGTTCCAATGGTACTATGACGGCTAAGATAACTGCATAGGATCATGACGCCTGGCAGATTTCGTGCCTGAAGCCATGTGACCGCTGTTGCGGCTTCCTCAGCCAGACCCCATGGGAACCCAGACCCGCGCACTGCCTTTTGCGCCAGAGCGCCCGTCTCTCCAAGAGACCAGCTCATACGGTGGCGGTGCCGTTAGAAAGTTGAGGATATGCCATATCATCCGGATCGCAAGCTTGCAGTTCATCCGGGAATGGTGCGCCCTGGTACATGGTAATGCGAAGCCAGCGGTCTGACCGTGGATCGAATTTGGTGGCGCCGAAAAAGGAGAGTTTGCAGCGCAGCAGGTCGATCGGGACCATATCTGCCGCAATCGTATTGTTCCGGATTTCACCATACGGCCAATGACTCACAAGCTGCAGCCTGCGGGCGATATGCCGATGTTCAGGATGGCGCAGCAGGAATTCGCCAATGGTTGCATCAGGAGAAAAAGATTTTAGGTCATGGTACATGCGAACCGCGTCTCGCCCTGGGCTAAGCGGCTGCTCGTATGGCTCAAGCGGCTCCTCGAACCGCTCGCCAAGTCGCGGCTCAAGCTTTTCTTCGGACACATACCAGACGCGCGCCTGCGCGGCCTCGCTCGCAAAATCTATACTTTCTGTCCAATTATATTGGGCAGCGAGATCGTCAAGGGTTTTGCTGACGCTTATCGATCCATCGATCTTGTGGGGTGTGGCCTCATCAGCGCACATGCTGCTGGCCAGATCATCAACCAGCTCCCCGTAGGGCTCGAACATCAGCGAAACCAAGGCCTCCTGACCTTCAAGTGATAACTGTACTTCAGCTTCGCGATATAGCCGGTCCCATGGGGCTATGTCATGTTCTGTCAGCATGGCAGCCTGCTCAACGACCCAGTCAAAATCAAAACGGAGTCGATTGATCTTTTCGGTTTGACGAATGTCATCCACCTGCCAGTCCAAGGCGTTCTGACGGGCGCGACTGACCAAGGATCGGAAGGTTAGCAACTCACGCTGACTGGCATGGTTGATGCCGCGCACGCGTGCCAGCGCAACCTCACGTGCCTTGATCCAGCTATGGATCAGTCGTGGATGATTGATCAGAAAGGGCGCCATTCCAAGGCCAGTGGAATTGCCTACGCCAAACCGCCGCCGCAGGTTGCGGTCAAGCGTTACGGCTTGATCAGGCGCCGCCGTCATTGCCAGATGTTCAACAAGGTCGATGGAGAATGTCCGGATCAGCCAAACGGCCAGCATTTCAGGCTGAAAAGACCCGGCGAATTCTGGACGATCAGCCCAGAGTTCACGGTCGGCGGCGCCAAATTTTCCAGCACCATAGACAGCCGTTGTCCTGAACAGATACCCAACCGAGTCGATCATTTCCGGATCGGGCTGTTCACCGCGGGTCAGCGCGTCGAGAACATGCGAGAAAAGTCGTACAGACTTATTTGCGCGAGACAGTACCATCTCACTCTGTTCAAGACGCCCCGCCTCCTGGCGTGGCACATGACTGGCAAGACGTTCAATTTGCGCTGCATCGACCTCGCCATCGCACAGGGTAAAAGTGGCATCCCACGCTTCGGCGATCACCCGGTCAGACCGCTGGCTACTGTCGAGCTCATGAGAAAAGGCCACAAGCGTGTAGGTTGATTCCGGGCCACTTGCACGATAGGTCGCAACGCCAATGCCGCGCGCATCGATATTGAAAACAGGCCTGTCGAACTGCCAGCCATTCTGTTTGAGTCGGCGCAGTAGCACCCGCATGAAGCTCAGGCGACTCTGGTGAAAGGATCCCATACGAGCAAGTTTCATCACCGTCTGCGCGGGGCGCAGTTCGTTCATTGCGACGTTGCTCGTTATTTGGTCCGCTTCACGCATTCATTCAATCCGCTTTCCCAAAGCTGGCGTCGAAAAAGGCTAGCCAGTTGTCTCCCATGATGCCTTCTATTTCGCCCGCTGAGAACCCTTGGTCCTTCAGCCCTTCAGCTAATGCTGGAAAATGCCGGTTATCCTGAAACCAGTCTGGCATGGGCGGAAACCCAGACTGGCTGGCGCTGCCTTCGCCATAGTCAATGTCTTTCGTCCAGCGCCCAACACGCATCCATTCAACGACACTGTCCGGCTGGTCCTGACATAAATCGGATCCAATACCGAGCCGTTCAACCCCCATCATGTCTGCGGTGCGGGCAATCATTTCACAGAAACTTTGTAGCGAGCAGTCTGATTTGTCCCGAAGATGATGCGGGTATAGTGAGAAACCCAGCATGCCGTTGGTCTCGGCAAGTGCCTTCAGAACGGTGTCAGACTTGTTCCGGCGTGCCGGATGCCAGAATGTGGGATTGGCATGCGTAATGGCAATCGGTCGGCTGGAAAACTCGATGGCCTCCAGTGTCGATCTTTCGGATGAATGGCTCATGTCGACGACCAAACCGACGCGGTTCATTTCAGTAACCACGGTGCGCCCCATTCGGGTCAGGCCAGTATCATCCTCTTCATAACAGCCTGTCGCCAGCAGCGACTGGTTGTTGTAAGTCAGTTGCATGAACCTGGCACCTAGCCTGTGACAGATTTCAACTAGGCCGATATCATCTTCAATCGGTGAGGGGTTTTGGAAGCCGAAGAAAATAGCTGTTCGGCCTTCGGCACGGGCCCTCCGCACATCATCACCGGTGAATCCCTGAAAAATCAGTTCGGGAAATTGTTCGAACCAGCGATTCCACTGTTCGACATTGGCAACCATCTCACGGAACATCTCATGATAGGCGATGGTCACATGCACGGCATCGACACCGCCTTCACGCATCTGCCGAAAGACTTTTTCCGACCAGTTGCAATATTGAAGTCCGTCGATCACAAACATGCTGTTACCTCAGGATATTGGGCCTGCAGAAATATAGGCGGTTTTCATGCTGGTGAAGAATTCAATGGCATGCTTGCCCTGTTCGCGCGGGCCATATGAGCTGTCACCACGGCCACCAAACGGCACATGGTAGTCAGTGCCCGCCGTTGGCAAATTCACCATGACCACACCGGTTTCAGCGCGGCGACGGAAATCAGTCGCGCGGGCCAGCGATCGGGTCATGATGCCGGCGGTTAGCCCAAACTTTGTATCATTGCTGATGGCCAGTGCTTCGTCATAGCTTCCAGTGCGGATGACACAGGCAATCGGTGCAAACATTTCCTCACGATTAATCCGCCAGTCATTCTGCGTTCCGGCAACAACACAAGGGTTCATGTAATAGCCGTCATGCGGCATGTCGGGCCTGTCGCCACCGCAGAGAATGTCACCGCCTTCACTGTGGGCAAGCGCCACATATTCCAGATTTTCGGTGAGCTGTGTTTCGCTGACAACCGGGCCAATCTGGGTGCCCTCAGTGAGGGCGTGTCCGACTTTCAGTGCCTTTGCCGCGATGACAAGCTTTTCAACGAATTCGTCATGAACAGCGTCATGCACGATCAGGCGTGATGAGGCAGTGCATTTC
>WTJS01000236.1 GCA_011524735.1 Alphaproteobacteria bacterium
GCTGAACTGAATGAAACCATTGCCGCGCGATCCTCAGCTGTTGTCAGGCGAAGCTTTGAGGTTTCATCCTCACGCCGGGCTGCGGCAAGATCGGCCTCTGCCTTGCTGGCGGCGGCGCGGCATGTGGCCTGCACCTCAGCGGCTTCTTTCCGCGCGGCTTCAGCGGCTGCACTCTTCTCGCTCAGCAGGCTGTCCTCAGCCGCCGCGGTCACCAGCTCCCCCTCAAGGCTTTCAAGACGCTGGCGCTGGCGGATTCGCTCTGCCCCGCCATCCTGTGCTGCGGCCCGGCGCACAAACCCGTCCCATCGCCACAGCCCGCCTTCACCGGTGGTCAGCGCCTGACCCGGCAGCAGCGAGGGTTGCATGACCTGTGCTTCGGCCGCGCTGTCCACAACACCAACCCCGGCCAGAGCTGCGGCAAGTTCAGGCGCGCCTGTAACGAAATCGGCCAGGGGCGTGCTACCAGCCGGCGGCTGCAGACCATCGGCCGTCGCGCCGCCCCGCCAATAGGCCATTTCACCCTCACCAGCAGGGACCGACAGCTCGTCAGCAAGATAGGCTGTCAGCGCCCCTTCCATATCGCCAGATACCGTAAGGCTGTCCGCGATGGGCACTTCATCGCCACCTTCAGGTGTCAGCAGATAGCCAAGTGCGTCGATCTCTGCCTGGAGCCGCGTTGTCAGTGTTGATGCCTCCCGCTGGGCGGATCGTGCCATCTCACTGGCCACTTCGGCATGTGCCAGATCACTGTCGCTTTTCTCAAGTGCGGTGCGGGCGTCTGTGGCACTGGTCTCAGCTGCCTGAAGCGCCGCCACTGCCGCAGAGGCCGCATCTTTCCATTCATCGATTGAAATGCCCGCAAGGCTGGATTTTGCAGTTTCAAGCCGAGACCGCAGATCGGCAAGACGCAAGGTTAGGGCCTGCCGTGTTGAGGCTGCCGCCCGCACTTTGGCTGCGGCATCTGCAAGCGCGGCATCGGCCGCATCCGCGGCCGCGCGGACTTCCGTCAGCACCGCTGCAGCGGCATCGCGTTTCGGGGTTGCGTCCTCGATCTGCGCCTGCAATTCGGTGTGTTCGTCATTCAACCGTGCAATGGCATTATCTGCATCGCTGCGAAGGCTTGTCTCGCGGGCGATATCTTCGGCAAGCCGTGCCTGCTGGGTTGTCACCCGTTCAAGGGCTTCGGCAAGCCGTGCCTCTTCACGGTCCAGCTCGTCCCGGCCGATGGACAGACGCTGGAATTCCGCTGCGCGGGTGACTTCAATGTCCCGAAGAGGGGGCAAAGTTGCAGCCGCTTCTGCGCGTAGACCGGCACATTTTGCCGCGTCTTCCGTGCGATCAGCGGCGGTCAGACGGGCAGATTTCAGCGTTTCATCTGACGTGGCAAGCGCGGTCTCGGCATCATTCCAGCGGGCCATCAAAAGCTGTGCTTCAGCCTTGCGAATGCGGTCGGCAACTGATCGATAGCGGCTTGCCTGACGCGCCTGTTTCTTCAGTGAATCACGCTGTTCCACAAGGCCAGCGATCACATCGTCAAGCCGTTCAAGGTTGGTTTCGGCAGCGCGAAGCCGCAATTCTGCCTCATGCTTGCGGGCATGAAGGCCGCGGATGTTGGCAGCTTCCTCCAGCAGGGCGCGCCGGTCGACCGGGCGGGCCCCAATGATGGCGCCAATTCGGCCCTGTGAAACAATACCAGATGATCGCGCGCCGGTTGCCGAATCGGCAAACAGCAGCTGCACATCCTTGGCCCGGGCAGGCCGTGCGTTTACATAGAAGCTGCTTCCCTTGCCACGCTCGATCTTGCGGGTGATTTCCAGCTCATCATCATTATTGAATTCGCTGGGTGCGGACCTGTCCTGATTATCCAGAACCAGAGTGATCTCTGCCAGATTTCGCGCCGGCCTCGAATTCGTGCCAGCGAAGATGATGTCATCCATCTCACCGCCACGCATCTGCCGCGCGTTGGACTCGCCCATGACCCACCGCAGGCCTTCAACAATGTTGGATTTGCCACACCCGTTTGGTCCGACGATGCCCGTCAGACCGGTCTCGATTTCAACCTCTGCACTTTCTGCAAAGGATTTGAAACCCGCCATTTTCAGAGTGCGAAAAATCACAACTGGCTACCGCCTGAGCTTACGCAATGTCAGCCGTTACGCGCCAAAAGCACTGAGCTCTTCGGCAAACTGATCATATGACATGTTGCCCGACAGGGTGGTGTCGTCATTGACCACAAAAGAAGGTGTTGAGCTGACCTTCCATTTGTCCATCCCGATCTGGCGTTGACTGACAAGGTTTTCCAGCAGTGGCCGGTTATTCATGATGCTGTTGAATTCATCTGCCCCGACTCCGGCTAGACGGGCCATTTTCTGAAGCTCGCCGACAGGGTCTTCTGCTCTGACCCAGACAGGCTGCTTGGCAAGCAGCATTTTGACCAGCGCAAAGAATTTTGACTCGGGAACCGCGCGGACAAGCGCATGGGCCCGCAACGCCAGCCCGTCGAGCGGGAACGGACGCATCTCAAACTTGATGATGCCCTCATCAATCAGCTTGGCCTTCACCTTGGGAAAGGTGTCATTGTGGAAATTCGCACAATGCCCGCAGGTCATCGAATAATATTCTGCCACATGAATGGGCGCATCTGGCGATCCCATAATGCGGGGCGACGCGACATGTTCGACCAGATCAGCGCCATCGGCGGCTAACGCCGTTGCCGCGCCGAGGCCAAGGGATGCGGCGCTGATAACCGCGGATGAAGCTGTGCCAACAATAAAGCTGCGGCGGCTCGACAAAGGCCCGGCAAAGGGGCTGAATGAGGACGTGTTTTTCATGGGCCTACAATAGCCAAAGCAACCTCGCTGGGCAATCCAGGAT
>WTJS01000267.1 GCA_011524735.1 Alphaproteobacteria bacterium
CCTTAACCGCCTCGCCCCCCATATAGGTTTCGACATACGCTCGCGGGGACAGCTTGTCAGCTGCATGATCATGCGGCATTGCCTCAACATCAAAGGTATGGCCGATGGTTTCGACCGAAATCGTGGCAGCAATAACGCTCTTGCCGGGCATGGTGAAACCGAACCGTGTCCGGTAGACGCGCTCATAGGCGGCAACCATCTCATTGACGGGCCCATACGGCACTTCAAGCGCTGTGTCTGAACCATCATATCTCAGATGCACAAATCGCCTGGTTTCTGTTCGATCGCTGCCGATGCCCTGTGCGGCAACCTCCGCTTCTGAATTCACCGCAAGCTCGTCCAGCTCTGTTTCCAGACGAGCCAGCAGACCATCTGCAAGCGGCGCTTCAATCGTCCGCTCACGAAGTGCCCGCACATCAGCAAGACCCATACCATATGCCGAGAGTACGCCCGCAAAGGGATGGACAAGCACAGTATTCATGCCCAGCACATCTGCGATCAGGCAGGCATGCTGCCCCCCAGCCCCTCCGAAACACTGCAGGGCGTAATCAGTCACGTCATAGCCACGCTGTACGGAAATCTTCTTGATGGCGTTGGCCATATTCTCAACAGCAATTCGCAAGAAGCCGTCTGCTAGCTCCTCCGGGGTCCGGCGAATTCCAGTCGATGCTTCAACCTCATCCGCAAGCGCCATGAACTTCACTCGAACAGCTTCAGAATCAAGCGGCTCATCTTGCGCAGGACCAAATACAGGTGGAAAGAAATCTGGCTGCAACTTGCCAAGCATGACATTGCAGTCCGTCACTGCAAGTGGCCCGCCCCGACGATAACAGGCAGGACCAGGGTTTGCTCCGGCGCTCTCAGGACCTACTCGGAAACGCGCACCGTCAAACTGACAAAGTGACCCGCCACCAGCTGCAACCGTGTGGATCAGCAACATGGGAGCGTGCATCCGCACACCAGCAACCACTGTTTCGAAGACGCGCTCATAATTGTTTTCGTAATGTGCAACGTCAGTCGATGTGCCGCCCATGTCGAAAGTGATAACCTTATCGAATCCAGCCTGCTCTGCAGTACGAACTGCACCAACGATCCCGCCGGCGGGGCCTGACAGGATTGCATCGCGTCCCTGAAACAGCTCGGCCCCCTTCAACCCGCCATTGGACTGCATGAACTGCAGATTGACGTTACCAAGTGCATCCGCAATTCGGTCGATATACCGGCGCAGAATGGGGGACAGATAGGCATCAGCAACGGTGGTGTCCCCACGCCCGACAAATTTAATCATTGGGCTCGTTTCGTGGCTGGTGGATATCTGTGTGAAGCCTATCTCACGGGCCAGTTTGGCAACCCTCACTTCATGATCAGGTACCCGATACCCATGCATCAGGACGATGGCAATCGATCTAATTCCGTCATCGTGGGCCGCTTGAAGACGTGGCCGCAAATCCTCCAGATCAAGAGGTGTTAGAACTGTATTGCTGGCATCAACCCGCTCAACAACCTCTTCAACGCGCTCATACAGCATTTCGGGTAGAATGATTTCGCGATCAAACAAGCGCGGTCTCGCCTGATAGGCGATACGTAGCTGGTCCCGAAACCCTTTTGTTACAACAAGAAGCGTGCGATCACCTTTACGCTCCAGCAACGCATTGGTCGCAACAGTCGTGCCCATCTTGACCGCATCAATCTGCGATTCCGGAATAGGATCTCCAGGCGCCACACCAAGCAGATCACGAATCCCCTGAAGGGCGGCATCCTCATAGGCTTCAGGATTTTCTGAAAGCAGCTTATGCGTAATCAACTCACCCTCTGGGGTACGCCCCACAATATCAGTGAACGTGCCGCCGCGGTCGATCCAAAACTGCCAACCTGCCTTAGACAACGCTGCTGGTGTTGCGTTTATTCCATCCATGATAGGGTTTCCGCCTGTTATCCGTGCCAACGTAAAAACGTTGATAAAATATCAACGTTTTGTCAATGTCCAGTCGGCATCCCAAACACCCACAGCAAATGCAGAAATCGGTGACACCATGCTTGAAAAAATCAACCTTGCAGAAAAATTATCGAAATTTTCAGATCACTGGTCACCCAAAATAGCCGGCAACTACAACGGCAATGACATCATGCTGGTCAAGGTTCTGGGAGAATTTGTCTGGCACAAGCATGACGATACAGATGACTTCTTTCTTGTACTAGAAGGTGAGCTGACCATCGAAACCGAACATGGCAACATCATCCTTGGTCCGGGCGAACTCTATGTCGTGCCAAAAGGTGTCATGCATCGACCAATCGCGCATGTCGAAACATCTTTGCTGCTTATTGAGCCAGGTGGCACACCAAATACAGGCGATCCGGAAACAGCTGTTGAAAAGACGCAAGTGTGAGCCCGGACACCTACATCCCCTTCCTAATCGCCACGCTCATCCTTCTGGCGACACCGGGCCCTACAATCCTGATGGTGGTGTCCTATGCGCTAGCACGGGGACGCACAGTCGCACTTGCCGTGGTTGCTGGCGTTATTCTCGGTGATCTTTTGGCAATGACAGCGACCCTGCTCGGGCTCGGGTTCATTCTCGCGACGTCGGCCCTTGCCTTCACTATAATGAAGTGGGCTGGCGCCGCCTATCTGGTCTGGATGGGGTTGCGAATGATCAGTTCCGCGCACCATGCGGTAGAAGAGATTGAAGATGTTGCCGCACGCAGCAACTTTCGAGCGTTTCGTGACAGCCTTGTTGTCACTCTCCTCAACCCAAAATCAATTGGATTCTTCATTGCATTTGTGCCCCAGTTCGTTGACGCATCCCGTCCCGTTACACCGCAAATTGCCATCATGACAATCACGGTCGTGTCA
>WTJS01000102.1 GCA_011524735.1 Alphaproteobacteria bacterium
CTCCCGACCCCCAGATTCGTAGTCTGGTGCTCTATCCAGCTGAGCTACGAGCGCGTCGCATGGCGATAGGGGCATATCACCCTTGCCAAAGAAGGCCGCACCATAGGGGAAGCCTTGTGCGCTGGCAAGCCCCTTTCATAGGCAGATGTCCACAACCAAACATCATACCATCCCAAGCTTGCTATCATCTTTGCCGCTATGATGGTCATCCCTTCCCGCAGATTGCCTGAATCAGGCGATCCATCAAAACATGCTTGTCAAAGGCATCGTGATGGCTACATTCGGCGCAATCTCATTTTGATGTGGCAGGGGGACGTGATGTCTGACGCATATGACAAGTCTTTTCCGGTGTCCTGGGAAGAACTCCATCGGACATCCAAGGCACTGGCCTGGCGCCTTCTTGAGCTGGGCCCTTTTGAGGGCATTGTTGCGGTGACACGCGGCGGTCTGGTGCCTGCAGCCATTGTTGCCCGCGAGCTGGAAATCCGGCTCATCGAAACGGCCTGTATTTCATCCTATCATGGGTCTGAGCAGGGCCGCCTCGACGTGTTGAAGGGTGCCCCTTCGGCAGGTTCCGGCAAAGGTTGGCTGATTGTCGATGATCTGGTGGATACGGGGGAGACTGCCAAGGCCCTTCGCGCGATGATGCCCGAGGCGCATTTTGCAACCGTCTATGCCAAGCCGAATGGCAGGCCGCTGGTGGATACTTTTGTGACTGAAGTGTCACAGGATACCTGGATTTTCTTCCCCTGGGACATGGAGCCGCGGCCGTCAACCCCGATCGTTGGACAGAAGGTCTGACTCGGTCAGGTCAAACATCTGCATTGGCAGCTGAAGCCTGAATTCACTGCCTTCTTCAGTGGAGCGTGTCAGCTTGAGATTGCCTCCCTGCGCGACAGCAAGGTCACGGGCAATGGCAAGTCCAAGTCCAGTGCCACCGCGTCGCTTGCTGCGGAACGCAAGAAACAGCTCATCCCACTGGTCGCGCGGGATGCCAGGACCATTATCTGAAACATCGATGACTCCAAGCCGGCCGGCACGCCAGATGTCAATGCTCAGCTGTCTGGCACCAGCCGAGGCGGCATTGCGTGCCAGATTCAGCAGTGATCGTGACAGCATCGTCCGGTCAAGGCGAAGCTCGGCTGGCCCGCTATAGACAATCTCAATTCCAGACGCCTCCTGAATTTCACGGGCAAGATCGGTCATGTCAAAGCGGACAGGTGCTGGAGTTGGCGTTTCCGCAAGATAGTCCAGCATTGACTGGCACAGCTCCACGGACTGTTCGAGAGAGCGCACGATATGCGGCGCCATCCGTCGCACACGAGGATCGTCGGATGCCAGCAATGTGTCGGCCACCAATGTCGCCGAGCTCAGGACATTGCGGATATCATGATTGATTTTTGCGACGGCCTCACCAATGTCGGCAAGCCTCTCACGCTGCCGCAGTGCCAGCAGCGTATTGCGCTGCAGCGCATCAAGAGCCTGCGCGGCGGCGATAAAGTCCCGTGACTGGGTCACGGCTTCAGGGATCGGACTTGCCACGGACGGATCGTCACTGAATTCGGTTATGGTGTCGATCAGCGCTGTCAGGGGGGCTTCATACTGGCGGCGCAGGAACAGCCGCATCCCAAGCACAGCGCAGAACACCAAAAGGCCGGTGATGAACAGGGTGCTGGCAAAACGCGCACGTACCGACGCCTGGAATCGGCTCTGGTCAATGACCAGGATCGCATCCATGTCGCCGCTGAACCCGGTCATCGCTAATGTCGGAGCGGGGCGAGGCAGGATCAGAGAAATCAGGCCGCTGACCTGCATCGACAGCGAGGGAACTTCAAGATTGAACAGCTCCGTGCCGCTTGTGACGCCAGCTGGCAGGTTTTGAATAGTCCTGTCAGAAGCCGATTCGCCGCCAACAGGGTCCGCCGAGTCAGCCGCCAGGCCGGCATATCCTGCCTGGGATATGTAATGGTAATAGCTTGGTGTCGTCGCCAATAGGGCAATCAGTATGGTCAGCCCGCCAGCAAGGGCCGACAGAATGAGGCGCGATTGCCATGTTTTCACCGGGGCTTTCATATTGAATCCAGGATGTGTCGTCACCACTTGGCTGCGTTCTATCATACCATTGGGTAATATTCATCTGGTCTATAAGACCGTATGAGCATTTGCCCAACCGAGAAAGACGAGCCAAACATGTGGCCCGTGAGCCTGTTGACGGGCTGAAATGCGTTGACAGTCAGGCCGCTGCCGCCTAAAAACCCCAAAGTTTCTGATAACCAGCTAATTCTGCGAAGGGAGCGTCGCCATGAAACGCACCTACCAACCTAGTGTTCTTGTTCGCAAGCGTCGCCACGGCTTTCGTGCGCGCGCCGCAACTGTTGGCGGCCGCCGCGTACTGCGCGCCCGTCGCGCCAAGGGCCGTGCACGCCTGTCTGCCTAACCTGTTGGGGCCGCTGCGTTGACCGGACTGGTCAGCATCCCCTCGCGCGCTGGTTTTCTGGCAGCGCGCAACAGCGGCATCAAGGCCGTCTCCGCCGGCTTTATTCTCCAAGCGTCTCGCACAGGCGACAGCGGCTGGAGAATCGGACTTACCGCTTCCAAGAAAACTGGCAATGCCGTCCGTCGGAATCGCGCCCGGCGACGGCTTCGTGCGCTTGCGCGTATTGAACTCGCGCCGCGTGCCCGCACCGGAATCGACTATGTCCTGATCGCACGACATAATACCAAAGACCGGGCATGGTCCGACCTGGTGCGTGATCTCGACAAAGCCCTTGGATATCTTCACCGGACAATGGACCGAGCAGACAAGACCCATGCT
Source organism: Alphaproteobacteria bacterium (assembly GCA_011524735.1). Taxonomy (GTDB): domain Bacteria; phylum Pseudomonadota; class Alphaproteobacteria; order Puniceispirillales; family Puniceispirillaceae; genus UBA8309. Next base: position 2,816 of record WTJS01000102.1, read on the forward strand.
GACAAGACCCATGCTGACAAGACCCATGCTGA
>WTJS01000146.1 GCA_011524735.1 Alphaproteobacteria bacterium
GATGCCTATCATCAGGCGCTTGCCGCTGAAGACGCTGTTTCAGCGCTGGAAGCCAGCCTTGGTGATTTGACCGATGGTTATGCACTGCTCGGCCGGTTCCAGATCGCCGCCGGCAAGGCGCGTGCTGGCGATGCCGCTGCCGCGTCAGACGCCTATGCCGCCCTGGCCAATGATGCGTCTGTTGATGCGCTTTATCGTGACGCGGCACTTTTGCTGTCAGTGATGAACGCCCCAGACGACAGTGATCCGCTGGCCCAGCTTGATCGCCTCTCGTCACTGGCGAATGGCAATGGTTCATGGCAGCCGCTGGCGCTTGAGCTGAGCGCGGCGCTGCATTTGAAAGCTGGCAATGAAGCCGAAGCGCTGTCCAGCCTGGAAACCATCCTTGACCTGGCAGAAGCCCCTGCTGAGCTACGTCAGCGTGCATCGCGCCTTGTAGCGGTGCTGAAATCCTGACCCGTATGCCCGTCTTCACAGAAAAGGCCCCGCCGATGTTGATGAAATCGCTCGAGACTCTGCCAAAGAGCCGACCAGTTCTTGCTGCCATATTGTCGGCAGTGGTGCTGTCAGCCTGTAGCGAGCGCGAGGCCATTCTGAGTGGAACCCGCATTGGGTTGTTGCCCGAGCCGACGGTTGAAGCTGTATCACCAGACGCCGCGGGCGAATCTGCTGGTCTTGCCGTTGAAGTGACTTTGAATGCCGCGCCCATGGTCGGGCTGGGCGCAGGTCATGCCGGGGGTAACCCTAGCCTGCAGGCTCCTCTTGATCGAGCCTGGACGGCGTCGATTGGCGGGAAGGGCACGGATCTGACCGAGCTCGCAGTTCCTGTGGTCGGCGATGGAAAAGTCTTTACCGTGGCGCCAAACGGAATGGTGAGTGCGTTTGATGTGAAATCTGGAGGCACTGTCTGGTCAGCCCGTATTGAGCAGGTCGAAGATGAGCCGCTGCCGGGAATCGGCGGTGGTCTTGCCCTGTCTGCCGAAGGGCTGGTTGTTCATGCCGGCGGTCAGACTCTGGCGCTTTTGAATCCCGATGATGGCAGCATTTTGTGGTCGGTTACATCGCCCATTCCGCTACGTGGTGGGCCAACCATCATTGGAGCTGACCGGTTTGCCGTGACTGATCTTGATGGCAATATGAGAGTGTCCACCCTGGTTAGTGCTGAGCCACTCTGGGAACATTTTGGCATTGCCGCCAATACCGTGCTCTTTGGATCCCCTGCGCCGGCCTATGGTGACGATTCGATCGTGCTGGCTGGCGTTGGCGGTGAAGTGTCGTATTTCGATGCCTCGCTTGGCGATCTGATATGGACGGATTCGGTGGCGTCACTGTCACCGCGCACCCCGATTCAGGGACTTGGCGATGTCAGCGCCCATCCGGTGCATGATGGCGGCATGATCTTTGTGGTCAGCCAGTCTGGGCGGTTCGTGGCGTTCAGTGCGCGCACAGGCCTGCCGGTCTGGGAACGCGCCATTGCCGGTTTGGAGATGCCGTGGGTATCGGGTGAGACCGTCTTTGCTGTGTCGGTCAATGGCCGCGTCTATGCGATGCGCCGCGAAGACGGCGCGGTGCGCTGGATTGCCGAGCTTCCAGATGCACAGCCTGTCAATGCCGTCGTGACTGAAAATCCACCGCGTTACTTTGGCCCGGTGGTGGCAGGCGGCCGCGTTTACGTTGTCTCGAAATCAGGCATGGTGCATGCATTCAACGCGGATACCGGTGTTGAGGTGGAAAGCTTCAGCGCAGGCTTTGAAGTGCTGACCCCGCCGCAGCTGGCTGCCGGTCGCATGTTTCTGGTTGGCCGTAACGGCACCCTGCTGGCCTTGGAATAGAGGCCCGAATTTAACGGCCGGGGGTTAGCGGCCCCGGGTTTGGAATCTGGCTGCATGGCAATGCTGCAGTCTGGCCCGGAAGCGTTCTGATATGGGCTGTTGGTTTGTATTGCACGGAAAAGGTGCTGCAGCACTGATTCCGCTAAGTTTTGTAAAGCGTTTGAAATGACAGTTACGACCGCCACAATCGCCATTGTCGGGCGCCCTAACGTTGGGAAATCAACCCTGTTCAACAGGCTGATTGGCCGTCCCTATGCCATCGTTGATGATCAGCCTGGTGTGACACGCGACCGCCGTGAAGGAGATGCCAAGCTGGCGGATCTGCGGTTTCGGGTGATTGACACGGCTGGGCTGGAAGAGGCAGCAACAGGCTCGCTTGAAGATCGCATGCGCAAACAGACTGAGCGCGCCATTGAGCTTGCGGACATCACATTGATGGTGATTGATGCCCGTGCTGGGGTCACGCCTGCCGACAAGTTTTTTGCCGATCAGATTCGCCGCGCCGGGGCGCATGTCGTGCTGCTCGCCAATAAATGTGAAGGCCGCGCGGGCGCTGGGGGGCTTGCCGAAGCCTGGGAACTTGGGCTTGGTGAACCTGTGCCCATCTCAGCGGCGCATGGCGAGGGGCTGGTTGATCTTCATGATGCGCTGGTTGACGCTGCCGAAGCGGTCGGTTTCAACCTGTTTGAGGCTGTCGACAATGCCGATGAGGCTGAAGATGAAGACATTGAGCCGCCACTCGATGAAGACGGCAATCCTGTCGAAGTCTGGCAGGACCCTCAATCTGAACTGCCGATGCGCATTGCCATTGTGGGCCGCCCGAACATGGGCAAATCGACCCTGATCAACAAGCTGCTTGGCGAGGATCGGCTGCTCACAGGGCCGGAAGCCGGGATTACGCGTGATGCCATCGAACTCCCCTTCACCTGGAAGGGACGGTCTTACAAGCTGGTCGATACGGCTGGCATGCGCCGTCGCGCCAGGATCAGTGACAAGGTGGAACAGTTGATGGTGGGCGATGCGCTGCGCGCGATCCAATATGCCCATCTGTGTGTCCTTCTGGTGGATTCTACCGAAGAATTGCACAAGCAGGATCTCGCCATTGCCCGCCTGATCGCGGATGAAGGCCGGGCCATCGTCATTGGTGCCAATAAGTGGGATGCGGTGGAAAACAGGCAGGCTGCGGCAAATCGTATTGATGACCGGCTTGAAACCTCGCTGGCGCAGCTTCGCGGTGTTCCGGTCATTCATATGTCGGGCCTTCATGGACGTGGCTTCGACAAGCTGATGAAGGCTGCTGGCGAGATGTATGGTCTGTGGAATACACGGATTTCAACAGGCCGGTTGAACCGGTGGCTGGAAGGCATGCTTGAGGCGCATCCGCCACCGCTGGTTGAAGGGCGCCGTCTTCGTATCCGCTATATGACGCAGATCAAGACCCGTCCGCCGACATTCGCTCTGTTTGTCAGCCGTCCGGCCGATTTGCCAGAAAGCTATCTTCGCTATCTGATCACTGGGCTGCGCACCGATTTTGGTATCTGGGGTATTCCTGTGCGGATGGTCATGCGCAAGGGTGATAATCCCTATGCGCATAAGGCCAAACGTCGCTAGGTCGGCCGGAGCATTTTTTCGCCGAAATGCTGTTTGCCCGCGTCTATCACCTTGTGTGGCTGATCAGGAAGCTGCCGAAATCGGTCATCGTAGCGGCAAGACTCGCCGCGCGCGCTGGATCAAGGCGCAACGCCCCGTCCATATAAAGATCGCGGTTGATTTCGATCTGCACCGCCTGACGGGTTGATTTCGCATCCCCTGTACTGCGGGTAATAAAGCCGCCAGCATAGGGGTGGTTCCAGCTGACGGACAGGCCCGCTTTCTGGAAAAACCCGGTCATGGCGTCGGCGGTTGTCCGGTCCAGGGTCACGCCATATCCATCGCCACAGATGATATCTGGCAGGCGGTTGTTCAGCCGGTCATAGGCCGGCATTGAGTGAAAATCGACCAGTAACGCTTTGCCATGCCAGGCCTCAGCCTTGTCCATCAGCCGCGCCAGCGCGTTGTGATAAGGGGTGTGAACTGTGGTGATACGGTGATCGGCTTCGGCCGCGTCCAGCAGCCTGTCATAGATTGGTTTGCGGGATGCGGTGAGTTTTGGCAGAAGCCCATATCCGGCACGGACATGATGGCAGGCCGATGGCGCGGCAATCCTGCCGTCAAACATGCTTTTGTCGAGGGCGGTCGCGGCCCGGTTTACATCCAGATAGCCTCGGGCCACGCGGTTCACGACACAGGTGATTCCTGTACCGCTGAGGCCGGCGATCAGACAGTCGACACCGAAATCCTCAAGGCCGCGCAGCGCGTCGATCTCGCTGCAGCTGCTATCCAGAAGGCTGGCAGGATAGCTTCGCCCTGCATGGGGACAGGACGCAACAACAGGTGACGGGCTGTTTCCATTGTCATAGATTTCCAAAGGTTGGTAGGCCGGCGAAGCAAACAGGCTGTCGCTGACAATAACGGGAGGCAGCATGGCCTCCATGGCATCTACAGCCTGTGGTGAGGGCGCATCGCTTCGCCGCCCGTCAGACAGCGAAGTGCGCTCTTGATTCGTCTGGTTCTGTGGAATGGCACTGTCCATGGCGCGAGCCTATCACGCTTTGATGGTGGCTTGCACCTGATTGGATGAAAAAGGGCTTGCGCCGCGTCCGTGCTTGGTGCAAAACATCCGCCTCGGCAGGCCGCAGGCCTTTGCCAGCCCGCACATATCATCGCCCGCCGCCGGGTGTGACGATGTTTGATGCACTCGGAAATGGGGCGTGTAGCTCAGCGGGAGAGCACTACGTTGACATCGTAGGGGTCACAGGTTCAATCCCTGTCACGCCCACCATTTCCTCCTCCAGAAAAATGCATTAATACAGGTGGTTGTGGTTCGAGTTGGCGAACGCCAGCCTCTCTTTTCATTTTTGGACGGGGTGCAGATGCACAAAACCATTCTCATCACAGGCGCGACCGACGGCATTGGCCGGCTGACAGCCCAGAAGCTTGTCGCTGACGGTCATCAAGTGCTGCTGCATGGGCGCAGCGAAACCAGACTTGCGGCTTTGTCGCAGGAGCTTGGTGGTGCCCCCACACTCTGTGCCGATTTCAGCCGCATGGGTGAGGTCGCAGCCTTGGCCCAGGCGGTTCTTGCAGATTATGATCGTCTGGATGTGCTGATCAACAACGCCGGAATTCTGCGCACAGCCGACACAAAGACCGAGGCAGGCCGCGATATCCGGTTTGATGTGAATACTGTCGCGCCCTATCTGCTGACCCGGCGTCTGCTGCCGATCATACCGCGCGACGGTCGCGTGGTGAATCTGTCCTCTGCCGCGCAGGCACCGGTAGATATCGCCGCGATGAAGCGTTTTCAGCCCATGGAGGCCATGGCGGCCTATGCCCAGAGCAAGCTAGCCATCACAATCTGGTCGGCTGAATTGGCCCGCGAAATGCCGGATGGGCCGGTCTTTGTTGCGGTCAATCCCGGATCGCTTCTGGCAACCAAAATGGTGAAGGAAGGATTTGGTATTGACGGCAAAGACCTGACTATCGGGGCGGATATTCTTGTCACGGCGTCACTGTCGGATGCGTTTGCCACTGCCAGCGGCCAGTATTTTGACAATGACAGTGGCGAGTTTGCCGCGCCGCACGCGGCGGCGGCGGACGCAGGCCATGTGCGTTCGGTCATGGATGCGCTGGCAGAGGTGCTTCCAGCCTGATGCTATAAAACCAATCGCAACAGCGCGACCGCAATCATTCCAGTCAACATGGACAGAAGCAGGTTGCGGCTCTTTGCTGCGACCAGCAGAACCATCACCCCTGCCGCCCATTCAACAACACCGCCCCTGACCATCATCAGCGTGACAAGGGCCATGATCAGGCAGCCTGGCAACGCCTCCATACCGCGCGCCCAGCGCCCGGTTTGGGGCAGTCTTCCGGCCAGCAGAAACCCGCCAAGACGGATGACAAAGCTGGCAAGTCCCAGGCCAAGAAGGGTAATCCAGATGTCACTCATCACGGATCATTCCGGCGGTGAAAGCACCCAGAACCGCACCGATGATCAGCGCCCAGCTTGCCTGTGACGGGAACAGGAAAGTCATGCCGATCACACTGCCTGCCGCCACAATCCATGGCCACAGGTCACTTTTTCCGCGCCACAGGCCGGGCAGAAGGGCAACAAAAACGGCAATGATGGCGTAATCCAGCCCAAATCGTTCTGGCGTGGGAATGCCAAAGGACAGCAGGGCGCCGATGCCCGTCGCCAGAATCCACACTACCAGCAGGGATGCATTGCCGCCAAACTGATACCAGTAACTTGCCGCTGACCCGCGGTCTCTTGCGGCCTGAATAAGGGCGACAGAGGCATCGGTTGCCAGATAGACACCTGCCATGATCTGCCACCAGGGGCGACCAGCCAGAGCTGGTCTCATGCTGGCGGTTACCAGCAGCATCCGCATGTTCAGGGCGGCACCTGCCAGAATGGCAGCCCCAGCGCCAGCCCCGGCCAGCAGCTGGTCAAGCGCGATCAGCTGAGCCGATCCGGCAAAGACAAGGGCGCTCATGCTCAAAGACTGGCTGACGGAGAAGCCCGACTTCATGGCCAGAATGCCAAAGGCCGCACCATAGGTCGATGCTGCCAGTGTCATAGGCAGCATGTCGCGGGCACCAAGCAGCGCATCGGAAATGGTGGTGTTGCTGGTCCTATGCATGCAGGTGAAATAATCCGGGGTGAGGAGAGGATATGCTGACGACTAACTGCCATTGTTTGTCTCCCATGTCATCCAGCATCTGCAGCATGGGAGCTCATGGCAGCGCAGCTTCATCATCCAAGTCTTGAAAATCTGTGGTATGATTCGCGGGTGATTTCACGGGTAGCCACTTCCTTTTGGCCGTCGACGATAAAATGGCGCATTGGCGCAGGTTACCCTGTCACATTTGGTACGCCTTTTTGCTTTTTGCTTTTTGCTTTTGGATTACGGATATGGACCAGCTACGCCAAATATGTGTTGTCATCATCTGGGGGGCGGTCGCGCTGCTGGTATGGGCAAGTGGAGAGGCCACATCTGGCATGAGTGAACATCAATGGCTGACAACCGTGATGCCTCTCTATGGTTTGCTGGTCATTGTCGCCTATGGCGCACACCGCCTTGTGAACATGCTGTTTCAGCGGCTGGCAGACACCAACAGCGATGACTGACATATGTGTGTCACACCATAGGCCAGACCGACATGGGTGGGCAGATGGGCGGTGAAATCATCGATATCACGCTTGTGATTGGCGTCTTTGTTGCCCTGTTTTCGGCGGGGATGACGGCCTATGCGGGGTTTGGTGGTGCGCTTGTCATGGTACCGGCATTTGCCCTGATGATTGGGCCGGTGCAGGCCGTGGCCCTGACCGCAATCTGCAGTGCCATCGCACTCACCCATGTGATGCCGGGCCTGCTCAGAACAATCCGTTGGCGTGAGGTGCTACCGCTTTTTGCCGGTCTGTTCCTGTCCATATCTGTTGCCTCCAGCTTTCTGGTGAAAGCAGATCCCGATCTCATCCGCATGATCATGGGGGGATTCATTCTGGCAGCTGCGGCAATCCTGATCATCAACCCAAAATATGCGGGGCCGCGCGGGCCAAAGACCAGCCTCGGTGTCGGGCTGCTTACTGGCACCATCATGGGGGGTGTTGGTGTGCCAGCTGGACCGGTGATGGTTCTCTATTTTCTGGCGGCAGAGGAATCACCGCCGGTGCAGCGGGCCAACATTATGTTCAGTGTCTGGCTGCTGCTGATCCTCATGCTGGTGAACCTGTTGGTACGCGGGGCAATCAACAGTGATACAGCGCTCAATGCCCTGATTATCGCGCCAGCCTCCATTCTCGGGGCCTATGTCGGGAAATGGCTGTTCAAACGGGCGCCGGTGACCTGGTTCAAGAGTTTTGCGCATGGCCTCTTGATTATCATCGGTCTGTCGCTGCTGGTTGTTTGATTTGTGGACTTTTGATCCGGTTTTGGACGATAGTGCCGTAAAGCGCGAGCGGGGGTGGTGCTATGATTTTGATCGGGCTTTCAATTGTGTTTCTGTGGCTAGCCGTTCGGGCCGCCATGAACCCGTTCAGCGAAACGCGTTTCGACGTCTATTTCTTTACTATGATCGTGCTGGCCATTGGCAGCGCCAGTTTTCCTGTCCGGCATGCGTTATTTGAACATAAGCTTGGCACGGCATCGGCGCAGCTTGTTGGCAAGGACCACGTTGTCGTCGAATGTCTGTCCCAATTCAGCTATGGCAGCATCTTTCATTTCCGCGCTGCTGGCTATGTGTATTGGGGCTCGGACACGATCAATATGCAGGGTCCGATCTGTAGCGATCTGAAAGGGTATCTCAGCGACCCGCAATATGCTGACCCGAATGAGCTGTTTGCGCTTCATGTTCTGACCCATGAGGCCATGCATGTTGGCGGTGTGCGTGACGAAATCGTGACGGACTGTAAGGCTTTCCAGCGCAATCACCGGATGGCGGCGCTGTTGGGGGTGGACCCAAAGATCGCCAGGTTCAACGCCCAGGTTCTGCATCGCTTCCGGTCGCCATCTCACCCATATTATTCTGCTGCCTGTCACCCTGGCGGACCGATGGATGACAGGCTTCCCGACGCTGTATGGCAGGGCAATGCCAATATTGACGCAGAGCAGGTGGCGCGTGAGCTGATTACGGCGCTGGCCGCGATTACGGGCGGTCAGGAAGGCACCCCGCTGACAGCGCGTGAATCCATGGTGCCAACGGATATTCTGTCAGACGTTCTGGAAGGTGCGGGCGGCATACTCTCTACCGCCAAGGATATGGCCACCGGGCTGGTGACCACAGTTCTGGGCATGATTCTGGACGCAGCGAAGACATAGGGCGGTTGGCCTGCAGGCGCCACACGCAGCTTGCGGCATACCGCCTGAAGTTTTACCCCTCTGGCCTATTCCTCAGTCTGGCAGCTGAACCGATAGCGGGTGCCAAATGTTTTCTGGGTCCGGTTATAGGTCTGTTGCGTATCCAGCCCGCTGGCGACGAGGCCGCGCTCTGCACAGTGTGACTTTGCCAGCGTGGCAGCTTCATCGATACCCTTGGTGAAGCTGTAATCAATGATGTGGAACTGGTTGTTGCCATCATCATTGACCATGAAGGGGGCAAAGATCACCACCCAGATGCCAGCAGCAAACACCACGACCGTGGTAATGGCCGTCAGCTTTCTTTCAACCGGTCCCATATCTGTCTCCTGTCGCGATCCCGTCAGTCTGTGCGCTCAGTCTGTGCGCGGTGAAAAGCCGTTGCGTCCCGGAAAATCGGCGGCAAGTTGTCTGGCATTTGGCATTTTCAGCCACAGACGCAGCTTTTTCCGGCGCAGCGCCGGATCGGGATCATCCTCAAAGGCCGTTCTGGAATGCAGCACGGCATAGTTGTTGGCAAACTGGATGTCGCCCGGTTCCATCATCATGTCAATCCGCATTTCTGGCGACATCATGATCTCGTCAAACAGATCAAGCGCATTGCGCTCGGCCGTGGACAGGGGTGTGTTCATCATCTCATGGCCAAGCTCTATATATTGCCGCAGATACCGGCAGCTCAGCTTTCCCTGATGAAAGCTGAAGATCGGCGAGGCGATATTCTCGCCAAGATGCGCATAGAAGAACGGGCGGTAAAACAGGCCGAGAAGCTCCGGCTGTCTGATCAGAATTTCGTTATAGATGGCGGCAGCACTGACCAGGCTGCTCATCCCGCCAGATTTCGCCCGGCGAAGACATAGCAGTCCGACAACGTCCGACGGATCGGTGTGATAGGGAAGATAGAGGTTGGTCTCATAGACGCGCGTGTCTTTTTTCGTCTCATCGCCGACATGCATCACCAGCCCCAGCAGATCACCTTTCGGATTCTGCATGACAGGCTGACCCATATGCAGGCCAATGGCGTAATAGAGAAGGCGTATCTGGTCCTCGCCATAGCGATCTACAGGCAGGCCGCGCAGCAGGGCAAAACCGCGCCCGGCTTCCAGCTCATGGCTGATGCCATCCAGCACCGGCGCGAGCGCGTCAAAAGTCACATCCTGTGCGGTGATGTCGGGAAAAGTTGCGCCAGACGCGTCAAACCCGGCCATGACACGGTCGATATCGGCAATCTCGCGCGCGCTCAGATGATGTGCCCAGCTGTCATCCGTCTCGAAATCGGCGCCTTTCCAGACGGCACGTCCCGATAGTCTTTGTGTCTGCATCATGGTCATGGCTGTATCTCTGTTCTGGATCGGTTTTCCCGTAACCTCATTCTGACGCCCTGCGGAACCTGACAATCATCATTGCGCTGATTGCCGCCAGCGTAAAGCCGATGCTGGCCTGCGCCAGAGGCACGCCAAGCACATCTGTCATTGCACCCATAATAACCGCACCAAGCGCGCCACTGCCTATCGACACGGTTGTCCACAGCCCCATGACCCGTCCGCGATAATGGTCATCGATTTCCATCTGCACCAGTGACTGCAGCGAAATTGACAGCATGGTCAGCGTGCCGCCAAGAAGAACGACAATGCCAGTGGCGATGGGAAAGGCGGATATCTGGCTGAGGCTGGCAACCAGAAGCGGCACCACCATCACCATGGCCAGCATCGAGGTCTGAAACCTGCCGGCGCTCTGTGCCTTTGACACGGCTTTTAATATTGCGGCGACAGCGGCCCCGGCGCCCGCCGCCGCCGTCATCATGCCAAGCCCGGCGGGGCCCTTGCCAAACACGCCATTGGCCAGAATGGGCAGGGTTTCCAGAACGCTGCGCCCGGCCAGTGCGCCAAGCCCGCTGAAGATGATGGCGGTGCGCACCAGATGGCGCGACAGCGCATAGCGCCAGCCACCAAACAGTTCAAAAAAATATCCCTGCCGTGCGGTTGGCTCGGCACTCTGTGATCGGGCGCGCGGCCGCATGAAGACGATCGCAATGACCGGATGGATATAGGCAATGGCGGTCAGAACCAGCGCGTCTGCGGCTCCGATGGCCTGGATCAGCACCCCGCCAATGGCCGGGCCCATCAGACGCGACAGATTGAAATTCAGCGATGTAAGCGCCACCACCGAGGCCAGATGTTCCTTTGGCGCAAGCCGTGGTGTCAGCGACATCCGCATTGGATGGTTGGCCGAGGAGACTACCCCGGACAGCAGGGAAAACCCGGCCAGCAGAAACGGCGTCAACGCATCGGTAAGGCAGATCCAGGCAAAAATACCAGACAGGGTGCCGGCAAATGTATAGCTGACCATGCTGCCGACCCGCACATCAATACGGTCGGCAACCACGCCGAACAGCGGGCTGACAATCAGGGTCGGAACAAAATTCAGAAAGGCGACAAGTCCGACAAAGCTCGGCGAGCCGGTCAGCACCCAGGCCAGCCAGCCCATGATCACCCGCTGCGCCCAGAAGCCGTTAAGGGCGAGGTGAAGGCTGAGGATGTAGCTGCGAAAAGGCGGGGACCGAAGGGCAATCAGATTCATGGTCTGAGTAAATCACAGCACCGGCTGTCCGGCTAGCTTCAAGACAGGGGCGGCGCTCGCCAAAATGCCGTTAGTCCTGGGTCAGCATCTCACCCAGAATCCGCACCAGGTCCCGCGCCTGCACAAAATCGCTGGCCCGTCTTTCCGCCACGGCGGTCACGAAATCCTCCACCATCAGCTGATACTGATCACAGGCGGCAAAACTGACGCTCTCGCCGCGCCCCAACAACGCATCCTTGCCGGCATGAGCATGCGC
>WTJS01000052.1 GCA_011524735.1 Alphaproteobacteria bacterium
AATACGACTCGCTACCCAGTCTAATAGCGGGTCCAGTCTAGTTGGCTGCTGGATGATATGTGCATAGTCCTGAGTAAGAAAGTCAACGCGGGCAGCCACCGGTACGGACAACGCCACAGATGGCGCGCCTCGCATTTGATGCCAGAATGCGGGGGGAATATGAAGGGCCCCAATCTTGTTGCTCTCTGCCTCAACAAATACTGGGCGTTGAGGATCAAGGTTTTGCATCACAGCATGAAGTTGTGATTCAAAATAACGCTGTGATGGCTGGTTGTGATCAGGTTCTGAACCAAGTAAAGATCCCCGATGTGATGCAAGCCCTTCAAGATCTATAACTTGCGTCCCAAGTTTTTCAGCCTGGCGAAGTATCTGTGTTTTGGCTGTGCCTGTGCGACCGCGCAAGATCATGAGGCGTAGATCACTTGGTAGCGCATCCAACCCATCCAGAACTTTTTTACGGTAGGTTTTGTACCCACCTTCTATTACGGACACTTTCCAGCCAATCTCGCTAAAAATGCGTGCCATGGCCCCGCTGCGCTGACCTCCACGCCAGCAATAAATCAAGGGTAAAAAATCACGTGGTTTGTCGGCAAGAACGGTCTGCAGGTGAGTGGCAATGTTGGTGGCTACCAATGCGGCGCCATATCGTTTGGCTTCAAAAGTTCCGACCTGTTTGTACATCGTGCCGACTTCGTCTCGCTGCGCATCATCAAGGACGGGTAAATTGACAGCACCAGGGATGTGATCATCAGCAAATTCACTTGGGCTCCGAACATCAATGATCATCGAATAGGAACCGTGCCAATCCGCAACACGTGTAATAGGGGGTGCCATTAGCAGCCTCCAGCAGGCTGCAATCGCAGACCGGTATAGTCGGATGTCAGGTGCCCGATGATTGCCGCATCGTGACCAGATTCAAGGAGCGCTGCCAGCATACCATCTGCATCAGCTTCTGGCAGAGCTGCAAGAAGGCCACCGCTTGTCTGCGGATCAAAAATGATTTCGGCATTAGGTGGCATTGGCCCGCCACCAGCGTCAATACGGATGGCAGCTCTGTTCTGGCCGTGAAGTGAGGAGCGTTGCCCGTCACTGATCAGCGTTGAAGCACCGGCTAGAATGGGAAGTGCGTCGATGTCGATAACAACGCCTTTCAATTTACATCTTTCGGCCAGATTCATGGCATGCCGCGCCAAGCCAAAGCCTGTGACGTCGGTCATGGGGGGGGCTATTCTGGACAGTATATCCGCAGCACCGCCATTGCTTATGGACATTGTGTTCAATGCTGCTTCCACCCAATTTCCGTGAGCCAGCAGTGACATATGCCCTGACATAATGACCCCGGTCCCAAGCGGCTTTGTCAGAAGCAGAACTGGTCTGTCAGCTTGTGTTGGAATCTTTGGAGCTCCAGACCGCCAGCCGGTAACGGAAAACCCGATATTGAGTGCGTTACTCTCGCTTGTGTGTCCCCCAACAAGCCGGGCTCCGGCCTCACTGAAGGCAAGCAGGCTGCCAGCCATCAGCTGGGCCAGTTGCCCTTGCTGAAGGTCAGCGCGTGCTGTCTTTAAGGTAACATTTGCAAGCCCATATGCGGGAAGGGCGTTTGCGGCATAGATGTCACTCATGGCGTGCACAGCTGAAATGCGGCCAAGTCGAAACGGATCACTGACAATTTCTGAAAGACTATCTACTGACTGAACCATTTCGCCATCACTGGCCCATTTCAGTACAGCGGAATCTTCATTCAAGTCTGGTGACGGCATCAGATCTGGGTCAGCACCCATCGACAGGGCGATCTCGATAGCCTCATTCATGGCATTTTGTAACGTCGCATGTCCTGTTTTTGCACCGCAACCAAGACAGCGCATGCTGTCGAAGACTGGGTCGGCTGGTGTGTTTTTCTCCACCGGAGCACTTATGCCAGCCAATTGTTTTGGGTCTGGCGGCGGCTTCATGGAAAGTGCTGTGTATTTCGCCATCCAACGCCGATCTATCCATTTTTTGAGCCACCACCAGCTTCGGGACTTGCTTGCATGGTTGCCCCTGACGGCAATTGCAGCTCCATCGGCAGTTCCCAGAAGGGCTAGAGCTTTGGATTGCGGCTTCCACCTTTGGAGCCGGCGCCCAAGAGCGTATTGGCGCAGATTATGTGCGAGGACAGGGCCTGCTCTCACAGCATAAACACCTGATTTCGGTCGCGGGCTTTCGGTTAAGGCTGCAATATCACCTGCTGCAAAGATAAACGGGTGTGAGGTTGACTGCAGTGTTGAAGACGCTTTCACAAATCCAAGCCCATCAAGATCAAGGCCCGTTTGTGCGAGCCATGCAGGTGGTCGGACAGCTGTAACCAGAAAGGCCGTATCAAAGCCGTGGCTTGTTTCATCATTGAGCGTAAGGCGGTCTGACGTAAGGCTTTCCACAGAAACGCCGCATTGAACGCTGCAATTAGCTTTAGTCAGGGTTTCATAGAGAAGTCTGGCGGCACGTGGAGGCATTTCAGGCACAAGACGGGCAGACCGTGCATAAAGTCTGATGTGCGGACGTTTGCCGGTCTCATTGAACCATTTTTGCGACAGCGACAGAGCCAGCTCACATGCAGCCGCGCCCCCACCGATCACCGCCAGATGTTCTGGGAATCCCGTTTTTAGAAGATTGTCCAGTCGGTCACGGAATTTGCTTATGGGTTTGACGGGCACAGCGTTCTGGCGCGCGCCAACGATAGCATCGAGATCAGGCTCACCACCTATATTTAACGACAGAATGTCAAAGGGGATTGCCGGGCGGGTGGAAAATTCAATGCGTTTGGCGTCTGGGTCGATGGCAATCACTGAATCAT
>WTJS01000117.1 GCA_011524735.1 Alphaproteobacteria bacterium
GTTCATGCCGTAGCAACAGCGGCTGTGCGTCGTGCAGCCAATGGTGACGATTTTACGGCGCCGGCAGAGGCCATCATTGGCCATCCCATCAACGTGCTCAGTCAGGATGAGGAAGCGCATTTTGTGGCGCGCGGCCTGACTCTCAACATGCCGAATGCAACTGGGCTTGTGGCTGATCTTGGCGGTGGCAGTCTTGAAGTTGTTGCCCTTGTAAAAGGTCAGGTCCGGCATGCCACAAGTTTCAATTTTGGACACCTGTCTGAAGTTCTGGAACAGGATATTGACCTTGCCATGGCGGATAAGCCCTGGATTTCCAAATATGGAAGCGAGTGCATCTTTGGTGTTGGCGGCTCTTTTCGTGCGCTGGGTCTTGCCCATATCGACCGGGCTGGGTACCCGCTTCCCGTGCTTCACGGGCTGCGCATTTCCGGACGTGATGCAGACGCTCTGTTGACATCATTCACCCACCCTCAGCCGAACCTGTCAGGCGTGCCGCTTGGCCGTCAAAAGACGATGCCCATGGCCGCGCGGATCATGCATAAACTTCTGCGGCATGCAGGAGCTGGTCGCATCATGGTCAGCGGCACCTCCATTCGTGATGGGCTGATCGCCGATCGTGAACTTGGTGCGCAGGACCGCGAAGATTTCCTGCAGGTTGTCTGCCAAGAAATTTCAAAGACATCCCATCGTTTTGATGATGTGCCTGCGGCTCTTATTGCGCTCCTGCAGCCGTTATTCTTGCGACCAGACACCACGAACACTGATCGATTGACGCTAGCACATGGCAAATTCATGCGGCTTTTGAAGGCCGCCTGTCGATTGTCAGATCTTTGCTGGAATGAACATGAGGATGTGCGTGGTGACCTTGCTGCGCGCCGTGTGCTCGGTTTGCCGGTCAACTGTGTCAGTCACAAAGAGCGAATTTGGCTGGCGAGGGCTATTTATCATCGTTATGTCGGGGCCAAGACCAACAAGCCACGGCCAGAGGAGCTCGACCAGATCCTGAGCCGTCGTCGGCAGGCAGAGGCTGCAACGATTGGGCTCGGGCTGCGATTTGCGCTCACCTTTTCAGGCGGCACCGCTGGCGCGTTAAACAGACTGAAATTGACCAATGACGGGACGGTTCTGACACTGCATCATGAGCCATCAATAGCCGCCTTCATCGATCGCCATACGCGGCGCAGGTTCGGCCAGCTTGCTGAAAGTGCTGGTTTGGTGCCAGAAATCTGCCAGAGTTGAGTCTTATGACTTCAGCGCATCATACACACCCGAATCTTGTATCCGCCACCTTGAGCGAAGTCGCCAGCATGCTTGATGACGGGATGATTATTTCCGATCCTTCGGGACTCATCCTGTCAGCGAATAACGCTGCGGTGAGATTTCTGGGTGAAGGTCTGGTGGGCAGGTCCCTTGGCGAGGTGGTTTCTGTCGAGGCCGTTGCTGATATTCTTGCTGGAGAGGCAAGTGAACGCAATCTTGTGTTCTCGCCGCAGGGAAATGTCACCATGGAATTCAACGTGCGCATCCGGCGCATGGATGACGGACTGATCATGGTGCTGCTTCTGGATATGACACTGCAACGTAATCTGGAAAAGGTGCGTCGTGACTTTGTCGCCAATGTCAGTCACGAACTACGTTCACCACTGACGAGCCTTGCAGGTTTCATTGAAACAATCCTTGTGAATGAAGTTCGCGATTGGCCAACACAGCAAAGATTTCTGAAAATAATGGAAGAAGAGGCTGGGCGGATGTCCCGCCTGATTGATGATCTTCTGTCGCTTTCACGCGTAGAAGTGGATGAACATATCATCCCGGATCAGAAGGTGCCGCTTCTGGAAGTCGTGAAATCTGTGATTGCCACTTTTGAGACTCGGGCCAAACGCCGTCAAATGAGGATCCGGTTGAATGACAGGCGGGCCGATATGGCGTCGCGCCTGTTTATGTATGGTTTTGCAGACGAGATCACCGAAGTCTTTCACAATCTGATCGAAAACGCGATCAAATACGGGTTTGAAGACACCGAGATTAATGTTGATATCGACTCAGGCAGAGGCTCAAACGTAACTGTGTCCGTGACCAATGTTGGTGAGGTTGTCGCGGAAAAGCATCTCAGCCGCCTGACTGAGCGGTTTTATCGTGTCGATAAAGCACGGTCGCGCCAGATCGGGGGCACCGGGCTTGGCCTTGCCATTGTCAAACATATCGTCAACCGCCACCGCGGTACGATGGCAATCACCAGCACCTCCGAAGGCGTGACATGCTTTGCCGTAACCTTGCCGGTGTTGGAGGATGAATAGGGCGGTCACAAAATTGTAATGCTGATATGGCACCCTTCGGGAGAATAGTTGAGAGAGGCTCTGGATCATGTCCATCCGCATACTTGTTGCCGATGACGAACCCAACCAGCTGGAACTTCTGACGTTTAATCTCACTCAGGCTGGCTTTGAGGTCGTTCGTGCCGGAGATGGGCAACAGGCCCTCGACATGGTTGAGGAGCATCGTCCGGACCTTGTCATCATAGATTGGATGATGCCCCATATGTCAGGCATTGATGTGTGCCGCACGCTACGTTCCCGTTCTGAAACAAAGCGTTTGCCAATTATCATTCTCAGTGCCCGTGGCGAGGAAGGGGACCGCACCCTTGGCCTCGATATTGGCGCAGATGACTATATCTCGAAACCATTTTCACCAAGGGAGATGGTGAGTCGTGTGAGGGCGCTGCTGCGGCGCGCGCATCCGTCACTGGCAGAAGATGTCCTTGAATTTCACGACTTACGCTTCAATCAGACCACCATGGAAATCTCCCGCGGTGAACGGGTGGTTTCGCTTGGTCCAAAGGAAAGCCGCCTACTCGCCATTTTGATGGAGCGGCCAGGCCGCGTATTCAGCCGCGCCCAGCTTCTTGATCTGGTCTGGGGGCATGGCGTGTTTGTTGAGGAACGCACCGTTGATGTTCATGTCTCGCGTCTCCGCAAGGCCATCAATGTTCCCAACAGTCAAGGCGACGAGGCGATGAACCTTATTCACTCAGTGCGTGGAAGTGGTTATGCTCTGCGTGTCCCGACCGACAAGTAATAGGGCTTTGGTGCTTCCCAATGATCGATCACGCCAGTGACCATGCCGCACATTTTGTGCCGCTTGCCATCATCATGTCTGACTTTGATGGTGCACTTCAGACATATATGCAGCGCAACCATTGCCACAACGTAGTGGTAACGATGCCAGTTGAGATGGACGTGGCAGGTAAGCAAGGTCAGAAATTCTTTGCTGCTGTGGCCGTCACCAGACATTTTGATAGTGTTGAAGCCATTCGCGATGCGGTGCATGACGAATGTCCAACGGATCATGACTGTGTTCTTGCCTGGGTGCCGGCCGATCGATTTGGAACTGATGATTTTGGCATCTATGTGGATGACATTGGTGTGGGAGATGTTCTGCAGGATGGTCTGATCGCTGAAATTATTGATCAAGCACAGATTGAGTCAGCCGTAATCGCGCTTGGGCAGTCCTAACTCGACGATGGTTTACCCTTCTGCCCAGCGCAACGCTTTGAACAATAGCGGACATTTTCCCAGTCACGTTCCCATTTCTTACGCCAGGTAAAGGGACGCTCACAGGTGGCGCAGATCTTACTTGGCAGGTTTTGCTTCTGAACCCTTTTTGTCATGATCGCTTTGTTCCTGGAGTCACTATGTTACCGTTTCCAATCATTGGCCCGATGAACGAGGCAGTCACATTATGAAAAATACTCAAAACGTACTTTTTCTGTGTACGGGCAATTCTGCCAGATCAATTCTGGCTGAGGCTCTGCTCCGGCATTTTGGCAAAGGACTCTACAACGCATACTCGGCCGGCTCCAAACCTTCCGGCACCCCACATTGGGGCGCAATTGAGACCCTTTCATTGCAGGATATAGAGCATGGGTTTGCCCGTTCCAAGAGTTGGGACGAATTTGCCGCTGACGGAGCTCCGCAGATGGATCTGATTGTAACAGTGTGTGCCAATGCAGCTGGTGAGGTCTGTCCTGTCTGGCCAGGCCATCCGAACACGGCACATTGGGGTGTTGAAGATCCGGCGGCCGTGACGGGCAGTCGGCAGGATGTCCTCGATGCCTTTGCCCATACCTATGATCAGATGAAGCGGCGGGTAGAGGCGCTGCTGGCACTTGGTGATGGTCCGGTTGAGAGCTTGATGGATGACATTCGTGCCATTGGGGATTTGCCATGAGCGCCGCTGGACGCCCTTCACTGCCACACCAGCTTGTTGCCGAAGGATTTGGGACGATGCTGCTGCTGGCAACAGTCATCGGCTCAGGTATCATGGCCGAAAGGCTTGCTGGCGGAAATGTTGCCATCGCGCTTCTAGGAAATACGATTCCAACAGGCGCCATTCTATATGTTTTGATTACAATTCTGGGGCCAATCTCTGGTGCGCATTTCAATCCAGCTGTGACGCTGGCCTTCTTGATCCGCCGGGAGATTGCTGCAGGGCTGGCGCTTCAGTTTGTATTGGTTCAGATTGCTGGCGGCATATGTGGGGCTCTGCTTGCGCATTTCATGTTTGAAATGCCGCTTCTGCAGCTGTCTGAAAATATGCGTAATGGCCCAGCACAATGGGGATCGGAATTCATCGCTACTTTCGGGCTGTTGACGGTGATTTTCGGTGGTTTGCGCTGGCGACCTGAGGCTGTTCCTACTCTTGTGGGTCTGTATATAACGGCGGCTTACTGGTTCACGTCATCAACAAGCTTTGCCAATCCAGCCGTCACCATAGCCCGCAGTTTTACCAATAGCTTTTCGGGAATTCTGCCCGCTCATGCGCCAGGGTTCATTCTGGCGCAGCTTGCTGCTGCCGTGTTGGCGACGATTTTTCTTCGGTGGCTGTTTGCTGGTGAAAGGGCGGATTAAAGGGTCTGCATATTGATGACAATCATCTGCTGCGGTTCTACTATACACGGTAGATATTCAAGTCCGCTTACAGAGAAAGGCGACATCAATAATGAGCCAAACCTATGACAAGGCCGCAATTGCCACTTCGGTGGCCCGTATGCTTCTGGAAATTAAGGCGGTCCTGTTCCGCGCGGACGACCCATTTACCCTGACATCAGGCATGAAAAGCCCCGTCTATATAGACTGCCGGAAAATCATTTCCTTCCCACGGATGCGCTCGCAAATGATGGATTATGGCAAGACGGTCATTATGAATGAGGTGGGCTATGAAAGCCTAGATGCTCTTGCAGGTGGTGAGACGGCTGGCATTCCGTTTGCAGCCTGGCTTGCAGAGCGTACTGGCCTGCCCATGCAATATGTTCGCAAGAAGCCCAAGGGGTTTGGCCGCGACGCCCGCATCGAAGGTGACATCAGCGAGGGTCAACGCGTGCTTCTTGTGGAGGATCTGACAACCGACGGTGGAAGTAAGGTCAGCTTTGTTGAGGCCCTCCGTGAGGCGGGAGCAGAGGTCGCGCATACATTTGTCATTTTCTATTACGATATTTTCAAGGATACGCCTGAAAAGCTGGCGGCTGACGGTATCGCACTTCATTATCTGTCGACCTGGTGGGATGTTCTTGCCGCCGCGCGTGAAATGAACAGTTTTGACGAGGAAACCCTGACGCAGGTTGAGGCGTTTCTTCACGATCCGCGTGGCTGGTCAAAGGCGCATGGTGGGGTCTGACAGCCAGTTTTGCCTTGATTTGGATAGTCTGTAACGGGGGAGTTCCATGACAATTGATTTCGAAGCCTTCACACCACTGGCGTCGCTGGCCGGTGGGGTGATGATTGGGTTCGCGGCGTTACTATTAATGGCGCTGCACGGCCGGGTGATGGGGATCAGTGGTATCCTTGGTGGCATTGTAAAGCCATCAGGATCTGGAGATGTGTCCTGGAGAGTGCTGTTTGTCATTGGCACGCTTGTGGGCCCCGTCATTGTGATGCTCATCATGGGGCGCGGTATAGACATGACGCCAGTGGCGTCTGGTTTGATGCTTCCCATCGCGGGATTCATTGTCGGGCTCGGGACGGCCATTGGATCGGGTTGCACATCCGGTCATGGTATATGCGGACTGGCGCGCCTGTCAGTGCGTTCAATGAGTGCGGTTGGCACCTTCATGGTGACGGCGATCATCACTGTCTACATTATCCGTCACGTCGTTTGAGGGAGGGAATGATGCTGAGATCATTGACCCTTCTTGCAAGCGGTATTCTTTTTGGCGCTGGCCTTGCCATTTCCGGCATGCTCAACCCGTCGAAGGTCGCCGGGTTTCTTGACCTGTTCGGGGTATGGGACCCGTCACTCGCCTTTGTCATGGGCGGTGGAGTGGTCGCCAACTTCATTGGTCACCGCATCGTGACCCGCCGGACGCAGCCGGTCTTTGCCGCGCGGTTCAACCTGCCAACAACAAGCGGTATCGATTCACGACTGATTGTTGGATCTGCTCTGTTCGGGGTCGGCTGGGGACTTGGTGGCCTTTGTCCGGGGCCTGCGGTGGCATCGCTGATGTTGGTGCCATCTGAAGTTGGGCTGTTTGTGGTGATGATGCTTGTAGGGCTTGCTGTCGGCCGGGTGGTGATGGCTGCTAGACCTGCCGTTGCGTCCCAGCCCGAATAGGCAACACTATGCCGGCAGCACCGGTCTATAATATTGATCTTCAGGCATTTTCGCAGAATCCTTATCCGATTCTGGCCAAAATGCAGACAGATGCGCCGGTGGCCTATGTTCCACAGCTTGATGGCCTTGTTCTGACCCGTCGCGACGATATCGATCAGTGGGAAAAGCGGACCGACATATTCAGCTCGGAACAGCCTGGCGGGCTGATGACCCGCCTGATGGGTAAAAACATGATGCGGTGTGACGGTGAGTCTCATCAGACCCAGCGCCGCCAATTGCAACCATCCGTATCACCGCGAACAGTGGGACGACTTTGGAAGGGAGCGGTCCAGATCGCTGCTACAGAAATATTGCAGGATCTGAAACCACGCCGTCAGGCTGACCTGTGCACAGATTATGCAATGCTTCTTTCGGGAGAAGCGCTGCGCCTCATTACCGGACTTTCAAACATCACCGCCGTAGAGATGGATGCGTATTCGCAGGCCATGATTGATGGTATTTCAAATTATGCAGGTGACCCACAAACAGAAGGCAGATGTCAGCAGGCGACCGCCCGTCTAGATGGTGCCATTGATGAGAGGCTCAGCGCCTTTGCAATGTCCCCGCCTGAAGAAGGGTCGCTTGAGGCGGCCTCCGTCATTCATGTGCTGGAACGCGCTGGCGCGTCACTCGATCAAATTCGCGCCAACGTGAAGCTTGTGATTAGTGGAGGCCAGAATGAGCCCCGTGATGCCATAGCTGGAACGATCTGGGCGCTGTTATCTCACCCTGAGCAGTTGGCACTGGTCAGAAACGGCAGGGCGAGCTGGTATCAGGTTTTCAACGAATATGTCCGATGGATGTCGCCAATCGGCATGTCGCCGCGCCGGATTGCCAAAGATGCCAATGTCGCGGGGATAGATATTCGCACTGGTGATCGTGCCTTTTTTATGTTCGGTGTCGCCAATAGGGATCCAGCGCATTTTGACCAACCAGATGAATTTCAAGTGACCCGTGACACGCGCAAACATATCGCTTTTGGGGCCGGACCACATTTCTGTGCTGGGGCTTTTGCTTCGCGGGCCCTTGTCGCAGATGTGGCTTTGCCGATGATTTTTGAAAGGCTTGATGGTTTGAGGTTGGACCCGGTGGAAGACGTTGTTTTCCGTGGCTGGGCGTTTCGCGGACCGCTGAAGGTAAAAGTTTTGTGGAGCTGACCAATTTCTTTTCCCGGGTAGTATGCTTGATCAGGCCGTGCCTGCGTCCAAAATGGGCGGAATAAGAACACTGAAACATCGTGTTCAAACGAGAAACTGGGCTGAGTGTTGGGACCAGAAGATGCAACCATTCGATTACATTATTATTGGTGGTGGATCCGCCGGATGTGTGCTTGCTGACAGACTTTCGGCATCCGGGCGGCATCGGGTACTGATGCTTGAGGCAGGGCCAACAGACCGGCGATTCTGGGTGCGGGTTCCCATAGGCTACGGTGTGCTGTTTCATCAGAAAGCCGTCAACTGGATGTACCAGACTGACCCTGAGCCCGGCCTGGATGGGCGCAGTGTCTACCACCCGCGCGGCAAGCTTTTAGGGGGATCAAGTTCAATCAATGCGCTTGTATATCATCGCGGGCAGGCCGGCGATTATGATGACTGGGCGGCGGCTGGCAACAAGGGTTGGGATTACGAAAGCCTGCGATCAACCTTTGATGCAATTGAAACCCACAACCCGGCCGACCCGGAAGCTCCGCATCTGACGCTCACCGACAATACGGCGGACTGCCATCCGCTTGGCAGTGATTTTGCAAATGTCTGCCATCAGGGGCAACTTCCTTGGCGTGAGACTCCGCTTCGTGAAGGTGAAGGGGTCAGTAGCTACCTGACAACAACACGCAACGGCATGCGCTGTTCAAGTGCCGTGGCGTTTCTGGCGCCTGCCATGAAGCGGTCCAACCTGCAGGTCGTTACGGGGGCACACGTCACTGGCATTGGGTTTGAAGATGGCCGTGCCAGTAAAGTGACCTATCGTCACCGTGGAAAACCAGTAACGGTTCAGGCGAACGCAGAGATCCTACTGGCTGCAGGTGCAGTTGGGTCACCGCAGCTTCTGCAACTGAGCGGTGTTGGTGACTCCAAGCATCTTCGCAACCTTGGCATTGATGTCACGCTGGATCAGCCACATGTCGGCCAGCATCTGCAGGACCATTATGGCATCAACTATATTTTCAAGGCCCGGCAAAAGACACTGAATGACATATTCGGGAAATGGCAGGGCCGAATCATGGCTGGGCTGCGCTATGTTCTAACCCGTCGTGGGCCACTGGCTCTCAGCGTCAATCAGTTTGGGGGACTGGTGCATTCACGGCCAGGGCTGGATCGTCCGGACACCCAAATTTACCTTAATCCGATGAGTTATCAGAGCTTCTACAAGGGGCGTCGTCGCATGATGAAGCCTGATGCCTTCTCTGGCTTCATCATCGGGTTTAACAGCTGCCGCCCAAAAAGTGAGGGTAGTATTTCTATTCGTAGCACTCGTTCAGATGAGGCGCCATGCATTCAGGGTAATTACCTGACACATAAGGATGACATTTCTGAAGGGATAGCGATGGCGCGGCTGGTCGAGCGTCTTCAGGAAACGCCGGCATTGCAGCATGTTTTGGCTGATACCCCTTTAACGCCGCTATCGCAGATGAGTGATGAGGAAGTGGTTCATGATCTGAAGGAGCGGGGTGGCACAGTATTTCATCTTTGTGGAACCTGCCGCATGGGGACCAGTCCGCGAACATCGGTCGTGGACTCACGGCTCAGAGTTCATGGGTTGAGAGGGTTACGGGTGTGCGATGCGTCTGTGTTCCCAAACATCACCTCGGCCAACACAAACGCACCAACTATGATGCTTGCCCACCGTGCAGCTGATTTGATTCTAGAGGATACTGCCTGACCTCCGCAATTGAGGTGTCGCGCTTGTTTCCGTACATTATCGCGACTATATAGCGCACAGCGAAACGTGACTGCGCGGGCAAATCCATGAAAGTGAAATCTTCCTATATCTGGGCGGCTGTGATCGCTCTTGGCGTGGCTGGCTGGATGATGTCCGGCAGTTTCATGAGTGGAGGTGCTCCAGACGCGGTCGATTCCTCAATGACAGAGGCTGTCCAGGCCAATGCGGGAAGTGCCGCCGATGTCGAAGCCTCTGTACCATCACAGACAACGCCACGCATCTCTGCTGTCATGGTTGAAAACAGCGCTGTTCGCCGTTCTGTGCGGGCCAGCGGTGTAATCCAGCCAAAGTCGGTTGTTACCATTTCGTCTGAATCAAACGGGCGTGTCCGTAAGGTGCCAGCGCGTGAAGGGGCACCTGTCAGCGCTGGCGACACCCTTGTCATTTTGGCAACCGACACGCTGCCGGCCAGAATCAGAGCGGCAAAGGCTGAAATTGCTGCAGCCGAGACAAGCCTGCAGATTTCTGAGCAGCAGGCCCGCGGCACCTACGAAGAGGAACGCGCCGCCGCTATCGCCAATTTGGACGTTGCCCGTCAGCGTCTCGAGATTTCGCAAAAGCTGGCAACACAGAATTTCAGCGCACCAGTCGAACTTGCCCAATTGAAGGCCAATTTCGAAAACGCCAGAATGACGCTGGCTCAGATCGAACTTGCGCAGAATTCGCGCTCCGAAGTTGAAATTTCGCAGAACCGGTCACGGCTTGAATCTGCACGATCGAACCTGGCTGTTCTGCAGGACCAGCTCGCTAAATCCACAATCAAGGTGCCAGCGTCAGGTTGGTTGGAAACAGTGCATGTGGACGTTGGGGAGCAGATGACCCCTGGAACTGTTGCAGCCACCATTCTTGAAATGGACGAAATGAAAGTTATTGTTGCCGTGCCACAGACCAGCATAACGCAGATTACGGTTGGTGATCCTGTGAGTGTCGATGTCGCGGGCATGGGGCGACAGGCTGGTAAGGTGTCTAAAATTGCTTCGATCACAAGCTCGGCAACGCGCACATTTGATGTTGAAATTCTTGTCCCCAACGCTGAGCGAAAACTGCGCGCGGGAATGACAGTTGAAGCCTCCATCGATGTGGGTTTCCAGCCTGCTTTCGGTATGTCGCCAGCGCATCTTTCTGTGGCGGGTGATGGCACACTGACTGCCAAAATCGACGACGGTGGCACGGTGCGCGTCGTGCCGGTTGAATTGGTTCGTTCTGGCGTTGAGCAGGTGTTCGTAGCAGGGCTGTCAGACGGTGATGTTCTTCTGACCTTTGGGCAGGCTTTTGTAGAGGCTGGTGACGATGTTCGCGTTTCAATGGAGTCGTCTTCATGAATGGGATGATTAGCGCTGCTTTCTCGCGTACCGGAGCCGTCATTGTTGCGTTGGTCATTCTCTGTGGCTTTGGCTACAGCTCTTACGTCTCGATCCCAAAGGAAGCGACGCCGGATGTAGATATTCCGGTTGCCTATGTTTCGGTTGGCTATGACGGTATCTCCCCTGAGGATTCCGAAAGGCTATTGATTAAGCCTCTGGAAAAGCATTTGCGGACTGTTCAGGGTCTCGACAAAATGTCGTCCGTGGCCTCCGAAGGGTACGGATCGGTCTCACTTGAATTCGATGCCGGTGAGGATATCGACCGTATTCTGGATGATGTTCGTCAGGCTGTTGATGATGCCAAACCAGATCTGCCGTCTGAAGCAGATGAGCCAAAGGTGAACGAAGTCAACCTGTCCCTGTTTCCGATCCTGACGGCAGCGTTGTACGGGCCAGTTTCAGAGCGCGAAATGGTGCTCGCCGCGCGTGAGATCAAAGACAAGATCGAAGCTCTTGAGGGTGTGCTTGAAGTCGAGATTGGCGGTGATCGGGAAGAAGTCTTGGAAGTTCTCCTCGACGCTGCTGCGATTGAAGCCTATGGGCTTGATCCATCAGCGGTGATCCGTTTGGTG
>WTJS01000274.1 GCA_011524735.1 Alphaproteobacteria bacterium
GGATGCAGGCATCCATGTTGACTGCAATGGCGGGATGGCTGCTGTCAGGATGGGGTGTGCCCCGCGACGGGAAGCGCGCATCTGCGATGTCCTGGGCTTCGGCATAGCGCCATAGTTCGGAATTGGGATCATGCGCGGTGTCGCGCTCTGGCTGGTCGGAGACAAGAAGCTCCATCACCATCTTGCGGGCGGTTACCGCACGATGGCTTTCCGAGCGGACAACCATGCCCTCGCTTGGTGTGCGGATACAGGAGGCGGCCAGCACCCGCTCGCCTTCGATTTCTACCATGCAGGCGCGGCAGTTGCCGTCTGGCCGGTAGCCATCATCATCCTTGTAGCATAGATGGGGGATATCGGTACCAACGCGGGCAGCCGCCTGCCAGATGGTTTCGCCAGGTTTGGCTTCTACCGTCTTGTCATCAAGCGTGAAGGTAACATTAGACGCGTCTTTCTGGCTCATGACTGGCTACCTTTCTTGCTGCTGGTCTTGGTGCCCGCGGTGGCGATATCGGCGGGAAAATGTTTCATCACACTGACCAGCGGATTGGATGCGGCCTGGCCAAGGCCACAGATGCTGGCATCGGCCATGGCAATTGACAGCTCACCAAGAAGATCCGTGTCTGGTGCGGCTGCCGTCATCATGGCGACCGCCTTTTCAGTGCCGTTGCGGCATGGCGTGCACTGACCGCAGCTTTCATGCGCGAAAAATTTCATCAGGTTGGTTGCGGCGTCCCACATATTGTCCTGATCAGACAGGACGACGACAGCGTGAGAGCCAACAAAACAGCCCTCTTCGGCAAGCTTGCCGCCGAAGTCGAGCGGGATATCGGCTTTGCTGGCTGGCAGGATGCCACCAGAGGCACCGCCCGGGAGATATCCCTTGAAGCTGTGCCCGTCAGCCATGCCGCCGCACAGTTCAATCAGCTCGGCAACGGTTGAACCAGCAGGGGCCAGTACCACACCAGGATTGGCGACCCGGCCAGATACGGAATAGCTGCGTGGCCCTGGATGACCGTCCTTGCCCTGTGCATTAAACCAGGCAGCACCGTTGGTAACGATGTCACGAATCCAATGCAGCGTTTCCACATTATTGACCAGCGTTGGACGGCCAAAGATGCCGACTTCCGCGACATAGGGCGGGCGATGGCGTGGAAGGCCACGTTTGCCCTCAATCGATTCGATCATCGCGGATTCTTCGCCGCAAATATAGGCGCCTGCACCGCGGCGCAGATCCAGCTCGACATGATCGGCAAGACCAGCTGCGCGGACTTTATCAAGTTCCTGACGGAGCAGGGCGATGATTTCGGGATATTCATCCCGCATGTAGATGAAGCAGGTCTCGACATCGACGACAAAGGAGGCAATCAGAATGCCTTCAATCATCCGGTGCGGGTCATTTGAAAGGTAAAGCCGATCCTTAAATGTTCCTGGCTCGCCTTCATCACCATTGACCGCCATCAAGCGCGGACCAGGCTGGCCACTGACGATGCGCCATTTGCGTCCAGTCGGGAAGCCGGCGCCGCCTAGGCCGCGAAGGGCTGTATCATCAAGGATGGACAGGATGTCTTCAGATGAGCGTTCGCCATTCAATAGCGCGCGTAGGAGCGCATAGCCACCGTCCTTGCAGTAGTCGTCGAACAGGATTGCGGATGCTGGCAACTCTGGATGTGCAGCCTCGGTGACTTGGGAAAGCTGTTCAAAATCAGCATGTTCCACAAGGCTGTGCCCAATGGCTGCTGCTGGTGCCTTGTCGCAGGCGCCAATGCATGGAGCCGGCACAAACCGGACCTTCTCTGAAGCGTAGGGTTGCAGCTTTTCCAGCAGGGTTTCGCCGCCAGCCATCATGCAGGATAATGATGTGCAGACCCGAACTGTGCAGTTGGCAGGTGTGCTTTCGCCTTCACGGACAAGGTCAAAATGGTCATAGAAGCTTGCGACTTCCCAGACTTCCGCCATGGGAAGTCGCATGAAATCTGCAAGCGCTGCGAGGTGGCGTGCCGACAGGTGCCCATACGCATCCTGAATAAGATGAAGTGTTTCGATCAGGAGGTCGCGGCGTGGCGGTGTGTCACCAAGCAGGGCGTTGATTTCGGCGCGCGCTGCCGGGTCTACCTGCCGACCTTTCGGCTTGTAGTTCCCTTTACCTCGACTGGACTTCGAACCCTGCTGCCGGTTGGCAGGAATGCCTGCTTCGTCCACCTTGATCTCCCCACACTGCAATCCGGTGTCTGCTGCCCCTAGGCCGCTTTGCTTGTTGCCCACTATGCCCACCAGCGGAGACACAACACTGCCATAAGCGTCATCGCATGACGTAATCGCGCCAAATATGGGCTGTAGCAGCCAAAGCCGCTGGTTCTGCCCCGTCACTGCGGGCTCGGCGGTTTCTTTCGGGCTGACGAATTAGGTCTTCAGACCATCTGAGCGGGAAAGGGCTGTAAACAGAGATGCTCTATTGCCGGACATTACCCTTCAAAACGCGCCGCGTCTGTGCTGTCGCTTGGATCGTCAATTCTGATCAGTTCAACAACAGCGCAATTTATCATCTGTTTGCCAGCATGGACAAAATTTACAGTTACATTCAAGCCGACAATTGACTGTACCTGTCCTGCGCCCCAGTCGGGGCGCGAGGGGTGCCGGACAAAATCTCCAAGGGCAAAATACAGCATGCATTCATTCCAGTCAGTTTCAGGCGCCAGTCGGTTTCTGGTGAAAGGTAACAAAAAACGGGGGACATAGGCCCCCCGTTTTGAATTCATGATTGTATGCGGTCTGCTAGATCAGCTT
>WTJS01000060.1:0-2993 GCA_011524735.1 Alphaproteobacteria bacterium
TAGCCATTGTGGTCATGATCCAGGCGATCTTCCATTTATCACTTTATGCAGAGATTGAAATTGTCAGCCGGGGTAATGGTAACAAAAACCTGCCCTATCTGATTGGTGAGTTTGCGTCGAACAATATCGGTGCAGCCAGTGCGACCGGTATTCTTGCTGTCATCCTTGCAAATATTGTGGCGATCTTCCTGCTGAGGATTGTCGGCAAGAGCCTGATGGATTGAGGGGGGGATAAGTCATGTCTGCCGTGGGTCAGCAAACAAAATTTTCCACCGTTTTTCTGCCAGTTCTTGCGTGGGTGGTGGCGCTTGTCTTCTTCTTCCCAATCTTCTGGATGGTGCTGACAAGCTTTAAGACAGATGCTGATGCGGTGAAGCCAGAATTTCTGTTCATGTTCACACCAACACTGGAAAACTACCAGAACATGACCGAGAACTATGATTATTGGCGATTTGCCGTCAACTCGGTCATCACAACAGTCTTTGCCACAATTTTTACGCTGTTTGTGGGTGTGCCGGCAGCCTATGCAATGGCCTTCAACCCTGGGCGGCATACCAAAGACATTCTGATGTGGATGCTGTCTACCAAGATGCTGCCAGCCGCCGCCGTTCTGTATCCAATGACCTTTCTCACCAAGAATTTTCTGAACCTTTTTGATACGCATTTCCTGATTATTCTGGTGCTAAGCCTGATCAATCTACCAATTGTCATCTGGATGCTGTTCACCTATTTCAAGGAAATCCCAAAGGAGATTATCGAGGCTGGCAAGATGGATGGTGTCAGTGTCTGGGGTGAGATCAAGGATATTGTCTTGCCTCTGGCCTGGGGTGGACTGGCGTCGACAGCTCTGCTCTGCTTCATCTTCTGTTGGAACGAAGCCTACTGGACAGTGCGCTTGACCACGACTGAGGCAGCTACGCTGTCTAAGCTGATCGAGGGTAACCGTGCACCTGAAGGCTTGTTCTTTGGCCGCCTGTCAGCCGTGTCGACAGCTGCGGTTGGTCCGATTGTCGTGCTAGGATGGTTCTGCCAAAAGCAGTTGGTGCGTGGTCTCACCTTTGGAGCGGTGAAATGACCTTTACCGCGGCACCGACAGATCTGTCAGGTAAGACCTGTCTTGTGACGGGTGCCAATGGTGGCATCGGCGCAGCGGCGGCAGAGCATTTTGCGGCACTTGGTGCGCGTGTGCTGACGACGGATATTGGTGACAGATTTACTGGTGATTGTGCGAGCGAACATCGGGCGTTCGATCTGGCGTCTGATGACGGGCTAAGTGGTTGCTGTGAGTGGATCGCAAATGAAGTGCCCGATGTGCTGTTCAATAATGCGGCGCTGTTCGATATGGGATCGGTTCTGCAGGCAAACCTCGATCAATATGACAGGCTATTCGCTGTGAATGTGCGGGCGATGTATGCAGTGTTGCAGGCTGTTGCAAACGCGCTAGTTGCAGCGGACAGGCCTGGATCACTCATTAATCTGGCAAGCCAGGCTGGCCATCGCGGTGAAGCTCTTGTTGCCCATTACTGTGCAACCAAGGCGGCGGTGATCAGCTATACCCAATCTGCCGCATTGGCTCTCGCCCGTCACAAAATCAGGGTTAACGCTATTTCGCCCGGCGTCATCGATACACCCATGTGGGAAACTGTTGACGCCCTGTTCGCAAAGTTTGAGAACAAGCCTATTGGTCAGAAAAAGCGTGAAGTTGGCAGGTCTGTACCACTTGGCTATATGGGGCATCCGTCTGAAGTCGCACGTGTTGCCGTGTTTTTGGCAAGTGATCAGTCACAATATATGACCGCCCAGACCATCAGTGTTGATGGCGGCAATGTGCTGAGGTAGGGCGATGTCGATAATCACACCGGAAATCGAATATGTTGATCGCTCTACCGAGAGCATTCGATATCTTGAACATGGTTGGCCAAGTGATTTGTGCCGGTGGCATTCGCACCGGGAATTTGAACTTCACCTGATTGTGGCCACTAGAGGCAAGGCATTTGTTGGTGATTATATTGGGGAGTTTCGGCCAGGATCATTGTTCCTGACTGGGCCATACCTTCCTCATAACTGGGTCACAGACGAGATTTCATCGCGCCAAGTGGCGACACGAGATATGCTGGTACAGTTCGATCAGGAAAGCGTTGCTGGTCTGTCGTCGGCCTTCCCAGAGTTTGAAGACATGAAAGCCATGTTTGAACTCGCTGGATCTGGCATTGAATTTCATGGCTTTGATGCCAAGCTGGCGCAGCGGCACATGGCTGAGATTCGGGACAATACTGGGGCTGCGCGTATTCTCGCTTTTCTGCAGCTTCTGGTCGAAATTAATCAGCATGCGGAAAAACGTCAGCTTTCGGTAGTGGCGGTTACCCAACCTGAAGACAGCAACAAACACACCCGCATTGCACAGGTGGTAGACCATATTACAAGGCATTTTGCTGACGATATTTCGCTCGAAACAGCGGCTGATCTTGCCTGCATGAGTCCAACTGCCTTTTCACGCAACTTCCAGAAAATCACGGGCAACAGATTCTTGGAATTCCTCAATCGAGTGCGTGTGGGTCAGGCCTGCTCGATGCTCTATGCCACCGACCAACCAGTCTCAAGCATCTGCTATGAAGTGGGCTTCCAGAATTTGGCCAACTTCAATCGTCACTTTATGAAAATGAAGAATATGACGCCGACCGCGTACAGGGCGCTGGCACGTGTTGATCTGGTCAAGAAAGAGGCGGCAACTTCATGATGAATGTGCGAACACCGCCGGTCTTTGCCACCGAATATAATCTTAGCGATTGCCAGATTGGCATCGTCCATGTGGGTTATGGTGCCTTTCATCGCGCGCATCAGGCGGTCTATATCGATGATTATATGGCGCGAACGGGTGACCTTGGATGGGGTATCGCCGCAGTGAATCTGCGTCTGTCTGAAAGCGCTTCCTTTGCAGATGCTGCGCAGAACCAGAATGGCTATCTGCTGAAATGTACGGGTACATCTTCGCC
>WTJS01000060.1:3003-11357 GCA_011524735.1 Alphaproteobacteria bacterium
ATCGTATGGTGCGCCCGCATATCCGGTTCGCAGACTGGTCTCAGGATGCTGCTGACGCAGAAGGACTGATGGCGCTTGATACGGTTCATGCCGTGTCAATCACGGTGACGGAAAGTGGCTATTATCTTGATGACGCTGGCAATCTGAATCTGCAGGATCCTATCATCAGCGCTGAAGTGGATGGCGGTCCAGCGCAATCCGTCTATGCCTATCTGGCTGCGGGACTTGAAAGGCGGCACGCCGCTGGGGGCGCCCCTCTGACAATTTTCTGCTGTGATAATATTCGCGGCAACGGGCACATGCTTGAACGCACGCTTTTGGCCTATCTGAACGCCACTGGGCGCTCGGAAATTGCTCATTGGCTTGGCCAGAACGCTACCTTCCCCTGTTCGATGGTTGATCGGATTACACCGCGGAGTACACCTGAACTGCAGTCGGAAATTGACAGTCTGTTCCCAGCTAGCGCCGTCAGCCCCATCCATAGCGAAGATTATATCCAATGGGTTCTTGAGGGTAATTTTGCGGCGCCTATGGCAGACTTGTCCAAGGTTGGTGTCGAGATCGTCGCCGATGTTGACCCCTATGAAGAGGCGAAGATCAGGATTTTGAATGGCGGTCATACCGGCCTTGCCTATCTTGGTGCGCTTGCCGGGTATGATACGTTTGATGAAGCGATGCGCGATGCGGATCTGCGGGCCCATTTTGATGGTCTCGAAGGTGAAGAAATTCTGGCGGGTCTGCAACTCACGCTGCCTTTTGATAAGCGGGTCTATAGTGAGCGTATCGCAGAACGATTTGCCAATCGCGCCATTGCAGATGCGTTGGAACGTATTTGCATGGACGGATTTGCAAAATTTCCAATTTTCCTGCGGCCAACCCTTGAGGGGTGTCTTTCTCAGGGCATCAGCCCGCAATATTGCTATGTCAGTATTGCCAGCTGGTATGTGTTTGCGCGCCGACACGCCAGGGGGCAGGGTCGCATCGATTATCATGAGCCGAACTGGCACCTTCTGGCGCCAATGCTTGAAGATGGTGCTGAACAGGATTTCGCAACCTCAGCGACGTTGTGGGGCGCCCTGCCTTCGACCTACACAGATTTTGCAGCAGGCATCGTCACCGCAATCCAGGAGATGGACACTAGATGGCCAGTGTAACACTTAAAGACGTCAAGAAATCTTACGGTGAGGTCAGCGTCATTCACGATGTGGACCTTGATATTCAGGACGGTGAGTTCGTTGTTTTCGTTGGGCCATCGGGCTGTGGCAAATCCACTTTGCTGCGGATGATTGCTGGGCTGGAGTTGATTTCTGGTGGTGACATTGAGATTGGAGATGTGCGGGTCAATGACGTTGCGCCATCAAAGCGTGGCGTTGCTATGGTGTTCCAGACCTACGCTCTTTATCCGCACATGACGGTCTATAACAACATGGCTTTCGGGCTGAAACAGGCCAAACTGCCTGCAGACGAAATTGACAGCCGTGTGCGGGCCGCTGCGGAAGTTCTACATATCACTGAATATCTTGAGCGCACGCCAAAGGCCCTGTCTGGTGGTCAGCGCCAGCGTGTTGCCATCGGTCGCGCCATCGTGCGTGAGCCAGAAGTGTTTTTGTTTGACGAGCCACTGTCAAATCTTGATGCCGCCCTCAGGGTGAATACACGCCTTGAAATTGCCCGGCTGCATCAGCGCCTTGGCACCACCATGATCTATGTAACGCATGATCAGGTTGAGGCGATGACCCTTGCCGACAAGATTGTCGTGTTGCGGGATGGCCGCATCGAACAGGTCGGCAGCCCGATCGAGCTTTATGACAATCCACGTAACGCCTTTGTTGCGCAGTTCATTGGTTCGCCAAAGATGAATTTTCTCGATCAGGCTGACCTTGCCACTGCTGCAGCCAAGGTGCTGAAGATTGACCCTAAGGCTGGCATTGTCGGTATCCGACCCGAGCATCTGAAAGCCACAACTGCGGCCAAAGCGCTCGTTTCTGCACCCCTGGAACTGGTCGAAAACCTTGGTGAATACGCACTTGTACATATGGTAACAGAGGGCGGCCGGGAGCTGATCGTAAAGATGGACAAGCCACCAAAAGCTGAAGCCGGTGACATGATCCATCTGACGGCTGATGCGGGTAATATCCACTGCTTCGAAGCTGAGAGTGGCCTGAGAATGTGAAAAGGCTACTGAATTATCACCGTCTCACGGATACCCATGGCCTTAGGCTTTATTCGACCTTGAGACATTCCGAGTTCTAAGCGCTAGCGCCCCAGTCCTCCAGCCTCCTTCAGAAATGTAACAAGCTCCTCAACCCCAGCATTTCGGCGCATTGATCCGAAGATGAAGGGTAGGTCACCGCGGCTGGCTGCTGTATCAGCGCGCATCTGATGCAGGTCAACCTCGACGTGCGGGGCAAGCTCGATCTTGTTTACAACAAGCATGTCTGATTTCAGCAGTGCTGGCCCCTTCTTGCGGGGAATGTCGGCGCCCATGCACACATCAATCACATAGATCGTCAGGTCGACGAGTTCAGGACTAAAAGTGGCGGCGAGATTATCACCGCCTGATTCAATCAGGATCAGTTCAAGATCGGGGAAGGTCTGCTTCAGGTCTGCAACAGCCGCAAGGTTGACTGATGCATCCTCGCGGATGGCTGTATGAGGACAGCCGCCTGTTTCCACGCCACGTATTCGTTCAGCTGGCAATGCCTGTGCCCTTACCAGAAAATCGGCGTCCTCACGCGTGTAGATATCGTTCGTGATCACGGCCATTGAAACAAAGGAAGACAATGCGCGGCAAAGTGCTTCTGTCATACTGGTTTTGCCGGCACCAACAGGTCCGCCAATGCCAACCTTTAAGGGACCGTGCTTCAATTCAGAGGGGGTACGTAGCTGTTCAGTCATGTTCTATAAATCCGCTGCGTTGCTGTTTCATGTTCAAGCGCACAGAGATCTGCTGCCATTGCAAAGTTTCCGGCATCCTCTATTGCGGTCGTCATGGCGTTGGCCGAAGCCGTTTCAATGATTGGTATGAGTGAGGTTAAGCAAGCCTGACCGTCCATCTGACCAATCGGCACGGCGCGAACGGCCACGGAAATTAGGTTCATGCAGCTTCCCTGCAGGAAAGCAGCAACAGTTGCGGCGCGGTCAAACCCCAACTGGCGTGCCGCCAAGCCAACAGCAACTGGGTAAGCCAGTCCACCCGGCAGGTCCAATTTCTGAGTCTCGTGGATGACGCGGCAGAACGATGCCCCAAGTTCAGTTGTTTCCTGATATCGTTCTGCACTTGCACAAAGTGCAAGACAGAGGTCGTTCACTTTGTTGCCGTCCATGGTCGCATTTAGAAATACAGCATCGGTGAACAGGTTCCCATGCTGTAGCACTGTGTCTAGCCACGCAGTCAAACTGTCACGGTCGTGCACGTCCGCACGCGCAATAGCCGTTTCCAGTCCGCTGGAATAGCTGAAGGCCCCAATCGGGAAAGATGGAGAAAACCAGTTCTGTAAAATCAGCAGCTCTTTAGTAGGCAGGGCAGTCATGTCAGTGCTCATGAGTCCCATGTTCATGTCCGTGCGTGCGGCCATGCCCATAAGCGCCGCCTTCGGGTGTGAAGGGGGACGTGACCTGAATTGTGGTCGCGCCGAGTTCTTCTAGCATCGTCTGAAGCACACGGTCATCACGGATCAGGATGTGGTCTGCACAGATCTGACATGGCGTGTGGCGATTCCCAATGTGCCATGCAATCCGCGCAAGATTGTCATGCCGCACGGCCAGCAGCGGTTCTGAAGCAGCCTTGATCTTGATGATACGTCCATCGTTAAGACGAAACCCTTCGCCTTGGTTGAGTGACCTTGTCTCGGCTAATTCAACCAGAAAGGCTTCCCCACCGTCACTAACGAGCCGCTTGCGACGCAGGAATCTTGCCTCGTAATCCAAGGTTACCGTATCGGCTGCGTCTTTGTCATGGATGTGTGCTTCGATCTGCTGTGACAGATGCATCATCCTCTCCTTAGAACATGAAATAACGCTGCGCCAAGGGCAGTTCAGACGCCGGCTCACATGTTAGAAGCTCACCATCTGCGCGTACGTCATAGGTTTCTGGATGAACCTCAATCTCAGGGCAGTAGGCGTTATGCACCATATCTGCCTTGGAGATATTGCGCGTGTTTTCGACCGGCACCGTGGTCTTTGCAAGGCCCATACTTTCAGCGATTCCAGCATCCTGGGCGGCCGCACTGACAAAGGTGACAGCAGAGTTTTCAACCGCTTTGCCAAAAGCCCCAAACATGGGTCGTGTGTACACTGGTTGTGGTGTTGGGATTGAAGCGTTTGGATCACCCATCTGTGCACAGGCAATGCTACCACCGATGATAACCATTTCAGGTTTCACGCCAAAGAAGGCAGGGTGCCACAACACCAGATCGGCTCTTTTGCCAACAGCTATAGATCCAACATATGCGGAAATGCCGTGCGCGATAGCCGGGTTGATCGTGTATTTCGCGATGTAGCGTTTCACCCGCATATTGTCGTTGTCGCCGGTCTCCTCCGGCAGACGTCCGCGTTGTATCTTCATCTTGTGCGCAGTCTGCCAGGTGCGGATGATCACCTCACCGACGCGCCCCATCGCCTGGCTGTCGGATGCGATGATCGAAAAGGCACCTAAATCATGCAGGATATCTTCGGCAGCAATGGTTTCGCGCCGGATCCGGCTCTCGGCAAAGGCCACATCCTCGGGAATGGATTTGTCGAGATGGTGACAGACCATCAGCATGTCTAAATGTTCTTCCAGTGTGTTGACGGTATAGGGTCGTGTCGGGTTAGTGGAAGAAGGCAGCACATGACTCTCGCCACAGATCTTGATGATGTCCGGTGCGTGCCCACCACCTGCGCCTTCCGTATGAAACGCGTGGATGACCCGTTCCTTCATTGCCGCGACGGTGTGTTCGACGAACCCGCTTTCGTTCAGTGTGTCGGTATGGATCATGACCTGTACATCCATAGCGTCCGCGACAGACAGGCATGTATCGATGGCGGCCGGAGTGGTGCCCCAATCCTCATGAAGCTTGAGAGCACATGCGCCGCCGCGCACCTGTTCTTCAAGCGCGACGGATAAAGCCGCGTTGCCCTTGCCGGCAAAAGCCAGATTCATGGGAAAGGCATCAGCTGACTGCAGCATCCGGCCGATATGCCAGGGTCCGGGCGTGCAGGTCGTCGCCAGCGTGCCGTGGGCCGGACCGGTGCCACCACCAAGCATCGTCGTGAGACCGGAATGAAACGCATCCTCAATCTGCTGCGGACAGATATAGTGGATGTGGCTGTCGAACCCGCCTGCCGTCAGAACATGCCCCTCGCCGGCAATGGCCTCGGTCCCCGGCCCGATGACAATGTCGACACCCGGCTGCGTGTCGGGATTGCCGGCCTTGCCGATGCCGCAGATGACACCGTCCTTCAGCCCGATATCCGCCTTGAAAATGCCCGAGACATCAACCACCAGCGCGTTGGTGATCACCGTATCGACGGCACCTTCCGCGCGGCTTGCCTGCGATTGGCCCATGCCATCGCGGATGACCTTGCCGCCGCCGAATTTGACCTCTTCGCCATAGGTGGTAAAATCCTTTTCCACCTCAATAATAAGGTCGGTATCTGCAAGTCGCAGCCTGTCGCCAGTGGTCGGGCCGTACATGTCGGCATAGGCGGCGCGGGAAATCTGCTTCGGCATCAGAGGCCTCCCATGATGTGCTGGTTGAAGCCGAATACACGGCGGGCGCCCGACAGGGGCACGAGGGTGACTTCGCGGCGCTGTCCGGGTTCGAAACGAACAGCGGTACCAGCAGCGATGTCGAGCCGCATGCCGCGTGCCGCGGCCCTGTCGAAATCCAGTGCCGGATTGGTTTCGGCAAAATGATAGTGGCTTCCGACCTGAACCGGCCGGTCGCCAGTATTGGCGACAGTGATGCTCAGCGTCTCGGCGCCGGCATTGAGCGTGATGTCGCCATCGGCGGGCAATAGTTCTCCGGGGATCATGATGCGCCTCCCTTGCGAATGGGGTGATGCACGGTCACCAGTTTCGTACCGTCTGGAAAAGTGGCCTCGACCTGGACGTCGTGGATCATCTCCGGAATGCCTTTCATGCACTGTTCGGCCGTGACGACATGCGCGCCTGCCTCCATCAGGTCGGCAACCGACCTGCCGTCGCGCGCGCCCTCGACGACGAAGTCGGTGATCAGGGCGATCGCCTCCGGATGGTTCAGCTTCACGCCGCGCTCCAGCCGCCCGCGCGCCACCATGGCGGCAAGGCTCACAAGAAGCTTGTCCTTTTCACGTGGTGTCAGTTTCATGTCCTACCTCATGATTGCCAGACGCGCGGCACCTGCTGGCCGTGCATGGAATTCAGAATCTGCGCGATATCCGCCTTGCCCCACATGGTCTCGGCTGCGATCAGGCGTACAACCAGGCGCCCCTGCCATGATGAGACCGCCGCCCGCGACCGGAGCGTTGGCAGCGTTGCGGCGATTTCGTCGCGAACCTGTTCCAGCCGCGGACCCACATAGAGCAACGTTGCCGCCATCTGGGCGCCGTCCGCACCAGAGGCTGCACTCAGCAGCGCGGGAACATCATGGGCAAGGGTCAGCGCCTCGGCATGGACAAGCCGCCCGTCACGGCGGATCCGCCATCGGTCGGTGAAATGGCAGTTCCGCAGCGTCTCGCCCATGGCATGACGCCCAAAGACCAGCGACTCGAGCACGATGCACTCGCTGTGCGCATCCAGCTCAACCTCGATACGGCGGTTGATGCGGCTCCCGTCGAACAGGATGGTTTCCTGTGGAAGCCAATGCAGCGATGCACCATCGCTCGCGCCGAGTTTCACATCCATGCTGGCAATGTCGGCGGTGCTGCTGCGGTAGGCGCGTTCAGCGGCCTGGGTGGTGACGATCACATCCGTGGCGCTGGCGGTGCACCCATAACTGTAGGCATCGCCGCCGGTGATGCCGCCGGCGGTGTTCACCAGAACGACCTCATGCGCGCCGCCATGGCGACGGGGCAGAAGCGCTTTGGCGGCCCCTGACTGATAAAGGCGTTCGAGTTCGTCCGCGCGGAAGGCGACGTCTGCCATTCCGCGGGATCGCTGATATGTCCGTCCAGGGTTGATCGTACCGTCCATCATGACGGTATGAAGGTAGGCAGGCACACCCCAGATGGAAACCAACCTGAAGGTGGCTGCACATAATTTGGTCAAAAAGCCCTAAAAACGGGCAGGTCAGGCCACCTGCCGGCCGGCTGACCAGACGCCGCGGATGATGGGGTCATCCCGTTCAATCCCGAAGCGAAGCATGTCGGCACGAAGACCGACCGCAATCCGGCCCCGGTCATCCAGGCCGGTCACGCGTGCCGGCTCGGAGGTGACCGTTGCCATGGCAGCGGACAGGTCATCCAGCGTTTTCGCAAGCTTGACCGCAGCCCGAAGCAGCGTCGAGGGCACATAATCGGAGCTCAGGATCTGCAGATACCCCGGCGCCACCAGTTCGTCAGCCGAAATATTGCCGGAATGCGACTTGCCACGCATGAGGTTGGGCGCGCCCATCATCACCGCCATGCCGGCATCGTTACATTCCGCCGCGGCCTCCATGGTCGTCGGAAATTCTGCCAGAATACATTCTACAGCCCTTGATTCGGCAACGTCACCGACCGTCGTATCGTCATGGCTGGCAAGAACGGCGCCAATATCGGCGGCGAACTGCACGGCGGCGTCACGGTGGCGCTGGCCGTTGCGCGCCTGCAGTGTTTTCATTCTGGCGCAATGGTCCTGAAACTGCGAATCCGACATGCCATGCTTGCCCTGAAGATATGCCATGAGCTGCTCCATATTGCGAAACTGCCGCTGCCCGGGCGTATGGTCCATAAGGCTGACAATGCCGATCCGCTGCGCGCTGCGAAAACTGTCGAGTTCATCGACCAGCGTTTCCGAACAGATCTCGGCGCGAAGGTGAATATGGTGGTCAATTTTCAGCTGCCTGTTTTCGCGCAGGCTGGTGAGCGATTCCGCCGCCTCCAGCGCGTAAGGCTCGTAGGCATTTCGGCCGACCGAGATCACCGAACCAACACGCAACGCATCGAACACCGTGGTGATGCCGGTGCTTGCCAGCTCGCCGTCATGGGCAATAAGGGCATCCGTTGTCGGCTGGCGGACGCCGGGCCGCGGCTTGAGATGGCGTTCGAGATTGTCGGTATGAAGCTCGATCAGCCCCGGCGACAGAAAATCACTGTCGCAGTCAACCGCGCCTGCCGGAATATCCGTACCGCTGTCGACCGACGAAATGACTCCGCCGGATACGCTCACCCTGCCGGTGAAGATTCCGTCA
>WTJS01000068.1:0-4612 GCA_011524735.1 Alphaproteobacteria bacterium
GCCGTGCCCCTGCCATCTGGGCCAGACGAACGAGGTCGATATGGATATCATCATTAGACCAGACACCCTCAACGAATGCCGGAAGCATGCCTGAATAGGGAGTGTTGATATCGCGTGTGACCAGCGTCAGACGAAGCCCCGGCACCGGATGCATTGCAAATGATTTCAGGACAGCAATCTGAGCGTGGCCGCCGCCAACCAGCACAAGGTCTCCGAGGATTGGGTAAGACGAGTTGTCTTGAGTCAAAGGCATCACTCAGGGAAGGCGCTTAGCCGTCCTTTGAAGTAGGCAGCGGGACTCCCCTGTCCATGACGGATGTCGATCACTTCGCCAACAAATATGGCATGATCACCTCCCGGGTATTCAGCCCACAATCTGCATTCAAGACTTGTTAGAGCCTCATCGAGTACGGGCTGTTTGGAAACGCCCCAATACCAAATTGTATCGTTGAACCTGTCAGCATCGGCCGCTGCAAATTTACGGATCAATGATTCACTGCTGGCTGGCATGATATTGACAGTAAATCCCTTTGCCGAACGGAAGAGGTCAGTGCGGTTGTTCTTCAGGTCCAGCGACCATAGAACGAGCGGTGGATCCAATGACACTGAATTGAACGAATTCACAGTGAGACCATAAGGCGTGCCGTCTTCTGACCTTGCTGTCACAATAGTAACGCCGGTTAGGAATGACCCCATGGCATCGCGCAGCTGCTGTCCGGCCACCGTCGCCGTCTGCGGGCTGTCGCTTTGGGTTTCAGTTTCGAACGGCGCAACCGTTTCCATGTCTTGTCTCCGGGGCAGGCGCTGATGAAGGCGCTCGAACTAAACATATCACAGACTGATGATATAGGTGCGACAATTTAGACGTCAAAGGTTCGGGTCAAAATATCGTTAACGACAGCCTCTAAGCGGCATATCAAGAACCAGGCTTAGCTCTGTTATTTTTTCCATTTGACCGCCGTGATTTCAGAATGCTGGCAATGAACATCGATGTTCGTGGCACGTAGGCATAGGCTCGCTGCGCTGCAGCCGGACGAGCAAAATTCCGCCTGACGGTATAGATCATCAGTGTCACATGCGCCGCTGAAATCAGACTGAACATCATTGATGCTCCAAATTCTGCGATAATCCAGCCCGCGATTAGAGGAGAGACGATCGCACCCGATGCATAAAAGAAAATGAGCGATGAACTGAGCAGGATCATTTCATCAGTATGGACGAAGTCCGATGCATGTGCAGCACAGATGGAATAGATGGGGAATGTTGTCACACCAAAAAGAAACGCCATCACGTAGACAAGCTGGATGCCGCCTATTTCGATAGTGGCGATTGGCAGCATCATGGCAAGACACAGGGCACTTGCCATAATGCTGAAAATCAGGAGCACGGTCCGGCGCGACAGGCGATCCGCCAGCATGCCAGCTGGGAACTGCGATACCATTCCACCAATGGTCGAGGTCACCAGAAATAAGGCCGTTTGAGAAAGATCAAGACCGACCGAGATAGCGTAGATCGGCCCCACAGAGCCAAAAGTTGCGGTTGAAAGCCCGGCAACGACTACGCCAAGAGCGGCTAGGGGCGACACACCAAAGGCAAAAAAGGGACGGTATCCTGTCGTTTCTGGCAGGGCCGGCTCCTTACTTTGTGTCAGTGCCAGCGGCAGTATGGAAAGACACATCACAATGGCGATCAAATTGTAGGAAATGTAACTGGCTGGTGTGAGTGTGGCGATCACAGCATTGGCCATCACCTGGCCGGACATATCCACAAGGCGATAGATGCTGAACAAGCGTCCGCGGATCTGGTTTGTTGCCTTTGCCTGAAGCCAGCTTTCAATAAGGGTGTAGCAGCCAGCCACAGAAAAGCCCGACAAAACCCTGATAATGGTCCAGAAAACGGCGTCAGGGTACAGCGGGTGTGCAATAATGGAGATGACAGCAACACCTGCCATGAAGGCAAAGGCGCGCGAATGTCCAGCTCGGCGCACGAGTATGGGGCTGAAGATGCACCCAAGAAGAAATCCGCCGAAATGTCCGGAGGCAAGTAAGCCAATTTCAACTGGTGAAAACCCAAGAGCCTGACCAGAAATGGCATCGAAAGGCCGAAGAGATCCAATGCCCATCTGCACAAACAGCGTGGAGAAGAGAAGGGCTGAAAGCGAAATCAGAAGGCGCATGTTTGGCGCTCACTCCGTTTCAGGGGCCAGCAGGTGGTGTTTGCCCGCCACTCTGTTGAAATGTAACAGATGTGAGGCCAGTCACACTGATAAAGCCGTTGATCGTGATTTACAGAGAAATGGAGGCCCGAACCGGAATTGAACCGATGTACACGGTTTTGCAAACCGCTGCATAACCACTCTGCCATCGGGCCACCTTGTAGGGTTGATAGACTACGAAAACCCTGGCGTCAATCGACCAATGCTGTCAATGCAGGAATGGTTGAGATTTATGCCAGATAAGATGGTATTGCTAGTGATCAGCGGTTGGTTGCGTGGTTTCAATTTGGTGCTTTCGATGCGTCGTACTGTAAAGATCTTGTCTGTGTCTGGCATGTCATTGGTCGAACTCATGGTGTCGGTAACTTTGCTGGCATTGGTAAGTATTGCCGCTATTCAGCTTCTGGACATGACCGAAACAACACTCCTTGGAGAGCAAAGCAATCTAAACGCCCAGCGCAAGAGTGAGGCCGTTGCTGCTTTTGTCTATAAGGATTTTATTGAAGGTAATCTGTCTGAGTCTTCTACACCTCAGACCTATGTCAATTCGGCGATGCAGGAGGATCTGAAGCAAGGCAGCGGACTTGCCATTGCAACCCTGTTTGGAAATCAAACCCGATATGACGGTGTAAATGTCCGCTGTGCTCTTACTGCTGATGCCAATCTTCAGGCAGGAACATTTTCTTTCAGACCTGACTGCCTGACGATTGAGGGTATACCAATCGCCAAGAAGATGAACGACCTGATGGCTAAGGGAGTGGTCCTCACTACTGGTCTTGAGGATGGAGTGGGCCGATGTTCGATCAGCGAGGCGATTGTCTATGATCTTGGTGAGGGGCGGGCAACGGTGAAGGTCGATGATCCGGCCTGTTTGAAATGGGGAGCGGATCCAACAAATGGTGTTCCGGCAGGCCGTCAGGTCCTTTTTCCGCGCTTTGTCGCCTATGATGCCGAGCGACCCGGGATGTTTCATACATCCCTGATCGAACCGCCTGATGCGGCCATGCCAGGAATCGGTCTAGACATGCCTGATGTTGAAATTGTGCAGGGTGGGGGTGTCAGCAACGCTGCAAGGTTTGTCGAGGCCCTCTCCAACAATCCGGCAACCGAAGCAACATTGCAGCTTAGGACCGAATTGCCACAATCACGCCTTCAGGTGGTAGCGGCTCCAATCGGGGTGACGATCAGTGGTTATGATACGAGTACAGTCTCCCTCACTGGCAATGTTGATGGCATTCGTCAGGCACTGGACAATCTAGTTTATTTCTCGCCAGATGGATTTTTTGGTACCGACAGGTTGAGTGGCATTCTGCAGAGCCAATCAATCATTCGCAAAGACAGCACCGAGTTGGACGTGCGGGCGAATTGTGGTTGTCAGACCAAGGGAACAGCCATCCGGTTTGATCTCGGAT
Organism: Alphaproteobacteria bacterium; assembly: GCA_011524735.1. GTDB lineage: Bacteria > Pseudomonadota > Alphaproteobacteria > Puniceispirillales > Puniceispirillaceae > UBA8309. The sequence goes on from WTJS01000068.1 coordinate 3,628, forward strand.
ATGTGAACCCGGTGACCCAGGCATTTGAAGTTACCAAACACATCACCAGCGTGTCCTATCCCGGTGTGGAGTTGCCAGTCAAATTCTACGGATATTGCGGACCTACGACGGAAGGCTCTCTGATCAAGTTTGATCAGGCCGATGGCAGCTATTCGACCCACTACACGGACTTTCCTTCTGTCTGTGCCAGAGCTGCCCATGATTTTACTTGGAGCGATGATGGATTTCAGGTCCTGCCTCCACCACGCAAACCCAATGCCCCTGAGGGCCAGCAGCAACCGCCATCTCCTTTCCCCTATGTCAAGAACAGTCCGGTCTATCGAGATTTCCACAGGCGCGATCGCGTGACAGTGTTTCTTTACGAATATGTTGCCGAATACGATCCACCATCAAATCCAATGGTACAAAGTGCCGGGGCCCGCACAAACAACCGATACACGCTCTTTTTCCAGTTCGACACATTTGACCCGACGACTGGAAAGGTGAAATTCAACCTGAACAACATTCAGGCAAATCGTAATCTGGCCGACCTGACAGATCCGTTCACGTTTTTGGATGACGTGCCTGAATATCAGCCAAATACCATTGGTTCGAATGGCCGTATGACCACTTCTGCGGAGTGGAGCCGGGCCAATGATGGTGCGGTCCTGCCTCTTAGAATTGAGGGAGAGGCCGATCCGATGACTGGGTTGCATGAATTAAAGGATTATGTACAAAACGCAGATGGTGATGCCAATTCGGATCCCAATCTGCAGATGATCAGCTGGGAAGGTCTGCAAGGATGGAATATACGTTCAACCAACATTCAGGCCTGCTCAATTGAATGGAAAAATATTGATTTTACGTCGCAGAATACTGGTATTCAGCTGAAGATTTCAGAATCACAGCGGTGTCCGGATGTGCCACCTTCTCAAAATGGTCAAGGGGATGGCAACGGTGATGGCGACGGCGACGGCGGTGGAGAAGGAGAAGGAGAAGGAGAAGG